>NZ_CP047935.1:1987068-2318856 GCF_014279995.1 Synechococcus sp. BIOS-E4-1 | reverse complement strand
CCAGCACCTGCCGCTCGATCACCGGCACCGAGTACCTCGGAGCTGAGGTCTTCCAGACCTTCTGCCAACAGGCTCCGGAGCCCACCACCCCAGCCAAGGTTCGTGTCACCTCCACCAGTCACGGCAACCGGGTGACCGGCAACGAAGTCGGTCGGTCGGGCAAGGTCACCGGTGATGAGCCTGGTACCTGCAAGAGCGTGACCGGCACGGAATACATTTCCGCCAATCAGGCTGCAGCCTATTGCGGCGGCTCCAACCCATCACCGCGCAAGGTCGGCCACAGCCTCACTCTTGAAGGCCGCCCGGTGAGTGGTGTGATGGTGGGTCGTTCCGCCAGTGTCACCGGCGACGAAGCAGGTGCCAGTCGCAGTCTCACCGGTGATCAGTATCTCGGTTCCGACCCTCTTCCCGATGGTCGGCCTGCGACCAAGGTCGGCCTGTCCGCCACCCTCTCAGGGACCGGTGTCACCGGCACCCTGGTTGGTCGCTCCTCCCAGGTGACCGGCGACGAGTTCGGGTCCTGTCATCGCGTCACCGGTGACCAGTACATCAGCACCGAGCAGGTCAACGGCTTCTGCGGCACGAATCCTGATCCTGAAGCGGCCAAGGTCGGCTTCAGCATCACCAATCGCAACCAGGTCGTCAGTGGCACCCGAACCGGTCGCTCCGAGCGTGTGACCGGAGATGAGCCCGGCAGCTGTCAGGCCGTGACCGGCACGCCCTATGCAGGTCTCGAACAGGCCGGTCAGCATTGTGGAACCCCAGCTGTTCAGGCGATCCGCGAGCGCACGCCTGTGCGTCCCGGTACTCCCTCCGCAGCCATGACCGGCATCCAGCCCGGTGTCGGTGGTGTGATGACTGGTGACAAGCGTGGTGCCTGCGAAGCGGTCACCGGAACTCCTTATGTGGGCGCCGATCAGCTCGCAGCGGCCTGTGGTGCCGATGCCCCTGCCGGAACCGATACCCACGGACAATCCCCAGACGGTGCCGCATGGACCCGTTTCAGCGTGATGTCACCGGCGCGTGCCGCTCAGCAGCAGCGTGATGCCCAGGGTTCCGTCACCGGAACCTCCTATGAACAGGGCAACCGCATCACCGGGCCCTTCGACATGGCCGGCGGCAAGGTGACAGGAACGGAGCAGTTCCTGTTCGATAACCGTGACTTCCAGCGTCGCCAGTTCCAGCCCACCGTGGCTGTTGTCAGTGAACCGGCTGATCAACCCTCCTCCCGCGTCACCGGTGAGGGTTCCTCCACCAAGGTCACCGGTGATGACTGGGACCGTGGTGAGCATGTCACCGGAACCGAAGGTGCTTCAGCCCGCCGTCGCAATCCCAGCCGTCCCGGTCCCATGGGTGCCATGGCTCCGTTCGAGCGCAAGCGCAACGAGCAGGCCGAGTGGCCGGTCTGCCGGGTGACCGGTTCCCACGGCAACACCGAAAAAGGCTCATTGATCACCGTCTCCGGCGGCGCAAGGGGCTGATTCGCGAATGGTTCGCTCCATGCCTCCCCGTGGCGGGCGACCTCTTGCGCCCACTGCTCCAACCCGGCGCCAGCTCCAGGAATCGCTTGCTCAGCGGGCCCCCGCTCCTGAAGTCAGCAATCCAGCGGAATCCAGCTCACTGCTCGGCAGCACAACGCGGCAAACCACTTTGCAGCGTCGCCAGGCATTGGCTGCATCAGGAAAGGCGGCTCTTCCAAACGCTGGAGCCGTTTCCGGAAGTCGCATCCGCTCTCAGGCGGATCGCCGTCGCCCCAAACCCCTGAAGCAAGCCAGGCTCAAGCGTGGAGAGTCCGGAAACGCTGTTGCCGTCAACCTCAGCAGAACCTCACTTCCCTGGTCGGTGGACACCCATCCACTGACCGATCAGGCGGCCAACGACCGGCTCAGGGATTACGAGCTTGACGTCAAAGGTCGCTTCGACCGGATCGTGCCCCTGCTGAAGCGGGTGTCGGCTCTTCAGCATGAACCTGACTTTCTGGCACAGGCTCAGCGCCTTGCCCGCTCCGAGCTTGGGTTTGACCTTCCCGATCACATCCTGGAGAAGTCCTGGGTGAGACCCCTGGACATGAGAGCCCTGTTCGCCTGGTGTGTGTTTCAGTCGCATCAGCTGTTCAGTGAGCGTTTTTTCCAGGACGATCCCCTGGAGGCGGCATCAGGCAGTCAGGCCTCGGAGGAGTTCAATGCGTTCCTTCTCGACTGCGGATTCCATCTGCTTGATGTGACTCCCTGCGCTGACGGCCGGCTGGCGCACACCATCGCCTACGCCCTGCGCATTCCCTTCAGCGCCGTGCGCCGTCGCTCGCATGCCGGCGCCATGTTCGATGTTGAGAACACCGTCAATCGCTGGATCAAGACCGAGCATCGCCGTTTCCGCGAGCAGGTTCCCAATGAAGCGCATGCTCCGACGCGCTATCTGAAGGTGGTGGCGTACCACTTCAGTTCCCTCGATCCGACGCATCAGGGCTGTGCTGCGCACGGAAGTGATGACTCACTGGCGGCTGCTTCGGGTCTGCAGCGTCTGCATGACTTCCGTGAAGCGGTTGAGAACAGCTTCTGTTGTGGCGCTTCGGTTGACCTGCTCCTGGTCGGCCTGGACACCGACACCGATGCCATCCGGGTTCATGTTCCCGATCACAACGGTGAGATCCTTCTGGATCAGTGGCTCTGTGCCCGGGCGCTGTACGAAAGCACCTCCCCGCTGACGGTGCAGCAGGCGAGGGATGCCGTCCAGGCCGCTGTGCAGACCCATGTGTCTTCTGCTCCCGATGAGGGCATGGTCAGGTTCATCACACGGCTGCTTGTCAGCAACATCTCCCAGCAGGATTATGTCCGCTCGCTGCATCACGGTCCCTACCCGGATGCCGGGCATGCGGAGCGTTTCATCGGGGTCGGCATCGGCTTCAAGGAGGTGCACCTTCGCAACCTCACCTATTTCGCCCATCTCGACACCGTTGAGCAGGGAGCGCCGGATCTTGATGTGGGTGTGAAAATCTTCAAGGGCCTCAATGTGGCTCGCGATCTGCCGATTCCGGTTGTCGTGCGCTTTGACTACTCGGGCAAGGTTCCCGGTGCCAGGGATCGCGCCATCGCCGATTGTCAGCGAATCCAGAAGGCCATCGATGAGCGTTATTCGACGCTCGTCAATGACGGTCTTCTTCACACCCTTCTGACCATTCGCGACCGTGACCAGCCACACCCGGCGTTGGCAGTAGGTTCCACACTCGATCCCGTCCAGCAGGAGGCTCACTGACCATGCTGATTGTCAAGGTCCTGAAGCCGCTCGTCTCAACCAACCGGATTCCGGATTTCGAGCACAAGCATCTCCAGGTGGTGCTGGACGGCAGCACCAAGAAAGTGGCGGTGGATGCAGTCGGGGCCAAGCCCGGCGACTGGGTGATCGTTGTGGGCAGCTCCGCTGCGCGCGAGGCGGCGGGCAGTAAGTCCTACCCCAGTGATCTCACCATCGTGGGAATCATTGACCACTGGGAAGTCGATCCACCCAAGGCGTCGTCATCAGTGCCCTCCGCTCCTGCGACCTCCAATCCCTCCCCAACCCCCAAACCTGGAGAGGCCTCCTGATGGAGATCATGCAGGTCATGGGAACCCTTGTCTGCTCCTATCGCGTCGCGGGGCTGGATCACATGCATCTGCGTGTTCTCAGGAACAACAAAGGCAAAAAGCTCGTTGCCGTTGATCCTGTCGGAGCAAGGGAGGGCAACTGGGTGTTCACCGCCAGTGGCTCGGCAGCGCGATTTGCCTGTCCCAACAGCACTGTTCTCACGGATCTGACGATCGGTGGAATCATCGACCACTGGATGCCGGATGGGTAACTGACCGCTTTCCGTCCTTCACCCCATCCTTCTCATCTCTTCCCATGGCCAGCCCAGCTCCCCGTCGTCGCTCCTCCGCATCCGCCGCTGCAGCATCAACGACATCAGCGCCTGCAAAGGCCTCCGGCCAGGTGTCCACGGGGGCGAAGAAAAGCACTGGCACTGCATCCGAAACCGTCGCGGCCAGCTCTGATTCCGCAGCCTCTTCGGCAACGGTGGATGTGACTCCCGTCGCCAGCCGCCGCTCCACAACCACCCGTCGCAGCACCCCAGCACGGTCCGGGGCCAGCCGATCTTTGGCCGCAAGGGGCGGCAGCAGCCGTCGCGCCTCATCCTCTTCAGGCTCGTCAGGGTCCGGTCGCGCCTCCAAGTCCCTCACGTCTGCTCCTGAACCTTCCGTGAAGGGAATCGCCCTCGGCATGATCGAAACCCGTGGCATGGTGCCGGCCATCGAGGCTGCTGACGCCATGACCAAGGCCGCCGAAGTGCAACTGGTCAGCCGTGAATATGTCGGTGGTGGCTACGTCACTGTGATGGTTCGCGGTGAGACCGGTGCTGTGAACGCTGCTGTGCGTGCCGGCGCCGATGCCTGTGAGCGGGTCGGTGACGGCCTTGTTGCGGCGCATATCATTGCCCGGCCCCACCAGGAGGTTGAGCCTGCACTCGTGCCTACCAATGTGCGACGGCGCAGTTGATCAATAACGTCCGCGTGCATCATTTCGGACTAGATTCCGCGGCCAACACGCACCACAACGGCCCTTCAGGTCTCGTTGCTTTTGACTACAGCTCTTTCGCTGCCACTTCAGACCGCCTGGTTGATTCCGCTCTATGGATTCGCCGGGATGCTGGTTTCCCTGCCATGGGCCTTCGGCTGGTTCCGTAGGGATGCCCATCGTCCTCCGGCGTATCTGAACATCCTGCTGACGCTGCTGGCCGTGGTTCACGGCAGTCTTGTGCTCAGGGATGTCATGGCCAATGGTCCTGCCGTGATCGGCATGCCCTGGCTCACTGTGGGTGATCTCAATCTTGAGATCAGCTTCAGCCTTTCGCTCACCAATGTTTCCGCTCTTGAGCTGATCACTGGCCTGAGCCTTCTCTCCCAGATCTATTCGCTGGGGTACCTCGATAAGGAATGGGCCCTGGCTCGTTTCTTTGCCCTGCTCGGCTTCTTTGAAGGCGCCATGTCGGGAGTTGTGCTGAGCGATTCCCTGTTTCAGAGCTATTTCCTTCTGGAGATGCTCACCCTGTCTACCTATCTGCTGGTGGGCTTCTGGTATGCCCAGCCGCTGGTGGTCACCGCCGCCCGCGACGCCTTTCTGACCAAACGCGTCGGTGACGTAATGCTGTTGATGAGTGTGGTGGCTCTCACCGCCTGGTCAGGAGTCACGGGCTTTGATGACCTTTACAGCTGGTCGGCCCAGGACACTCTTACGCCGTTGGCTGCGACGCTTCTGGGTCTGGGACTGGTCGCTGGTCCAACCGGTAAATGTGCCCAGTTCCCCATGCACCTCTGGCTAGACGAGGCCATGGAAGGCCCCAACCCTGCATCGATTCTGCGCAATTCCGTTGTTGTGACCTGTGGTGCAATCGTGCTGCTGAAGGTCATGCCCTTGCTGCAGCACGCGCCGGTCACCCTGGTGGTGCTTCAGGTGATCGGCACCATCAGTGCCATCGGCGGGTCCTTGGTCTCGATCGCCCAGGTTGATATCAAGCGCACGCTGTCGTACTCCACGACGGCTTATCTCGGTCTGGTGTTCATCGCCATTTCTCTGCAGGTGCCCGTGCTGGCACTGCTGCTGCTCTATGCCCATGCCGTTTCGAAGGCTCTTCTGTCGATGAGTGTGGGGGGGGTGATCGCCTCGACCAACTGTCAGGACATCACCGAGCTCGGCGGACTGGGCAGTCGCATGCCAGCCACCACAGGCTCTTTTCTGGTCGGTGGAGCCGGGCTGGTCGGGTTGCTTCCACTTGGAGGATTCCTCTGCCTGGCACAGGCTGTCGAGCTGGTCGGGGCAAGAGCGGTGGTGTTCGTGCCGGTGTTCCTGATCACCAATGCCCTCACAGCGTTGAATCTCACCAGGGTGTTCCGCCTGGTGTTCCTTGGTCCGTCGCTCGCCAAGACCCGCCGGGCGGCGGAGGTCAACTGGCAGATGGCACTGCCGATGGTGGCGCTCACCGTGATCGTGGTGCTGACTCCGTTCCTGCTGATCCGTCTGGAATCGCTCGATGGTCTGCTGGCCTTCCCTTTCTGGGCCGCTGCTCTGGTGGTCTCCAGTGGTGTTGCCGGTTTGCTTGCTGGGGCTCTTGTTCCACTCAACAAAGCCTGGTCACGCTCACTCAATCCGATTCTTCGCTGGTTTCAGGATCTGCTCGCCTACGACTTCTACACCGAGCGTTTCTACAGAGTCACAATCGTCAATGTGGTGGCCACCTTCTCTCAGCTCGCCGGCTGGTTTGACCGCAATGTCGTTGATGGCGTGCTGCATGGTCTGGCACGCTTCTCCCTGTCGAGTGCCGAAGGCCTGAAGCTGAGCATCAGTGGTCAGACCCAGTCGTATGTGCTCACTGTGATCGGCGCCATCGTGCTGCTGCTCATGTCTTTGAGCTGGGTTCTGCAGTGAGGTCATCATGCTGACGATTCTTCTCCTGATCCCCTTTCTCGGTGCACTCCTCATCTGTGTTCTGCCAGGTGCAGATAACTCCGACAATTCCGAGAGTATCGGTCGCAGTCGCACCTTCACCCTGGTCACTCTCGCGATCCAGTGCCTGCTCAGTTTTGCTCTGCTGATCCCCTTTTCGGCTGTCGAGCCGGGCCAGCAACTGGTGGAGATTCTTCCCTGGCTTCCGCAGATGGGCCTTGAATTCAGCCTCGGAGTTGATGGTCTGTCGCTCCCGCTTGTTCTGATGAATGGGGTGCTCTGCCTCGTGGCAGCCGCTGCTTCGCGCTCCGTTGAGAATCGCCCCCGCGTCTATTTCGCCCTTCTGCTGGTGATCAGTGGAGCGGTGAATGGAGCCTTTCTTGCTCAGAACCTTCTGCTCTTCTTCCTGTTCTATGAACTGGAACTGATCCCTCTCTGGCTGCTCATCGCTATCTGGGGTGGCGCCAACAGGGCTTATGCCTCCACCAAGTTTCTGATCGTCACCGCCGTGTCTGGCGTGCTGATTCTGGCGGCCTTCCTGGGGATCGCCTTGGTCACTGGGAGCGTTGATTTCGGAATCCGGCCGATCCTCACGGCTCAGATGGGACTGGCCAGTCAGCTGGTGCTGATGACCTGTCTGCTGATCGGCTTCGGGATCAAAATTCCTCTCTTTCCATTCCATACCTGGCTTCCCGACGCACATACCGAGGCTTCCACGCCTGTTTCCGTCTTGCTGGCCGGGGTGTTGCTCAAGCTGGGCACCTACGGCCTGCTGCGGTTCTGTCTCGGTCTCTTTCCGGAGGCGTGGTCCGTGGCTGCTCCTTGGCTGGCCGGCTGGGCTGCCGTTTCGGTGTTGTATGGATCCCTGGCAGCCATCGCCCAGACCGACATGAAGCGGATGGTGGCCTACAGCTCCGTGGGCCATATGGGCTATGTGCTGCTGGCCGCCGCTGCGGCCACACCCCTTGCATTAATCGGCGCGCTGTTCCAGATGGTCAGTCACGGTTTGATCTCTGCGGTTCTTTTCCTTGCAGTTGGAGTCGTGTATGAGCGCACCGGTACTCGTGATTTGAATGTGCTGAGGGGGCTGCTGAATCCTCAGCGTGGCCTCCCACTCACCGGCACACTGATGATCATCGGCGTGATGGCCAGCGCAGGCATCCCCGGCATGGCCGGTTTCATTTCAGAGTTCCTGGTGTTCAAGGGCAGTTTCGAGATGTTCCCTGTGGCCACCCTGCTGTCCATGGTCGGTTCAGGTCTCACGGCTGTGTATTTCCTGCTGCTGGTCAACCGTGCCTTCTTCGGTCGTCTTGCCGTGGCTCCAGGCGCCAATCAGAATCCCAAAATTCTGAATCAGGTGCCCTTCGCTCAGCAGATCCCCGCACTTTCGATGTCTTTGCTGATCCTTCTGCTTGGTGTCGTGCCCAATCTGCTTGTGGGCCTGAGCCAGCCAGCGACCGCTCAGCTCAGTGAACTCGCCACATTGGTTCAGCCTGGAGGACTTTCATGACCACCACCTCCCGACCTCAAGCCACCGAACCCACGCTTCCCGATCAGGAGGAGTTGATAAGGCGTCTGCTCTCGGATACCCCGCTGCTTGCTGACACACCGGATCATCTTTTGCAGGTGGTCAATGTGCTTGAGAGCTACGGGCTCGTGCTCGATGCTTACAGCTGCAATCTTGTTTATCAGGGCAAGACACAGCTTCTCAACCCGTTTCCGGTGTTTCGCTTCTTTCATGAAGGATTCACCCCCAAACGACTTTGGGAACACCTGATGGGTGATCGCATCAATTTTGAATATGCCGAGTACTGCCAGAAGGCGATGTTCTGGCATGGCACCGGTGGGATGGATGCCTATTTCGATTCAGAGCCTTTTCAGGATGTATGCCGCCGTGTGATCGCCCTGCGCTCCAAGCGGGATCCGCTTCTGCGTTTGGTCAACACCCTTTATCCGGGATTTGCACCGGAGGCGATCAGGTCGATGACGACGATCTATGCCCTCGGCCTGTTCTGGCGAGTGATGAGTGACATTTTCATCGATCTTGCACGCCGCTATCGCATCGGGGAAGTGGCCTGCGTTCTGGATGTGGTTCACCACATCCGTGATGGTCTGGTGACGGCCGCAGGTAATCCCATCACCTACGAGGTCATGGTGGGCGGAGAGTCCGTCTGGGTTCTCCCTCCGGAAGCCGGCCTCACCTTCCTTGTTGATGTTGCCGTCCCCTATGTGGAGGCCGTGTTCTTTCGGGGCATGCCATTTCTGGGAACGGTGTCCTACAACGCTCAGGCCCGTCAGATCGCTGCCGACCAGAGTCTGTTCAAATACGGCGCTCTTTACGCAGATCCTGTGCCGAGCATGGGAGCTGGAATTCCTCCCAGTCTGTGCATGTCGGACATGTACCGGAATCTTCCCGAGGAGCTCAGCCGCTGGTACGACCGTCATGGTCGGGCCCAGGCGGATGCCCATGTTCAGATCTGCATCAGCTTTCAGAAGTCGATGTTCTGTGTCACCAACGCGGCGATTGCCGGAACGATGCCCAATCCTCTCGATACCCAGGACCCAGAGCAGCAGGCGGCTAACCACGCTTATGCGTCATCCTGGTCCGAGCGCCTGATGGGCTGTCAGAGGGGGGCTCTCCTTTAGGTTTCGGAGAGGTCTCGAGGTTGTCGATGGAACCTTGGAATGAACGCAAGCGACCGGTCTGTCTTGAGAAGCGATTCGAGTTCGACAGCTACAGCTCCACCCGTGATTTTCTTGATCGTCTCGGTGAGTTCAGTGAAGTACGCAAGCGCTATCCCGACATCAGCTTTGGGAAAAACTATGTGAACATCACCTTGCGCCCGGATGAGGACGCGGAGGATTCGATCCTCACCGATTCAGACCATGCCTTCGCCGCGGCGATTGATGGACTCATCGATTGATCTTGAAGCCAGCTTTGTTGCTTCGGGAGTCGGAGAGGTTCTCAAGAACCTGGACACAGAGCTGATCGGTTTACGCCCAGTCAAAACCAGAATCCGTGAGATCGCCGCTTTGCTGCTGGTGGATCAGGCCCGGCAGTCCCTGGATTTGGTGAGCAAAGCTCCCAGTCTGCATATGTCGTTCACCGGTCAGCCAGGAACTGGGAAAACAACTGTTGCGCAGAAGATTTCGCAGATTCTTCATCGCCTCGGCTATCTGCGTAAAGGTCAAGTGATCACCGTCACCAGGGATGACCTTGTTGGTCAATATGTGGGGCATACGGCCCCGAAAACCAAAGAGATGATCAAACGCGCCCAGGGAGGCGTGCTGTTCATAGATGAGGCTTATTACCTCTACAAACCGGGAAACGAGCGAGATTATGGAGCTGAAGCGATTGAGATCCTTCTTCAGGAGATGGAGAGTCAGCGCAATGATCTTGTGGTGATCTTTGCTGGTTACAAGGATCGGATGACAGCTTTTTATCAATCCAATCCTGGACTGTCCTCAAGGGTTGCTCATCACATCGATTTCCCTGATTACAGCCAGAGTGAATTGATGGCGATCGCCGAACTGTTGCTGGAACAACAGCAGTATCGATTCAGTGACGCAGCGGTTGCAGCGTTTGAGAGCTACATCAGCAGGCGGCGTCAATTGCCTTTCTTCGCCAATGCACGCTCCATTCGCAACGCCCTCGATCGTCTGCGTCTGCGCCATGCCAACCGCTTGTTCTCAAGTCGCGGTCAACCTCTCAGTCGTGAAGCTCTGATCACCATCGAAGCAGCAGATGTATTCGCCAGCCGTGTCTTCCAGGGGGAAGTGGAGGAAACCGATCCTTCTAAGCCGCTGACCGACTGAGCCAAAGAAGCGCTGCTCTGCACGGCTTGCCGAAGCAAGGCCTACCCGGGGCTGGGCTGCTCCAGGTCGCGTCGGATCAGCGCCATCAGGTAAGAGGGCGCCTTGTAGCGACCAGGCAGGCAGCGGTTCAGGGTCTCCAGATGGCCCCAGCAAACTGTTTTTTCAATGTCCTTCACCTCACGCCCCTCCTTGAGAAGCCGTCGTAATGCCTTGCAATACAAGGGATAGCCCGCTTCCAGTTCGCCGATGGTCAGCTTGGCCTGGGCCATGAAGGTCGCTCGGTGCATCTCTTAACCTATGAAACCGTGGGATCGCTTCATCCCAACCAGGCAATGCAGTCGATCTCCACCTTCGAGCCCTTGGGCAGAGCAGCCACCTGAACGCAGGCCCTGGCAGGGCTCACTCCGCTGCCGAACATTTCGGCATAAATCGCATTGACCGCCAGAAAGTCGGCGAGATCAACCAGGTACACCGTTGTGCGAACCACTTTGGCGGCCTCAGTTCCGGCAGCGCTGAGCACGGCTTGCAGATTGCGCAGCACCTGCCTGGTTTCTGCTTCCACATCGCCGCCGCCCACCATCTCACCCGTGGCGGGGTCCAGTGGTATCTGGCCTGAACAATAAAGCCATCCTCCAGCCTGGACAGCCTGGTTGTAAGGCCCCACCGGAGCCGGAGCCTCAGCGGTGGTGACCGCCTGATGGGTGGTGGTCGTCATGAAAGGGCATCACAATGGGGCTGCATTTTCGCGCTTCGTGTCGATGGAGTCCCTTCCGGTCGAGATCGACGGTCTGTGGCACAGCTATGTGACTTCAGGTGCTAACTGGACTCTCCAGGACATCAACCTCGGACTGCAGAGTGGAGAACTGGTGGGTTTGCTGGGGCCCTCCGGTTGCGGCAAGACAACACTGCTGAGGCTGATCGCCGGTTTCGAGCGCCCCACCCGAGGCAGCATCCGCCTTCATGGCTGCGAGGTGGCCAGCCCCCAGCTCTCGGTGGCAGCTGAACGCCGGGGAGTGGGCATGGTATTCCAGGACTATGCCCTGTTCCCCCATCTGAATGCCTGGGACAACACCTGTTTCGGTCTTCGCCGCGGGCAGGACAGTTCTCGGGCGGCCTGGCTGCTGGAGCTGCTGGGCCTGGAGGAGTTGAGGGCGCGCTATCCCCACGAACTTTCAGGGGGACAGCGTCAACGTCTGGCTCTGGCAAGAGCCCTCGCGCCGGCACCGTCAGTGGTGCTGCTTGATGAACCCTTCTCCAACCTTGATGTGGAGGTGCGTCTGCGCCTGCGCAGTGAACTTCCATCCGTTCTCAGTGCCTGCAACGCCAGCGGTGTTCTGGTCACCCATGACCCTGAGGAGGCCCTGGCGATCTGCAGTCGGGTGGCTGTGCTGCGCGATGGGCTTCTGCATCAGTGCGCCAGTCCGAAGGAGCTGGTGGAGTCACCTGCGACGCCCTTCGTGGGCAGCTTCGTGCTGCAGCGCAACGTTCTGCCCGTCTGGAACGATGCCGCCGGTGGCTGCCTGCGCTGTCCCCTGGGTGACCTTGAGAGACCCGGTGATCTCCAGGCCGATTCCCTGCCCGAGGAGGCAACGATTCTGGTCGCGCCCGAAGCGATCACACTTCACGAGGATTCCGAGGGGAAAGATGAAGTGGTGGGTCGGGAGTTCCTTGGTCACAGCTGGATGTACCGGGTGAGGAGCGGTGACCGTCAGTTGCGACTGCTGAGACCTCTTACCGAGGACTACCAGCGTGGTCAGACCTGCCGTCTGCGTTTGCAGCCCGGGTCGTCCGTTCTGCTGCATCCGCAGCGTCGTGCACTGCTGAGCCGTGCCAGCTGAGCGCTGATCAGCCTCTCCAGCTGTCCTTGTGCAGCCTCAGGTCCCGCAGCTCCTGCACCGAGCAGGCTTTCAGGAAAAGGTTGGTGCGGCGCTCCTCTCCCATGGTGCTGGGCAGGGAGAGGCCACCACGTCTGCGCAGTTCACTGACGCTGTTCAGGCGTTCAGCAATGGCCTGGTCATCCGGTCTGAGGGCGTGGGCCCAGCGCAGGTTCGCCTCGGTGTATTCGTGAGCGCAGTGCACGAGGGTCTCGTCAGGAAGATCCTCAAAACGCTGCAGGGCCAGATGCATGTCCTCGGGTGATCCTTCCATCAGACGCCCACAGCCTGCGCCGAAGAGGGTGTCTCCGCAGAACAGCACAGGTGTGGGATGGTCCGTGGAGCTGCCCTGAGGCAGTACAAAAGCCAGATGTGCCCTGGTGTGCGCTTTCACATCGATCACCGTGACAGGTTGTCCCAGCAGTTCCAGCTGCATGTCCGGCTCAATCGAAACCGTCTGGAAGGGAATCCTTGTCCGGTCGGCGGCGGCCGCGATCACCGCGGCTGTCGGCCACTGACGCAACAGATCGGGAGTGCCGCCGATGTGGTCCGCATGGTGATGGGTCTGAAGAACGGCCCTGAGGGTCAGCTGTCGCTCCACCAGCCACTCGGCCACGGGTTCGGCTACGGAGGGATCGACCACCACAGCGTCCTGGCCCCTTGCCCAGATCCAGACGATGTTGTCCTCCAGGACCGGAAGCGGCTCGATTCCGTCGCTCTGACAGGCGTGACCCATCGTTAAAGTTTTGAGCGATGCAAGCTTCCATGATCACCGTTGCACTGGCCAAGGGCGCTCTGCTGCGGGACTCCGTGGAACGGTTCAGGCTTGCCGGTCTCGATTTTTCGGCCGTGCTCGATCCCGACAACCGTCAGCTGATGGTTCCTTCGGTATGCGGCCGCGCCAGAGCTCTACTGGTCCGAAACGGAGATGTGCCGGTTTACGTCGCTTACGGACAGGCCCAGCTTGGAGTGGTCGGGTACGACGTGTTGCGTGAGCACCAGATGCCTGTTGCGCATCTGGTCGATCTCGGTTTCGGCGGCTGCCGCATGTCCGTCGCCGTGAAGTCCAGCAGCGGTTATCGAAGGGCCACCGACCTTCCTCCCCATTGCCGGGTGGCCAGCAAATTCACCCGCTGTGCCCGACAGTATTTCGATTCGATCGATCTTCCCGTTGAGCTGGTGCATCTCACCGGATCCGTGGAGCTCGGTCCGATCACGGGGATCGCCGAAGCGATTGTGGATCTGGTCGCCACAGGGCGAACCCTCAAAGACAACGGTCTGGTGGCGATTGAGGACCTCTTCCACACCACCGCCCGACTTGTGGGCCATCCGCTTTCGCTGCGTTTGGATCAGGGAGAGCTGCAACAGGTCATCGAAGCGATGGATGCTCCCAGGAGGGAGCTCGTGAGCACGACCTGATGGCCGGTTCCGATTTTCAGCGCATCAGTCGGCTGGGGCGTTACCTCGGACGCGACCGTCGTCGTCTCTTGCTCACCCTGGTTCTGCTGATTCCGGTTGCGCTCGCCGGCGCGATCCAGCCGCTGCTTGTCGGTCAGGCCATCTCGATTCTGCGCACCATGTCGGGAGTCACCAATGAGGCCGTCGCTCCAATTCTTCAGCCGCTGGACAGCACGTTGGCGATCCGGCTGATCATTGCGGCATTACTGGTTTCCGTGCTGGTGCGTCTGGCTCTGACAGGAGTGCAGACCTACAACATCCAATCGGTGGGACAGCGACTCACGGCCAGAATTCGTCGTGATCTCTTCGCCCATGCGATGGATCTCTCCCTGCGGTTCCATGACCGCATGCCTGTGGGCAAGTTGCTCACGCGTCTCACCAGTGATGTCGATGCATTGGCTGAGGTGTTCGGCAGCGGGGCTGTTGGTGTGTTGAGCGATCTGGTCACGCTCACCGTGATCGCGGTGGCCATGTTGCTGATCGAATGGCGACTCGGGCTTCTGCTGCTCGTGTCCCAGGTTCCTGTGACCCTGGTTGTGCTCTGGCTGCAGGCGCGCTACCGCAAAGCGAACTACCGGGTGCGTGAGGAACTTTCACAGCTGAACGCAGATTTTCAGGAAAATCTGCAGGGTCTGGACGTGGTTCAGATGTTCCGTCGTGAGGCCCTCAACGGAGCCCGTTTCCAACGAACCGGCCTGGCTTATCGCGAGGCGGTGAATGGAACGATTTTGTTTGACAGCAGCATCTCCGCATTTCTGGAGTGGGTTTCCCTTGGTGCGGTGGCGATTGTGCTCGCTCTGGGGGGCTGGATGGTCACCTCCGGGGCAATGGGGCTGGGCATCCTCACAACGTTCATTCTTTTTTCGCAAAGACTGTTTGATCCACTGCGGCAGATGGCCGAGCGTTTCACTCAGATTCAGGGTGGTTTGACCGCTGTTGAGCGCATCGGAGAACTGCTCGAGGAGCCACTGGAAATCCGGGATCACACTCTTGCGGGCCCTGCCAAAACGCAGGAATCCGAAGCTGAGGGGTTGTCCGCTTCGCTTCAGGTGATGCCCTCGTCGCGCGGTGAAGTGGTGTTTGAAGGCGTTCACTTCGCCTATCGAGCTGATGAGCCGATTCTTCAGGATCTGAGCTTCAGGCTTGCTCCCGGTGAACATGTGGCTCTGGTGGGCCCCACCGGTTCAGGAAAGACCACCGTGATCCGGTTGCTTTGCAGGCTCTATGAACCTCAGCAGGGACGCATTCTTCTCGATGGACGCGACATCCGCAGCCTCTCTCTGCCAGATCTCCGTCGCCAGCTAGGGGTGGTTCTGCAGGACACCTTTCTGTTCAGTGGCAGCGTCGGCGACAACCTTCGTCTCGATCAGGAAATCGATGACAAGCAGCTCAAGGAGGTTTGTAGGAATCTCGGCCTCAACTCCTTGCTTGGGAGGCTTCCTCAGGGGCTGGACACAGAACTGCGAGAGCGTGGGGGCAACCTCAGCTCCGGTGAACGCCAGCTGCTCGCGGTTGCCCGCGTGGCGATCCGCAATCCCAATGTCCTCGTGATGGACGAGGCCACCGCCTTCATGGATCCTTCCACTGAAGCAACCCTGCAGAGTGATCTCGACCGCTTGTTGGAACGACGAACCGCCGTGGTGATTGCTCACCGTCTAGCCACCGTTGAAGCAGCGGATCGGATTCTCGTTTTGCGACGTGGTCGTTTGATTGAGCAGGGAACCCACCTGCAATTGCGTGCGCAAGGCGGTCTCTACGCCGAACTCGCCGAGCTTCAGGAACGGGGCCTTGCCAAGCTCTGATCCTCAACCCAGCTGGAGAGGATGTCGCTCAGAACCTCGGGCTTTTCTCGCATGGGCAGATGGCCACACCCATTGATTTGGCGGTAGTCGTGACCAGGGCTGTACGCCGCAAGATGGCGCACGTAGCCAGGCTCCATCACCTGATCGTTGTCTCCACTGATCCAGAGGCTTTCGACTCCCAGATTCGCCACCAATCCAGGCAGATCCCGAACCGCGCCCCGGCTGGTGCTGTTGACCAGCAGTCCGCGGGCCGCCCGCCGCTCGGCCTTGAACGGTCCCAGCGCTCCTATGGGAGCCGGTAGCTGGGCAAGGGCATCGGGACGCAGCTCCAGAATCAGCTTCCCGAAGCTGCGCAGTCGACGAAACGGTCGCGGCTGATAGATCCCTCCTCCAGCTGCCAGCAGAACAACGCCCATCAATCCTGGCTGTTGCTGTTGTCGCAGATGTGCTTCGGCATGCAGGACCACACTGCCGCCAAGGGAGTGGCCCAACAGCACGAACGGTCGCCCCTCTGCCCTGTAAACGGCTTCCTCCGCCAGCCAGCGGCCGTAGGCCGACAGGTTGGGAAGCAGTCCTGAGGGGCGCTCCGCATCCCCGAAGCCGGGCAGATCAGGGCACCACAGCTCGATCTCTGGGTGTCGCTCTTTCCAGCATGCGGCGAAAGGCGACCAGACCTGCTTGCTCAAAAGCCACCCATGTACAGCAATCAGCAGTTGATTCGCAGGCATCGGCGCAGAACTTGCCCATCCACCTTGCCGTCCTCTGCGCCTTCCGTGCGCCAGGATCGTGACACTGCAGCATCGTCAGTGATCGACGACCCTTCCCTAACGCCAGAGACACTGCAAGTGATGTACGGCGATCAGGCGAAGCTGTGTGCGACCCCTGCCAGCCAGCTCACTCTGGTGTTCAGCCAGCATCGTCCGTTTGATTTGGTGGAGCTGGAGCAGCTGCTCGAGGCGGTGGGCTGGAGCCGGCGACCTGTACGACGGGTTCGCAAGGCTCTCGATAACAGCCTGATTCGAGTCGGTCTCTGGCGTCACGATGCCAGGATCCCACGCCTTGTGGGCTTCGCACGCTGTACAGGCGATGGGGTGCTCGAGGCGACCATCTGGGATGTTGCTGTTCACCCCCTGTATCAGGGCTCGGGGCTCGGCAGTCAGCTGATGGATTACATCCTCGATGCTCTGCGAGCACTCGGGACTGAACGCGCCACGTTGTTCGCCGATCCAGGGGTCCTGCCCTTCTACAAACGCCTGGGTTGGGACCTTGAGCCCAACGGTCACCGCTGTGGCTTCTGGTACGCCAACTGAGTTCCGTAGTAAGCCTCGGCTAGCCGCTCCGCGGACTCGCCCTGTTTCCAGCGCCTGCGCAGTCGTGCATTGCGCCAGCTGCGACGCAACACACCGTCGCTCTGCCAGCGACGGCCATCGGTGGTCAGAGGCAGGCCGATGCGCCTGAGATCAGCGATGCAGCTCAGGCGCTCCACGAGATCCAGATCCTCCATCAGCGGCAGCTCGGCAAAGCCGCCGCAACGGTCATAAAGCTCGCGATGCAGCAACAGTCCCTGATCGCCGTAGGGACGCTGCAGCCAGCGGCTGCGCAAAGCCACGGCTTGCTCGAGCAGACGTCGCGCCGCAGTGGAGGGGTTGATTTGAAAATCGAAATACCAGGCTGCAGCGGCTGCAGCAGAGGTTTGCAGCAGCGGGCTGACCGAACTGAACCATTGAAGGGGCAGACGACTGTCCGCATGCAGGAACAGCAACCATTCGCCACCTGCCTGAGCCGCTGCGGCACGCAATTGACGGCCACGGCCACAGGGATGAACCGTGATCAGCTGAGCACCTGTCAGGCTCGCAATCTCCGGCGTGGCATCGCTGCTGCCCCCATCGGCCAGCAGGATCTCCAGTTCGCTCCCACAGCGCTGCAGGTCGGCCAGCAGCAATGGCAGCCGTGCTGCCTCATTGAGGCAGGGAATCACCACACTCAGCGTCGCTGATCTGTTCATGCCAACCATGCCTCCAGATCCTCGAGTTGGTCGATGTCATTGCGCGCGTCGAGCTGTGCGGGTGCCAGACCGCGCTCGCAGGCTCGCTGCCAGGTGAGGAGGAAGACCTGGTCGCCACCCCACGGGATCGAATGAAAGGGCCAGCGCGGTGCTCCCGGTGCCGTTGCTCCAAGACCGAACAGCCAGTAGCCACCATCCCGTGACGGTCCGATCACCAGTGGTGAGTGGCGCAGGAGCTCGAGTGCCCTGATCAGATCTCTTGCAGCCAGGTCGGGGAGATCCGTGCCGATCAGGATGACCGGAGCAGTGCGATCAACCGAACGTGCCCGCAGCACCTCCCTGCGCATGCGGTTGCCAAGGTCTCCTCGCCCCTGTGTGCTGATGCTGGCTTCAGGAACTGAGGCCAGCCAGCGGCGCCTGGCTCGAGGTCCAGCACCGCTGACGGCGATGTGCAGCCGCAGCGTGCCATCCCTGGCGAGATCTTGGGCCACCGCCAGGGTGTGACTGATCAGCCGAGCCTGTATCCCTGCCGCTTGCGCGCAACCAAGCGTGCTTGCAAGGCGACGTTTGCAGCGCCCGCTGGCAGGCCAGCGGGTCATCACCACCAGAATGGGCTTGCTCATCGGATCAGCCCGCAAAGGATCACTGCTGTCGGGGAAGTTCCTCGGGTTTCACAGTTAGCTCGATGCTGTCACCATCGCGCTCCACAAGGATGGGCATGGCCTGGCCGACGCGCCCCCGGTCGACGGCCAACTGCACCTGGGAAGGGTCCTGCACTTTGGTGCCGTTCACTTCTCGGATCAGGTCACAGGGGCGGATCCCGCCCGCCGCTGCAGGGCTGTTCTCCACCACTTCGATCACCACCACACCATTCAATTCAGGCACTTTGCACAGATTGCTGTTGGCAGCGGCGTTGATCTCCTTGGCGAGCTGGGGTGTCAGGCTCTGGAGCCGCACACCGATGAAGGGGTGAGACGCCTGGCCGGTGCTGATGATCTGCTGGGCGATCCGCTTGGCCAGATTGATCGGGATGGCAAAACTCAGGCCGGCTCCGGGGGCCTTTTTGATAGCGGTGTTAATCCCGATCACCTGGCCAGCGGCATTGATCAGCGGCCCGCCGCTGTTGCCTGGATTCACGGCGGCATCCGTCTGGATGTAAGGCACTCTCTGCCCCTCTCCGATGGCGTTGGTTCGATCCACGGCGCTGATGATCCCAGCAGTCACCGTGTTGTTGAGGCCGAGGGGATTGCCGATGGCGATGGCCCATTCCCCGGGGTTGAGATTGTTGGAATTACCGAGGGGAGCGACCGGCAGTTTGTCGGCAACCACACGCACCACAGCGATGTCCGTGAGTGGGTCGCTGCCGAGAACGCGACCGCTGAAGCTGCGACCGTCCGGCAGCGTCACCGAGACCTGATCCGCACCCTCCACAACGTGTGCGTTCGTGAAGATCAGGCCATCGGAACGGGTGATGAATCCGGATCCCTGGCCTGCCTGCTGCTGGATCGGTGCTCTGCCGCCGAACAAATTGCCAAGCGGATTGACCACGCGCTTCACCGTGTCGATCCGCACCACTGAGGGACCAACCCGATCCACAGCTTCAACAATGATGTTTTTCCCCGGTTGAAGGGGCGCTGAGCGGGGCCCATCGCTCACCTCCGGCAATGGGTCGCTGGCAGGGGCCTGCTCCAGTCCGATCCGCTGTTTCCAGGCGGTTCCGCAGCCGCTGAGACTTGAGCCGATGAGGCCGACGCCGATGAGCATGAGTGCTCGCTGCAGGGGGCGCTGGATGGCGGAGGCCATGAAGATGTGTGATGTCGTCAGCACCTCATTAAAGACGGACTGATCGGCCTGAGGTGCGTAGATTCAGCCACCGTGAACCGGAGGATGCAGTGCTGACGGGCAGTGAGCTTTGGAGCAAGGTTCAGCAGGCCCTTCAGAGCAACCTCAGCAAGCCGACCTTCGAGACCTGGATCCGCCCTGCCCAGTGCAGCGGATTCAGGGAGGGGACTCTCACATTGCTGGCGCCCAACAGCTTTGCCAGCAACTGGTTGCGCAAGAACTACGCGAGCACCATTGCTGAGGTGGCCGGTGAAATCATCGGTCAACCAGTGACGGTGGCAGTTCTGGCGCGTGATGCTGAGGACCTCCAGGCAGGCTCGGTGCCTGCAGCTGTCACGGCGGCAGCTTCAGCAGCAGCGGTGCCGGCTCCGCTGGCGCCGCCAACCCCAGCGAAGAAGGCGCCTCGTCGTCTGCCCGGGCTGAACATGCGATACGTGTTCAACCGATTTGTCGTGGGGCCCAACAGCCGCATGGCCCATGCCGCTGCCCTCGCTGTTGCCGAGGCCCCTGGTCGCGAATTCAATCCGCTGTTCATCTGTGGAGGGGTCGGCCTCGGCAAGACCCACCTCATGCAGGCCATCGGCCATTACCGCCTCGAGATCGATCCTGAGGCCAAGGTGTTTTACGTCTCCACCGAGACCTTCACCAACGACCTGATCGTGGCGATCCGTAAAGACGGCATGCAGGCCTTTCGCGATCGTTACCGGGCCGCTGATCTCATCCTTGTTGACGATATTCAGTTCATCGAGGGAAAGGAATACACCCAGGAAGAGTTCTTCCATACCTTCAACGCGCTGCATGAGGCAGGTCGACAGATTGTGATTGCCAGCGATCGTCCCCCAAGCCAGATCCCCCGACTGCAGGAACGTCTGATCTCGCGCTTCTCCATGGGTTTGATCGCTGACATCCAGGCCCCGGACCTGGAAACGCGCATGGCGATTCTTCAGAAAAAGGCGGAACAGGAACGTGTTTCCCTGCCAAGGGATCTGATCCAGTACATCTCCGGTCGTTTCACCTCCAACATCCGCGAACTGGAGGGTGCGCTGACCAGGGCAGTCGCTTTCTCCTCGATCACCGGAATGCCGATGACGGTTGAATCGGTCGCGCCCATGCTGGATCCCAGCGGTCAGGGTGTCGACGTCACACCTCAGCAGGTGATCGACAAGGTGTCGGAGGTCTTCGGTGTCACTGCGGATGACATGCGCAGCAGCAGTCGTCGACGAGCGGTCAGTCAGGCACGGCAGGTGGGCATGTTCCTGATGCGGCAGGGCACCGGGCTCAGTTTGCCGCGGATTGGTGAAACCTTCGGTGGAAAGGATCACACCACGGTGATGTATGCCATCCAGCAGGTGGAGAAGAAGCTCGGCACTGATCCACAGCTGGCCAGTCAGGTGCAGAGGGTGCGTGATCTGCTGCAGATCGATTCACGCCGCAAACGCTGAGTTTTCTTATTGCCTCAAACTTTGTTATTGGATTCAAAAATTTCAATATGAGATCAAATGCCTTGCTCAAATTGCCCCACAACTCAATTGCCTCTTTCTGCAACGTTAGAGAACCCCTTAATTTGTAATTGGTAGAAAGTAGATTCTTTGATCGGACTTGGATGGCTTTTGAAGTTATTACGGTTAAGGCTAGGCCTGCTTATAATGATAATTTCTTGGTCCTGATGGCTTGATTGGGATTAAAGTAGTTTTGCTGTGTATAGATTGTTTTGATATGGAAATGTTTCACTATCCCTCTTCTCTGTCCGTATTGGGTTGAGCCCTAAGCCCTTAAGGGTGAGTCCTTTGGGAGCCCTAGAGAGTGTTGAAGGTATGTTTTTAGTTGCGAAGCTCCAATTAAATGTCTGAACCGAAAGTTTTGATATTATGTTAAGCTAAAAACTTATATTTCAAGGGTGGCTGCCAATGAAAACAATATACGATTTTGGGAGTAATAATGGTGATGATATACCTTATTATCTCCTTAAGTCTGACAAGGTAATTTCAATCGAAGCCAATCCGGCCTTGTGTGAATTTATCAGGGGTCGTTTTAAAGAAGAGATTTTGAAGGAAAGGCTTATTGTTGAAAACTGCGCAATAACCGAAAGTTCTGACGGCAATATTGATTTTTATTTGCATGACAAGTATCATGTGCGTAGTACTTTGGTGGCCCCAGGCAAGGCGCCGGATGAGGGTGGATTTACTGAAAAAGACTTCACAAGGATAGACGTTAAAGCGATCAGTGTTGGTAGCTTGATCAAGCGATACGGCATGCCTTACTATGCAAAAATAGATGTTGAAGGTTATGATGAAAATCTTTTAAATGCTTTTGTTTTGAATCAAATCATTCCGCCTTATATTTCAGTCGAGTCTCACACGATCGGGGTTTTTGCCTTGCTCTCGGAGAAGCTGGGTTACAAAAGTTTTAAGCTTGTTGATGGCCGATCAGTTGGTAGTATTTATAACCGATCTATATTTTATTCTCCAGTTCTTGATAAGCAGGTTTTGTATTCATTCCCTCACCATTCGGCGGGCCCTTTTGGAAATGATATTTATGGTGAATGGATGGATAAAAAAACTTTATTGAAGGTTCTTGCTATTCAGGGCCTGGGCTGGAAAGATATTCACGCTTCAGCGGCGGATCAGCCAACATTAAGTTTCTAAGAGTAGTCCAAATTAACTTCTTTTGATAGAGCTTATTTTTGGACTCTGTTTATGTAGCAAGCGTCGTGGTTTGTTGATCAGTAGCCTCCAGCCTCAGTAAACGGGTTCAAAGATCTCCATCTGCACCACACCCACCATCTGAGGGATCGGATTCGGCCCTGCCGGAATAGCCGTCAGCGAAAAGGTGTAGATGTCACCCGGTGGGTTCACGCCTGCCTCAAAGGCGATCGTGACGGTATCTCCAGGGAGCACCGCTGATGCGAATCTGACGTTGACCGAACGTGCGTCATCACTGAATTCCGCCTTGACGTCAAGAGAGTTCCCTTGACGACGCGGAGTGCCGATGAAGGCTTTGACTGGCACGGCTCCGTAATAGAAAGCGGCCTGGGCGCCACGGATCTGTTCCAGATTGATCCCTCCCAGATCGGCACCAGCGCCCTCTGGAAAGTCCAGCGTCACGTAGTAAGTGGCGCAACACTCGAACGCGTACCACCGGTAGTTGGTGAGTTTCGCCTTCGTCGGCACTCCCACAAAACTGGTTTGGTCATTGATCTCAACAGCCTTTGCCGTTGAGGTTGTGATCAGTGCTGCTGCGGCCAGGGCTGAAGTCAGGAGACGCATGGGCGGGGTTTGGTTCGTGGATCTTCGTCGGACAGCGCAGTGGTGTGGACAACACCTCTTACGTGTTCAGCTCTGACCGGTCCAGCCGGCCAGATGAGCTGCAGCTCTGGACTGAGCCAGTCTTCGGGATGCCGGCAGAGCCGGTTCCAGCTGGGATGAACTGAACGGAGGCAGAGGGCGGGTGCGCAGCCATGCCCCCCAGCGAAACTCGTGATAAGGGATCAGGCGCTGTGGCTTGATCAGACCCTCCTTCTTGAGTTTCCAGACGAGGCTTCGGTAGGGATCGTCCTCGAGGCCAAGCAATGACTGAGGCAGTTCGCAGGGTTCCCAGGGACCGTTGCCGCGCCCGTCATGGAGATAGAGCCAGCCCCGATCCTGCAGGGCCAGCAGGGCTGCATCGCTGCTGGCGCTGTCAAGCTCAGCGATCACGTAGCCATAGGTGGTGACGTCGGGGTCCATCTCCAGCAAGGCTCTCAGGCGGTGGTGTCGATCCACCATCCAGAGCTGCCCCAGGCGGTTGCGCACCAGGGGCACAGGCTTGCCCCGCAGATACTCGAGCCGTTCCTTGCTGCTTTCCTGACGGAAGTCCTTCTGACGGCTGCGCACTTCCGCAAGCCCAACGCACATCTGTGTGGGCTGAAGATCACTCACCCTGACTTTGATCAGATGGTGACCACCGTCATGATCAGGAATCCGGTCGTAGTGAGGCAGATGCACACCGGACTCCAGGTCTCGACGAATCCAACCCTATGCGGATCTCACAGATTGGTTGGTTTGCTGATCCTGATCGCACCCTGAGAAGAGCCGGAAACCAGACCCATCAGAATGGGTGGTAATTGAGCGTTAGTTGCGGTGGACCAGTCGTTTGATCTTGTGGTGATCGGAGCCGGATCCGGTGGCCTGGCGGCCGCCAAGCGGGCAGCGCGTCACGGTGCTCGCGTGGCCATCGTGGAAGGGGACCGCGTGGGCGGCACCTGCGTGATCAGGGGGTGCGTCCCCAAGAAACTGCTGGTCTACGGATCCCAGATGGCGGAGCAGATGGAGGAGGCCTCCAGTTACGGCGTCCATCCGTCTGAGGTCCGGATTGATTCAGCACAGTTGTTGGCGAATGTGCGTGCTGAGGTGGATCGCCTCAATGCCATGCACATTGATTTTTTGGCGAAGGCCGATGTCACTCTGATCAAAGGCTGGGCACGGTTTGAGGACGAACATCACATTGTTGTCTCCGCTGATTCCGGTGGTGCACCAGAGCAACGTCTGCATGCTGAGAGGGTGCTGATCGGTGTCGGCGGCCGCCCCCAGCGGCCTGATATCCCAGGAGTTGAGCTGGGCTGGGTCAGCGACGACATGTTCCTGCTGGAGCGTTTCCCGGAGCGAATGGTTGTGGTGGGTGCCGGCTTCATCGCCTGCGAATTCGCCGGCATTCTCAGCGGCCTTGGTGTCGAAGTGACACAGCTGGTGCGACGCGAGCATCTATTGCGCGGATTTGATGCCGAACTTGCAGCTGTTGTGCAGGAGGGTATGGCTGAGAATGGCGTCAATGTGCAGTTCTCCACAGGCCCTGAAGCCATTGAGGGAAATCCGGGAGATCTGGTCGTTCGAACCAATCGCGGTGATCAAATCGCCTGTGGTGGTGTGCTGCTGGCTACTGGAAGACGACCTTTTCTGCAAGGTCTCAACCTCGAAGCTGCAGGAGTGACGATCCAGGGCAATCGCATACCCGTTGATGCTGATCAACGCACCAATGTCCCCCATGTGTTCGCTGTTGGTGATGTGACCGATCGCATCTGCCTCACTCCTGTGGCGATTGATGAGGGTCGCGCCTTCGCAGACAGCGTCTACGGAGATCGTCCGCGACAGGTGGACCATGAATTGGTGGCCAGTGCCGTGTTCAGTCAGCCAGAGCTGGCGACGGTGGGATTGTCGGAAGAAGACGCCATCGCCCAATACGGCGCCGATGGGGTGGTGGTTTATCGGGCCCGCTTCCGCTCCATGGCACAGGCCTTACCCAAGCGTGGCCCGCGCTGCCTGCTCAAGCTGGTGCTCGAGGTTGAAACCGAGCGCGTGCTGGGGTGCCACATGGTCGGTGAACATGCTGCAGAGATCATTCAGATGGCGGCAATCGCCGTTGGTATGGGTGCGACCAAATCCGACTTCGATCGCACCATGGCTCTGCATCCCACGGTGTCGGAAGAATTCGTGACCATGGGCTGATCACATCAGAACTGATTCTGGATGAGCTGATCAGCTCATATTGGGAGTCGTCCCTGGATCAGTTCTGAAGTCTCTTGTGGAGAGTGTCTGCCATTCGCAGGGCGAGGGCGATGGTGGTGAGACCAGGCCCCACGCTTGGGCAACTTGGGAACACGCTGCTGTCGGCGATGTAGACGTTGTCGAGTTCATGGCACTTTCCTGTTGCATCCACCACCGATGCGACTGGATCCTCTCCCATGCGGCAGGTGCCGCATGCAAAACCCACCACACTGAGAGGAGCTTCTCCGCGAGGATGAACCGGCTCTGAGGTCACCACCTTGGTTCCCGGATCGGCTTCCACGGCTTTGAGCGTATCGATCCATCGATAAACCAGTCGGTCATGGGCTTCGCGATTGTTGTGCAGATAATTGATGCGGATCTGTTCCTTGTTAAGCCAGACCTTGTTCTCCTGATCGGGAAGCACTTCTGTCATGGCCCACCAGGCCACTGTGCGGGAAGCAAGCCGCTTGATCCCGAAATTGGGGATCAGTTTGCTGACCAGAGAGAGGACAGGTGGTGACTCAGCAAACAGTGCATCCTGAAGCACACCTCCAGCTGCCTGAATGTGTCCCAATGGGAAGCTCACATTTTTGTCTCCCCAGTAGTAGTCGTTCACTCCGTAAGACCGTGCATAGAGACCGCTGTTGGGTGCCGCGGAACGCTGCAGGATCGAGGTGATCTGAACGTTCATCAGGTTTCTGCCTACCTGGTCCGACTTGTTACTCAGACCGCGGGGGTGACGTTCATTGCCGGATCGCAGCAGGATGGCCGGTGTGTTGATCGCACCGGCAGCCAGCACGAACAGATTGGCGGAAAACAACCAGATCTCGCCGTTTACATCCGCCTCAACCTTCTTCACCTCCCGTCCGCTGGGACTCACATGCAGCCTGAGAGCTTTTGCTTTGTAGCGGATCTCCAGATTGCCGGTGTCGGCAGTCGCTAGTCCACAGAGCTCCGCATCACCAACCGGACTTTCTTCATTGTCTGACCAACTGAGAGGGAGGTCATAGGGTTGACAACCCTGGCGCAGCAGCCCTTCCCGCAGCTCTTCCAGGAATGGCATCACCGGGCGCGGTGATTGGTCAAAGCCTCTGCTGCGTGTTGGTTCTGTGGGATCGACGCCAGCTTTGCCATGAACCCGATAAACCGCCTCAGCCTGGTCGTAGTAAGGCGCCAGATGGCTGTAATCGAAGGGCCATGCGGGCGAAACTCCCTCCTGCAAAGGCAGGTCGGTGAAATCCTTTTCGCGCATGCGCTCGAGCACGGCGCCCCAGATTTTGGTGTTTCCGCCAAGGGCGTAAAAAGTCTGAGGTGAAAAGGGATCCCCATCGGGCCCAAACCAAAGTTCATCCTTGACACGCGGACGCTTCTGCCACCCGGCTTCCACGGCTTCTCCCCGCTCGAGCAGAAGCACACTGCGGCCTTCGCGGCTGAGGTACCCCGCCAGAGTGCCTCCCCCCGCACCACTCCCGATGATGATGATGTCGTAATGGCTGTCGTCGATGATCATGGGTGGCTGATGTCGTTGAGAACTGAGTGATTCAGACGGCGATCAGCTGGTTCGCTGCCACACATAAATCAGGAGATAAAGGATGATCCAGATCACATCCACAAAATGCCAGAACAGGCTCACTGCTGTGACACCCATCTCTCCCTTGGCGTAGTTATTGGGGCGGAAGGAACGCGCCAGCATCAGCCCCATCAGTAGGATTCCCGTGATCACATGAAGGCCATGAAAGCCGGTCAGCAAATAGAACGTTCCCCCGAAAACTCCACTGCTCAAGCTGAATGCGAGCTCCGACCATTCGACATATTGCCCGTAGACGAAGTAGCTGCCCATGGCCATTGTGAGCAGCCACATGGCCCGGAAACCCCAGAGATTCTCCTTGTGCAGATAGCGCTCTGCGAAATAGGCAACAAAGCTGGAGCTCACAAGAATGACTGTATTAATCAGAGGCATCCGTGTCTCAAGGCCTTCGACACCCTCAGGAAGCCATTCAGGACTGGTGATTTTCAGAAGTGAATACCCAACAAAAAATGCCAGGAAGATAATGCTTTCTGAGCAGAGGAAAATGATGAAGCCCGTGAGATTGTGCCCGTCGTGCTTGATGTGTCCGGGTACATGCTTCAGCGGTAGATCAGCATTGGTGCTTGTCATGGATCAGGCCTCCATGGAACGTCGGACGTAGAACTCCTCGTCTTCGACAAGGGGTTTGCCCAGGCCGTAGCCATAGGGCTCACTGATCACAGTGGGAATATCGTCCTCGAAATTCTCTGCAGGAGGGGGTGAGGGAAGCAACCATTCCAGGCCAATGGCTCTCCAGGGATTGGCGGGGGCCTTCGCTCCCCTCGCCCAGGAGCTGACGATATTGAGAATGAAGGGAATGGAGGCCACCCCCAGCATGAACGCCCCGATGCTGGCAATCACATTCCAGAGGGCGAATTCCGGGTCATAGGAGGCCACGCGACGTGGCATGCCATAAAGGCCGGCCCAGTGCAGCGGAAGCCAGTTGAGGGTTGCGCCAATGAATGTAAGGGTGAAGTGGATTTTGCCCAGCCCTTCGTAGTACATCCGGCCAGTGAATTTGGGGAACCAGTGATAGATACCGGCGAAGATTCCGAATCCAATGGTGTTGAAGATGATGTAGTGGAAATGGGCGACAACGAAATAGGTGTTGCCGACATGGATGTCGATCGGAACCGTGCCCAGCATGACGCCGGTGATGCCTCCGAAGATGAAATTCACCAGTCCACCCAGAACGAACAACATGGGAGTGGTGAGACGGATCTTCGCTCCCCAGAGTGTTCCTAGCCAGGCGAACACCTTCACGCCGGTGGGAACGGCGATCAGCATGGTCGTGATCATCACCAGATTGCGCATCCACTGTGGAGTTCCCGTATAGAACATGTGATGCACCCAGACAATCAGTCCCAGGAAGGTGATGATGAACGAGGCCAATGCCACGAACTTGTAGCCGAACAGAGGTTTGCGTGAATAAACCGTGATCAGCTCAGAAAAGATGCCGAACACCGGCAGAACCATCACGTAGACCGCAGGATGTGAGTAGAACCAGAAAAAGTGCTGGTAAAGCACTGGATCTCCTCCACCTTCAGGCCGGAAGAAGCTGGTTCCGAAACTGAGATCAAACAGCAGCATGATGGCGCCTCCCGTCAGCGCCGGGAGACCGATGAGCTGAAGGGTCTGTGCGGCCCAGGCTGTCCACACGAACACGGGCATCTTGAAAAAGCCCATGCCTGGTGCCCGCATGCGGATGATCGTGGTGACGAAGTTGATGGCACCCATAATCGATGACACGCCGGAGATCGCAACGGCCAGGATCCAGAGGAATTCGCCGTTGATCAGGTGACCGAGTGGGTTCTGAATGCTCACCGGTGGATAGGACCACCAACCCGACGAAGCTGGTCCTCCAGGGACGAAGAAACTGCTCAGCAGCACGAAAGCAAACACTGGCACCAGCCAGAAGGCAGCGGCGTTCAGCTTGGGGAAGGCCATGTCTGGGGCACCGATCATGGTGGGGATCAACAGATTGTTGAATCCGTTCAGGACCGGGAACAGAAACAGGAACAGCATCACCGTTCCGTGCATCGTGTAGAGCCCGTTGTAGACACTGGGGTCGACCAGATCCGCTGGCGGAGTGATCAATTCACCGCGCATGACCATCGCCAGCAGGCCTCCCACGAGCAGGAAGAAAAGTGCCAGCCCGATGTACTGAATCCCGATCACTTTCGCGTCGGTGTTGAAGCTGAAGAAGCGCTTCCAGTTGTCGGGAGCGCCTGGGACTGGGTGGGGCGCCTTGAGCACCCTGGGGTCGTATTTGGTGGTGGTCATCGGGGTCAGGCGTCGTGGGGCGCTTCGGGGTTGCCGGGGTCGTTGACCATCGGTGGAGGGGCGGGGGGAACGGTGGCCCATCCACGGTCGCCGTCCTTGAGACGTTTTTCGTAAAGAGAGGTGCCTGGGCTGAGGCCCTGGACCAGCGGACGCTTGGCCGTCTTGGTCAGCCAGGAGTCGTACGCCTCTTCCGACTCGACAATCACGTCTGTCTGGTTCTTGGAGAAGTAAGCGCCGCTGAACATGGCGTCGCGCAGCCTGAAGCGACCTTCACGGGTGGGCGTGATGCTGTAGGAGATCACGCTTCCTGGAATGATGTCCTGCTTCAGGCGAAACGCTGGGATGTAGAAGCTGTGAAGAACATCTTCGGAGATCAACAGGAAGTTGGCGCGCTGATTGAGTGGTAGATGCAGTTCCGAACTGCGCACACCATCGGGGTAGACGAATTCCCAGGACCATTGCCTGGCAATCACCTCGATCGGTCCGATGTCGCGACGAGCGTCCAGGGTTGCGACAGCATCGGGAGACTGATTGAGAGCCACGTCGTACTTCTGCTTGGGCCCGAGCGAGGCCAGCTTTTCGTTCACGTGGATGGAATAGAAGGCCAGGGCCATGACGATGACAAAAGGGATCACCGTCCAGGTGACTTCAAGTTTGGTGTTGCCTTCAATCGGAAGACCATCACTCTCGTCGTACTTCTCAGCCCGACTGAATAACAACGACCAGATAATGAAACCCACACAGCCGACAAAGACGAAGCAGCCGATGCCGACCTCGAGGCTGAAGAGATTGTCGACATAGGGCGCAGCCGTGGATGCTGGAACCGGAAGCCAGCCATAGGCCCAGCGCGACACCTGGAAGCTCACCGCCGCATCCAGCGCGGTCGAGACCAGGATCACGGCCAGCAGCCTGAGCGGTAGGCCTTTCTTTGGGCTCTGGCGAGTCGATGTCATGGCAGAGCCTCCTTGAGATCGGCTCCGGCTGCCAGTAGTTGATCCGCCGTGATGTGCACACCGAACTCACTGGCGAGCCAGGCACCGAGACTTCCATGAACGCCCATCACCAAAAGGATGACTGCCCCACAGGCCAGATAAAGCCAGGTCACCTGACGACCAAGGTCTTTGCGCCAGACGAAACGCAGGTATCCGCGCCAGATGGTCATCGCCACGATGATCAGCAGCAGTGCCACCCCTCCGATGGCATGCCAGAGCATGGTGTCGATGGCGTTCTGGCCAATGACGCTGTGAATGCCTGGCAGCGGCACGGCCAGAAGCATTTCAAAGAAGCCAGCGGCCACCGTAAAAAAGGTGATCACGCTGCAGGCCAGCACGTTGTACCAACCAACGTCGTGGAACCCGGTCCGTGTCACCGGCAGTGCCAGGAACCGGAACACGCGTTTTTCCAGTGGATAGAACGCACCCGCGAAATCGAAAGCGATTCCGATCGCAAACAAGCCGATCGTGAAATGCACCAGGTTCGGGTGAATCGGAATCGTGTAGGGGAGATCGTTGGCGCCGAGCTGATCGACGATCTCGTTGATGGGAGACGGAATCGCCATCATTGGCAACGCGCTCGTGGCGTTCATGACACCGCTCCACTGCGGATGGCGTCGACCACCGGCACGGTGTGAAGCCCGTAGACCCAAACGAGCATGTCGCCCAGGTAAACCTGGCAGAACACCAGCGTCGCGAGCACGCCATCAATGACCAGAAAGCCTGCCGGCAGACGAGTGGGATCCTTCTGTCGGACGACATAGCGACATCCAGTGAACAGACCGAGCACACCTGCGAGTGACCACCCAATCGTGCTGTGGTAGTTGAGAATGTCGCGTGCTGCTCCGTAGGGACTGGCCAGACCTGCTTCGATCTGACCGAAGATGATGGCCACGAAGATGGAAACTGTGGCCACCACCAGATTCCAAAAGCTCACCTCGAAGAGGTTGCGCTTACGTGTAATCACACCAAATAAATCGAACACAACTGTGATCAGCGCCATCGCGATCACGAAGTGCACGACGATTGGATGGATGACATCCAGCCAGGGCAGATTTTTATCGTTGAGAGGTGGAAGCAGCTCGAGCATCGGCAAGCCGCGCAACGCTCTCTAAGGATGTACAGCTTTCAGGGTGGAGTCATCCTTTCGTGAACGAATTCTCCTGATGCTGTGACATGTCTCTCAATCCGAGCACTTTCAGCTGAGCTCAGCTCAACTCAAATCAACTGAACTCATTGGGCTCTTTGAGTCGCTTGCGTTGTAGTTCTCGCCAGTACAGCCCAGCCTGAACAACAATCACGACAATCACTGCCGGAACCACAACGCAGAGCATCACCAGTCGGAATTCGTCCTGCCAGCTGGGCAGCGTGCGTGGCAACACCTGATCCACCACATAGAACACGTAAAGGGCCAGCAGGATTCCACCCTCCAGTCGGGTGATCTGCCCTTTGGTCCAGAAGATGGGCAGGCAGGCCAGTGCGGTCAGCACCATCACGGGCATGTCGCGTTGAATCAGCAGGGGACTCACCTGCAGACCTCCGGCTCCAGCGGCTGCCAGTGCACTGGCACCCAGTACGAGCAGCTGGTTGAGCAGGTTGCTTCCCACAACATTGCCAATCGCCAGATCGGTTCGGCCCTTGATGGCAGCCACAAGCGAGGTGATCAGTTCCGGCATCGAGGTACCGGCGGACACGATCGTGAGTCCGATCACCGCTTCACTTACGCCCAGGTAAGCAGCCGTTCCGCTGGCTCCGCTGACAAGAACCCGCGATCCCACAACCAGAAGCAATACGCCGAGCAGCAGTGACATCACTGCTTTCAAAATGCCTCGCTTGCCCTGGTCGGGATTCACGTCGGGTTCGGCCCCTTCGACACCAGCTGGCTCTTCACGGGCTGTGCGAATTTCCCAGATTGAATTGATCAGCAGGGCGAGCAGCAGTGCCACACCCGACTGCCAGGTCACCCTCCCAGCCGAGGCCATGCCCCAGACCGCCGCAGAGACCGCGATCATCACTGGAACGTCCCTGCGAACGAGGCGGCTCTCGACGCGCAGTGGCATCACCACAGCACTGCTGCCAAGCACCACCATCACATTGAAGATGTTGCTGCCCACCACGTTGCTCACGGCCAGGGAATCCAAGCCACGCAGAACGGAACTGATGCTGACGAACAGCTCCGGAGCACTGGTTCCGAACGAGACCACGGTCAGTCCGATCACCAGTTGGGGGATTCCGAAGATCAGCGACAGCGTCACCGACCCCTGCACGAAGACTTCGCCCCCTGCAAACAACAGGCCGATCCCGATGAGGACCTCCAGGGCGGATGTCAGAAAGTCAGGCATCGTTAGCAGCGGCCTGGCTTCATTGTGCGATGCCAACCAATGCCCATCAGGGCGCAAGGCTGAGCGGATTCAGTCCATTGCGCTGACTGGGAATTAGCATTCCGCCACATTCGTAACGGTCTGGCATGTTTCTGAATCACATCAGCACACGCAATGTCCGCGGGGATGTTTTCGGTGGTGTGACAGCAGCCGTCGTGGCCCTGCCGATGGCTCTTGCGTTTGGTGTGGCCTCCGGTGCCGGAGCCGCTGCAGGGCTGTGGGGTGCAGTGATCATCGGCCTGGTGGCATCACTCTTCGGTGGCACCCCCACACTGATCTCCGAGCCGACCGGTCCGATGACGGTGGTGTTCACCGCCGTCATTCTCAGTTTCACAAGCCAGATTCCCGACAAGGGCACTGCACTGGCGATGGCCTTCACCGTGGTGGTGCTGGCGGGCGTGTTCCAGATTCTGTTCGGGTTCTTCCGACTGGGCCGTTACATCACGATGATGCCTTACACAGTGATCTCGGGCTTCATGTCCGGGATCGGTGTGATTCTGGTCATCCTGCAGCTGGCGCCCTTCCTGGGACAAAGCAGTCCTCCCGGTGGTGTGATCGGGACTCTGAGTGCTCTGCCGCAACTGATCTCGGGTATTCAGCCGCTTGAGCTGGGACTGGCGGTGATCACCTTGCTGATCCTTTGGTTCACACCTGAGCAGTTGAAGCGGTTCTGTCCTCCACAATTGCTGGCTCTCGTTGTGGGGACCGTGTTGTCGCTCACCCTCTTCGGTGACGTTGAACTGCGCAGGATTCCCGAATTCACAGCCGAATTCCCCAGTTTCAATCCCCCGACCTTTTCAGGTGAGCAAATCCGCTTGATGGTGGTGAACGGTGCCGTCCTCGGCATGCTCGGTTGCATCGATGCCCTGCTCACGTCGGTGGTGGCTGACAGCCTGACTCGCACCGAGCACGATTCCAACAAGGAACTGATCGGCCAAGGCCTCGGCAATGTGATGTCAGGTCTGTTCGGTGGGTTGCCGGGAGCGGGAGCCACCATGGGCACCGTGGTCAATATTCAGGCTGGTGGTCGCTCGGCCCTGTCCGGCATCGTCCGTGCCCTGATTCTGATGCTGGTGATTCTGCTGGCAGCACCGCTGGCATCACAGATTCCCTTGGCGGTGCTGGCCGGAATCGCTCTAAAAGTGGGTTTCGACATCATCGACTGGAGCTTCCTTCAGCGCGCGCATCACCTGTCGATCAAAGCGGCATGCATCACCTATGGCGTGATTGCGCTCACAGTGCTGGTTGACCTGATCTGGGCGGTGTTTATTGGTGTGTTCGTGGCCAACGTGCTCACCATCGAGCGGATGACCGCCCTGCAGTCCAGGGGTGTGAAAACCATCAGCACCACAGACGATGATGTTGAACTTCCTCAGGATCAGCAAGCACTGCTGGATCAGGCGGCGGGACGTCTGCTGCTGTTCCAGCTCACCGGTCCGATGATCTTCGGCGTGGCCAAGACCATCAGCCGCGAACACAACGCCATCGAAGACTGTGAAGCTGTTCTGTTCGACCTCACAGAGGTTTCCCATCTTGGAGTCACTGCATCACTGGCACTGGAAAATGCCATCAAGGAAGCGGTTGAAGTGGGCCGGTCTGTCTACCTGGTGGTGATGAACGGTTCCACCCGCAATCGCCTGGAGAAGCTCAAGCTGCTTGAGCTTCTTCCCGAGAATCATGTGAGCGAGAATCGGGAGGAGATTCTGCGCCGTGCGGTGGGGGAGCTCCCCGTCCTTCAGGAGGTCTGACTTGGCGGAGGTTCCAACGTCCCTGGTGCTGCGCCGTCCGGATGACTGGCATGTGCACATCAGGGATGGAGCCATGCTTCGCGCTGTTCTGCCCGCCACAGCCAGAACCTTTGCCCGTGCCATCGTGATGCCCAATCTGCGCCCACCGGTCACGTCGGTGGATGCAGCCAAGGCCTATCGGCGCAGGATTCTTGAGGCCCTGCCTGAGGGCGTCAGCTTCGAGCCGCTGATGACGGCCTACCTCACCGATGATCTTGACCCCGATGAGCTGGCCAGGGGGTTTGCTCAGCACGTGTTCCGCGCGGCCAAGCTCTATCCCGCCAATGCAACCACCAATTCAGCAGCGGGTGTCAGTGATCTGTCCAGGATCTCCGCTGTGCTGGCCTGTATGGAGGCCATCGACATGCCCCTGCTGATCCATGGTGAGGTCACGGATCCGGATGTGGATGTCTTCGACCGTGAAGCCCTGTTCATCGAACGGCATCTGAAACCACTGCGCCAGCGCCATCCTCGCTTGCGCATCGTGCTGGAGCACATCACCACCGAGGAGTCGGCGATCTACATCCGAGATGCTTTTCAGGCTGGCGATGATCGCATTGCTGCCACAATCACGCCGCACCATCTGCACCTCAACCGCAACGCCATGTTCATGGGCGGGCTGCGCAGCGACTTCTACTGTCTACCGGTTGTGAAGCGGGAATGCCACCGAAGGGCATTGGTGAAGGCCGCGACCAGTGGTCTGCCCTGCTTCTTCCTCGGCACGGATTCCGCCCCCCACCCTCGCTCCTGCAAAGAGTCAGCCTGCGGTTGTGCAGGCATCTTCAATGCGCTTCATGCTTTGGAGAGTTACGCCGCTGTCTTTGAACAGGAAGGTGCTCTCGATCATCTTGAAGGTTTTGCCAGCGAGCATGGTCCGCACTTCTACGGCCTGCCTCTCAACACTGAAACCATCAGGCTCGTCCGGCGTGAGCAGCAGGTCCCCTCACGCTTGATTCCTCCACCATCTGCTTGTCTCGGGGAGGATCCTCTCCCGGACCGCGAATGGCCGCTGCTGTTCCATGCCGGAGAAAGACTTGCATGGTCGATTGATCTGATGGGGCATCCTGTCGGGATCTGAATAGGGTTTATCGAGACGATCCTCGAGGTCATGAGCGACTCTCAGGCACCCGCCTCTGAAAACTATTGGCATCTCTGTACGGGTGCCGATGGAATCAGCCGGCAAAAGCGTTGCACGATCAGTCAGTTCACTCTCGGTCGTCTGGGAGAACGCAATTCACCTCAGTTTTCAAGAGGTCTGATGCAGGATGGCAATGCCTTCGTCACCTATCTCCCTGTCGGCTGGGTGGGCCCTTGGCATGAGAATCCTGAACCGAAATGGATTCATGTGCTGCGTGGGGCCTGGTCAGTGACAAGCATGGATGGGCAGACTGCAGTGATGAAAGCTGGCGAATATTCCTACGGTGGTGATCAGGGGTGCATCATCACGCCGGATGGACTGACGGGATATCTCTCTGCTCAGGTTGTTGATGAGCCCTGCATGCAACTGATCATTCAACGGAATGATCAGGGCTGGAGAAATCTGCCTCCCGGATCATTTGATTGAGATGGAAATCGCTTGCTGATCGTTTTATGACATCTGCTCCACGATCGATTTGTGTTTTGAACCGGTGATGCTGATGATCCCACCACTGCATACTAGGAGTGTTCCGATGATTGTTTCGAGCTGAATTATTTCGTTGAAAAGGGCAATTCCATAAAGAGCAGCAAAGACAACAGAGATATATTGAAAGGCCCCGATCTCGTGAGGTTTTGCGTATTGATAGGCTTTGATTAAAAGGAACTGGAAGGCCAGTAGGCAGCAGCCTGTTCCCACCATCATCCAGTACGCCCATTGAGGCGCTGAGTGTAATTTTCCAATAGAGATCAAGCCAAGAACGATCACACCAAATAGCAGGAAATAAAAGAGCTGGGTTAATGGCGATTCAGTGTCGTTCAGATGATTCACCGCTAAAAACTCAATGGCTGTTACGAACCCTGCGCCAAGTGCAACCAGATTGCCTGGGTTGGAAAAAATGCTGGCATCGGGCCTCACGATGATGACGACACCAACGAAACCGATAATGATTGCGATCCATACAGCCGTTGGCACACGTTGGCGGAGAAAGGCTAATGCCAGGATTGGAATGAAAATCGGAGTGGTATTCATTAAGACGTTGGTGTCCACCAGTGTGGTGAGCTGTGCTGCTGCAATGAACATCAAGAAGCCTGCGATGCCGGTGATGGCTCTCAGTAGGTGGAAGTGCCCTTGATGTGTGGGAATATCCTTTAATTTTCGAAAGAAGATAATTGGTAAAAGAAGGATGAAGGCGACCAGAAATGTGCCAAATGAAAACATCTCAACAGAAAGACTCTTGTCGACATATTTGCCGAAAACGCTCTGGGTAGTGTTTGCAAGAAAAGCCAGAATGATGTAAATAGACCCGATGAAAAGAGACTTCTTCATGATGTTGTCAATGAATGTCTTGTTTGCTTGGGTTGGCTTGATCGGGTAATTGAGGGTGTGATGATCATTTCCTGCTCGACTTGGCAATGTCTATCCTTTGGAGCCTCTACTCATCAGTTGAAGGATGCACCTTCTTGTTGCCCTCGAACACTGACTGAGCCTGAACATCAACCGGGAATGTGATGGTCAGGCTCAGTGAGTCATGCTCTGAAGTGGCTTCGTTATTCGTCAGAGCCCAGGGCTGCTCATCATGATTCCGCCGTCTGCGAACACACTGGTTGCCGTCATGTAGCTGGCACCATCACTCGCGAGAAAGGCCACCACAGAAGCGATCTCTTTCGGGTCCGCCATGCGACCAATGGGAATGGCCGCATCGAGCTTGGCGAGCAATTCGGGGTTGTTCATGGTGGAGTCGTTGATCGGCGTGGCCACGGCGCCAGGGCCCACATTCACAATCGATACGCCTTTGCTGGCTAATTCAACCCCTGCTGTTCGGGTCAGCATGCGGACACCTCCCTTTGCCACGCAATAGGGCGTGTTATCCGGCATTGGCCAGTCCTCATGCACTGAGGAGATATTGATGATGCGCCCACCACTTCCCTGCGCGATCATCTGTTTCGCGGCATACTGCGTTGCAAAAAATACGCCACGCAGATTCACATTCAGCACTTTGTCGAAGTCATCGGGAGTGGTGCTGAGGATTGAGGTGCGGGTCTCGATGCCTGCGTTGTTCACCATCACATCAACCTTGCCGAAGGTCTTCACCGCCGTGTCGACCAGTCGCTGTAGATCCTCCAGTTTTCCAACATCAGCCTGCACGCCAATCGCCTTGCCGCCCAGCTCACCGATTTCCTCAATCAGATCTTCAGTGCGATCAGGGTGAGAGCGGTAATCGATCACCACTTTGGCGCCCAGGGAGCCCAGAGCTTCCACGATTGCCTTGCCGATACCGGAATTACCTCCGGTGACGATGATCACCTTGTCACGCAGACAGAGGGATGTCATCGCCTGGGGGACCTGAGTGGTCATGACAGTCAGGACAGAACAGCCCTTCAATAGCCGTTTTCTCTGCGCCCGTCAGTGTTCCGTGGGCAAACGGCGCTAAGACTTCTTCAGATGTGTTGATTGATCCTTGGCTGACATTCATCACGAAGCACCTTCCATCGAAGGAGTGGCTTTCTCTCTGCCGAAGCCCGGCAGTCTTGATCCACTCCTGGAGGCACTGGGTGTGACGGATGAAGGTCAGACTCAGTTGGCTGGAGACACTCTGCATCGCCGTTTCGGGCTTGCCGAGGGCGGAGCTGTGATTCGGCATTACAGACTGGGTTGCGAAAAGCTCGACTATGTCTCCTTCGAGTCAGTCGATTGTCGCCCTCAAGTTGATCCGGGACCGTCCAATTCCCTCTGGTTTCAGCATGTGGCCATTGTGGTCAGCGACATGAATCGTGCTGCGGAGCGATTGATGCCCCATGTCGTTCCGATTTCTGAGTCACCGCAGTGGTTGCCCAATGGTGTTGCAGCGTGGAAGTTCCGCAATGCTGCCGGCCATGCCATGGAGCTGTTGTGGTTCCCGCCGGATCAGGGACACCCTCGTTGGCATCAGCCGAAGCCGAGCTTGTTTCAGGGGCTTGATCACAGTGCCATCGCGATCAGCGACAGTGATCGGAGCCTGGCTTTCTATGGTGTCGATCTCGGTTTGCAACTGCGCTATGCCACGCTGAACCAGGGTGTTGAGCAGGGACGCCTGGATGCTCTGAGCGATGCGAAGGTCGCCATTCACGGTTTGAGTGGATCATCTCCCTGTGGCGTTGAGTTTCTGCGATATCTCAATCCGCCACCTCAACAACCAACAGCAGCTGCATTGCAACCGCAGGATGCGCTTTATGCGCAGATCCTTCTGCATGCTCCAGGAGCCGGTTCCGGTCGTCTTCAATGCGATCCAGATGGCCACAGGATCTGGATCCACTCTTAAGCCAATCCACAAATTTCACCAGCCTCAGAGTTTCTAGCGTTCGGAAAATGCTCGCTCAGCGGTGGATCTCGTTTCCCTGATTGTTCCCCCGTCACCGGACGGATTGGCAGCTGGAGGGCTGGTGATCCTCAGGCTGTTCACCGGTGTTGTGTTCATTCGCCATGGCTGGCCCAAGTTGACCAACCTCGGGATCTGGGCCAATGCGATGAAAACACCGGCCTGGCTTTGTTTCCTCTCCGCTTTTTCGATGTGGGCGGGGGGAATCGCTTTGATTTTCGGCGTGCTGACGCCATTCGCTGCAGCGGCCATTGCCGTGTCAATGCTCTATGCCATGGTGCTGGAGATCAGCAATGGCTTCCCCTTCATTGCCCCGGATCCGTTCCAGATTCCCGAGGGTGATTATGCCGGCCCGATGGGAACCGGCGACCCCCCGAGCTGGGAGAAAGCTGCCATGTACGTAGTGATGTCTCTGGTGCTCATGAGCGCTGGTGGCGGACCTTACAGCCTGGATCTGATCTTGATTGCTCCTCGACTGCAGACACTGCTGGGCTGATTAGCCCAGCCGCTCCTTGAGGTGATCCGCGACCCGGATGGCATTGGCAATGGCGGTGAGTGAGGGATTCACAGCTGAGCTGCTGGGAAAGAAGCTGGTGTCAACGACGTAGAGGTTGTCGACATCGTGCGTACGGCAGTTGGTGTCCAGCACCGATGTCGCAGGATCTTTTCCAAAACGGCAGGTTCCTGACTGGTGTCCAACTGCAGCAATGTCCATGGAAGACGCGAAGTAAACCTGTCGTTCGGCCAGGTGGTTCTTCAGATAAAGCTTGTCGAGCAGCCCTTCCAGTCGATTGACGAGTTCCTGGGAGGCTTTGTTGTTGGTGGGTGTGTAGCTGAGTTTGATCTGACCGTCCTGATTCACTGTGACGCGGTTGTCAGGTCGTGGCAGATCTTCGGTCTGAAGCCAGAAATCAATGGAGTGTTCCGCGATTCGGTCCATGCCCCAGGTGGGTGCAGGTGCTGTGAGTCGGGGTTTGTAACCCTTCATCATTGCCCCATTGGTTTTGCCAGTCATTTGCACATTGCCCATGGGGAAGTCGAAGTCGTTGTCTCCGAAATACCAGTCGTGAACTGCAACCGTCTTCTGGAAGACCGTGGTGTTGGGCTCATGGGCAAGAGCCACCACTGCCTTGCAGTTGTGATACATGTAATTGCGGCCCACCTGGTCGGAACTGTTGGCCAGCCCCCTGGGATGGGAGTCGTTGGCCGACATCAGCAGCAATCGTGCTGAATTGGCGGCGCCTGCTGAGACCACCACAATGTCACCTTTGAATCGCCGTTGCTCACCCTGGTGGTTCACCACCACTTCGGTTACCTGTCTGCCGCTGCTATCAGTGTTGAGCCGGAGCACTTCAGCTTCTGTGAGCAGCATGACGTTGTCATGGTCGAGGGCAGGCCGCACCCCCATCACTTCAGCATCACCCTTGGCATGCACCAGACAAGGGAAGCCATCGCAGCGGTTGCAGCGCACACAGTCGCTAAAGGCTGGGTTGACCTCGTTGAGAGCGACTCCTGTCGGGGCGTGAAATGGATGCAAGCCTGCGGAGCGCAGGTCATTCACCAGTTTCTGCATGCGCGGTTCATGGCTGATTGGCGCATAGGGGTAGGGAGAGGAGGCCGGTGGCTCGGTCGGATCCTCGCCACGCAGTCCATGCACGTGGTACCACTCCTCAGCTTTGCGGTAATACGGCTCAAAAACGTCGTACTTGACTGGCCATTCCGGTGATTCACCATCCACATGAATCACCGACTCGAAGTCGCGTTCTCTCAGGCGAAAGTGGGCAGCTCCGTACATCTTTGAAGCGCCGCCAACAAAATAGTGACTCCCTGGTTGGAAGCTCTTGCCGTGTTTATCAAGCCAATGATCAGTGGAGACATACCGGTCTTTCTGGAAGACCTCCACCGGGTCCCAGTTCTGTGGCTCCCGCGGCAGCCAGTCCCCGCGCTCCAGGATCAAAATCGAGTACCCAGAACTGGCAAGTGCACGGGCCAGTGAACCGCCTCCGGCCCCACTGCCGATGATCACCACATTGAAGTGGTCTGCGTTCGGTTCAATCGGTGTGTGGCGATTGGCGGCGTGGGTGACGTGATCCATCAACGGGGCCTAACGCACTAATCGCAAGCTAGGTAGACCAAACCGTCCCGTCACCGCCAACGTTGAAGTTGAGTAATCATTTTGGCGATAACGGCTGTCCAACCTGTCTGGTGACTGGCTCCTACGCCAGCACCTGTGCAGCCGTTGAAGTATTCATTGAACTGAAAAAGATCGCGCCAGGCATTGTCGTTCTGGAACAGGTCCACATCTCCGTTGAAGGCGCGACGACCCGATTCATCCCGCCTGAAGATTCCGACCAGTCGTTGTTCAAGTTCAAGCGAGATCTGCCAGAGGTTCAGTTCACGCCCTGAACCGGTTGGAAACTCCATCTTGAATTCATCACCGAGAACGTGGCCGAACTTCTGCAGAGCCTCAATCAGCAGATAGTTGATCGGCATCCATACAGGACCTCGCCAGTTGGAGTTGCCACCGAACATGGCAACTGGACTATCGGCGGGGCTATAGCTGATCGTGGCGTAGTCGTCACCCTGTTGATAGGAATACGGCGTCTTCTCGTACACCTTGGAAAGACTGCGGATACCGTAAGGGGAGAGAAACTCCTCTTCGTCGAAAACCCGGGTGAGAATCCGGCGCAGTCGATGGGGAGGCACGATTGAGTAGAGAACGCGATCGTGATGCCATGTTCCAAGATGGCTGATCGCATCAAAAGGCGCCCCACGATCCTCGCCCAGTTCATTGAGATAACTGCGCACATCGAGTGATGGGATCTCTCCCACTGTCGCGGCATCAAACGTGGCGACTGCAAGCAGCGGAATCAGCCCGCTCAGAGATCGTGTGCGGAGGTAATCCGTGCTTCCGTCCGGCCGCTTGAGCACGTCGTAATAGAACCCATCCTCTTCGTCCCAGTTGACATAGCCACGCCCTGTAGGACTGTTCAAGGCGTATGTGAGACGACTGAAGTCAGCCACGAAGCGTTCGCACAGGCTTCTGTATTCCTCTCTGTCTTCGGAAAGCAGTACGCACGCCTCCAGCATGTTTAGGCTCAGCAGGCCCATCCAGGCCGTACCGTCTGACTGTTCGATGCGACTTCCGTCCTTCAGCGGATAGCGGCGATCGAAGATCGCGATGTTGTCGAGACCGAGGAAGCCACCTTCGAAGAGGCTGTCGCCATTGCGGTCGGTGCGGTTGGCCCACCAGCCGTATTCCAGCAGCAGTTCGCGAAGGCTTGCACGCAGAAAGGGAAAATCCTTGTGGCCGTAGCAGCGCTTGGAGATCTGGAAGATGCGCAGTGCTGCCCAGGCTCCGATGGGAGGATTGGCGTCGGAGAGTGCCCATTCATAGGCCGGTGACTGGCCGTTGTTGGCGGTGTAGGAGGCCTGACGCAGCATGCGTGACTGACGTTTGGCTTCACCCGGGTCAAGCTCTGCAAAAGCCACGGCATGGAACATCAGATCCCACTGGCAGAAGTAGGGATACTCCCAGCAGTCGGGCATGGAGATGATGTTGCGAGCCCGCATGTTGCGCCAATAGGCGTTCTGTGTATGCCAGCGCTCTTCCGGTGGTTTGGCTGAATTGCTGTCGCCGCGTAGCCAGCGGGCCACATACCAGTCGTAGAACTTGCGACACCAAAACAGACCAGCCGCCGCAGCGGCATGAATGGCTTTGTCTTCATCGTTCAGGCCTGGGGCCACCCAGTTGAGGTGGTCTTGCCAGTCCTGACGTCGCTGCTCCACAAGGGCGTTTGTTGCGGCGGATTCGATGCTGCCCTGCGCCTTCTTCCCGTTTGAGTCACGTCGACAGAGTCTGAGATCCACTCGCCAGACTTCGCCGGGCTCGAGGGTGCGCTGCAGGTGGAGAGCTGCCTTGCTTCCTGTCTGATCTGGATTCACAGCATCGACCTTTCCCTCGATCAGATACCGGTGAAAGGCATCTTTCACATAGGGCTGCTTCAGAGGCTGGTTGTAAAGACGCTGGGTGTTGGTCTCGTTCTCGGTGAACAGCCAGGCTCCTTGTTCGCTGCAACTCAGGCCATAGGAGCCGAGCCCCTCAACAGCACTGCTAACGAGCAGATCGTCCTTCAGGCGTAGCAAGGGTGTGCTGCCGTCGTTCTCCCTGTTCTCGCCCCAGCTCCATGTGTTGCGAAACCAAAGGGTGGGAAGCAGGTGGAGCTCAGCATTGTCCGGTCCACGGTTGGTGAGAGTCAAACGGATGACCAGATCCTCCGGCGAGGCCTTGGCGTACTCCACCTCCAGATCGAAGAAACGATTGTCATCAAAAATGCCGGTGTGAACCAGCTCGAATTCGTTCTGGTTTCGGCCGCGGCGACGGTTTTCGTCTCTCAGTTGCTTGTAAGGGAAGCTCTTCTGGGGATACCGATACAACGCCTTGGCGTAACTACCTGTGGGTGTTCCGGCCAGGTGATACATCATGTCCTTGATGTCTTCACCGTGATTGCCCTCCGGATTGCCGAGACCGAAGAGACGTTCCTTTAAAACGGGATCCTTACCGTTCCAGAGTGCCGGAGCGAAGCAGAGCAGACCCTGCTCATCACTAATGCCGAGCAGGCCGTCCTCGCCCCAGCGGTAAGTTCGCAGATGGCTGTGGTCGAAAGGGAACGATTCCCAGGCGTTTCCATCTGACGAGTAGTCCTCTCGAACAGTGCCCCACTGTCTGCCGCTGAGATAGGTGCCCCATCTATCCCAAGGTTGATGTCCGTCGTCGCGCTCGCGGCAGCGGACGAGTTCTGCGGGTTCCTCGCCCAGCTGTGCGTTGGAGATCACCGTAGTTGACATGAACGAAACACCCTCATGTTTCTGAAGTTAATGAGAGTGATCTGGAATGCCCATGATGAAACGGCTTTTATCACTGCCGGTGGTGGGGGCGGGGGGACTTGAACCCCCACAGGATTTTCATCCCAAACGATTTTAAGTCGCGTGCGTCTACCGATTCCGCCACGCCCCCAGGAGCCACCGGCACCGTGATGGCATTCTAGATTCCACCCTGATGGCCCATTTCGCAGACCATGGAGACTCTCCTCAACGCGGTTTCCCTGGACACCTTGCTCGTGATCGGTGCCTATGTGGTTCTGGGTGGTGCCTATCTGGTGGTGGTCCCTCTCCTCCTCTACGCCTGGATGACCCGTCGCTGGACCGTGATGGGTAAATACGAGCGTCTGGGGATTTATGCCCTGGTGTTCCTGTTCTTTCCAGGTTTGATTGTGTTCGCTCCATTCCTCAATCTCCGCTTCAGCGGTCAGGGTGAGGTCTGAACGTTGACGCGTGCCGGAGTCCTGAAACTTGGCCTTGGCCTTCTGCTGACTGGTGGTTTGGGCTACTGGCTGTTTGAAGCGCTAGGGCTTGAAGGGTTTTCTGCGGGGATTGCCGCCGAAGCCCTGCTGGTGGTGATTGTGGTGGTCTGGACCAGCTCCTATCTGTTGAGAGTGGTGACCGGACGCATGACCTACATGCAGCAACGCCGTCGCTACCGCAGTGGTTATGACGAGCTCACCGCTCAGGAGCTTCAGGAGCGGTTCGATGCCATGACTCCGGAACAGCAGCAGGCACTGATGGCTTCCATTGCCGAGGAAGAGACCACGCAGGCTTCTGAGTGATTTCAGTCGACCTTTAGGCTCGCCTGCATCACAGTTTCAGAATCAGTGGCAGAGCCGTCTTCACGCATTGCAGAGGTCTTTGTGAAGACCGCCCGTGAGCAGCGTCTGGCACTGATGCCTTTTGTGATGGCCGGTGATCCTGATCTTCAGAGCACGGCTGATGTGTTGCTCAGTCTTCAGAATCATGGGGCTGATGTCGTGGAGCTTGGAATTCCCTACAGCGATCCTCTGGCGGATGGGCCAGTGATCCAGGCTGCGGCTCAGCGAGCTCTTGAACAACTCACCACCCCGGCAAAAGTGCTGGAAATGTTGAGTGGGTTGCGTGAACAACTCACCATGCCGGTTGTGCTGTTCACCTACAGCAACCCATTGCTTAATCGAGGACCGGAACGCTTTTTTTCGGAAGCTGCCGCCGCTGGTGTTTCCGGTTTGGTTGTGCCTGATCTTCCCCTTGAGGAAGCGGAACGTTTGTCTCCACTTGCAGCACAACATGGTCTTGATCTTGTTCTGCTTGTTGCTCCCACCACTCCTGAACAGCGCATGCAGCGAATCGCTGCTTCCAGTCGTGGTTTCACCTATCTGGTCTCTGTAACCGGTGTCACCGGAGAACGCTCAAGTCTTCAAGAACGTGTCGGCCAATTGGTTACTTCTCTAAAGCGATGTGAAGCAGGTCCTGTTGCTGTGGGATTTGGAATCTCCGGTCCGGAGCAGGTCCGTCAAGTGCGGGCATGGGGTGCAGACGGAGCCATTGTTGGCAGTGCTCTAGTCAAAAGAATCGCCGCTGCACAACAAGGATGCGCAGCGGCGGAAGCAGGTGAATTTTGCCGAGAACTGCGTGCTGCAGCCGGCTGAAAATCACTCTTCCTCTTCGTCAGCGCCACCAACGGGAACGAGTCGGATCTGTTTACGACCAAGCTTGATCTCGAATTCATCGCCAGGCTTGAGATCCAACATGGCGGTGTATGCCTTGCCGATCAACAGGTTGCCGTTTCCTTGGACTGTTGCCACATAGGAAAGCTTGCGACCACCCTTGCCAATTCCAGCGGAACCACCACCAAGTTCAATGCCCTTCGCATTGAGAAGAGCTTCATAGAAAGCAGTGAAGTTAACGCGATCAGAACCATCCTTCTTTTTAGAGACATAACCACAGGCAGTGGCCAGGTCTGTCTTGGAGACGTCACCTAAATCCTTGACCTTTGCAAGGAGTTCAGCACCAGTGAGCATCATCATAAAAATAATCTACTATCCGAACATAGCGCTTAATGTGCAGTATGCGCCAACCTTTCGGCGCGGATTTTTTTAACCGGAGGTGAAACTATGGCCCGCTTCGTTCTCTGGGGGACTTATTGCGACAATGCTTTGGAAAAAAGAGCTCCGTTTCGCGATGAGCATCTCGAGCGGCTTAAAGCCCTCAAGGAAAGTGGGACATTGATCACCCTTGGTCCGACTGTTGGCAGTACACACGTTTTCGCAGTCTTTGAGTCCGACAGTGAATCAACAGTGCGTGCTCTGCTTGAAGCAGATGTCTATTGGCGAGAAGGAATCTGGACTCGCCTGGATGTTTATCCCTGGATCCAGGCATTCTGAGCCTGCTGCCAGATCCAGTCGGCAACCACGATGTCATTCCCTGCTCCGAGTGCATCGGCATAACCGCTCATTTGACCGATTCCATCGCGGGCAATCTGCGCGATCGCTTGCGCATTGTTGAGCTCTCGTTTCTCGAGTGCCTTGAGTTTCAATGTCCGTCCTCGACGAATGATGTTGCCACCGTTGGGGTGACATCCAGCGCAATGCAGATCAAACAGTTGCGCTCCTGATCCGCTCAGGCTCCAGGCGCTTGAACTCTGCCAGAACAGTGTGATCAGCATCAGTACCCCTGCCAGAAGCGTCTTCATCACCAATCAACAGGTGATTTCAGTCTGCCTTGGTTCAAGCCACTGGCTGAATCTGAATCTGTGGGTTGTCAGGATCACAACAGTTGTTCCTGAACTGATGGCGGAAGAGGATCTGCAGCGTTTCCTGTTGAAGGTTCAACAGCTCAATGCATTGGTCAGCAGTCTTGATGCAGACCCTGAGCGCCGTCGACAGTTGGCCGCATGCTCTGATCACCATGCCGTTGTGCAACTGGCCCAGCAATGGGGGTACAGCATCGGCCGACGCTGGGGTGAGCCGAGTGTTGAGCCAGCAGATTTATTCAATCTGCTGGCTGAAGCGCCTTCAGCTTCTGGGCAGGAAACCGAAGAGGAGTTGTGTTCAGGCAAGGATTGGAGACTGATGAGAATCAGCTCCAATGGATCGTGTAGCCCGGATGGTTTCTGGTACCAACAGAAAGAGCAGGAGTGGCTCACCCTGTTGAAAGGGAGCGCAATCGTGCGACTTCAAGATCCAGAGCAATGGGTCGAACTCAGTGTGGGGGATCAGCTGATGCTGCCAGCCGGTCGACGTCATCGGGTTGAGAGGACGGATGCTGATCCTGGAACGGTATGGCTCGCTCTCTACTGGAATGAGAGTCCAGGCGACCATCCGGCTCAGCCGATCGTTTAACCAGCCAGTAAGCCCCTGCCAAAGCGATGGCGGAGACGCCGAGACCGATCAAAAGCTGAGGTTTGTCTTCGGCACCCTTAGGGAGAACAATCACCTTCCTGGCTACGGCTGTGAGTGCGGTGACCAGCACCAGTTCGATCTGGACGACGTGACGACGCAGGTAACTGGTGATGTTCTGCAGGACTTCAAGGGCGATCAACACTGTCAGCAGATCGCCAAGGATGCGAATCAGACCATCACCCAGCCAGTAGGAATCCTGCTCATTGGTGATCAAGGACAGAGCCACGCGGATTGTGAGCTGCACAATCGATGCGGCGATCACAACGGCGGTGATTGCGGTGAGCAGGATGGCGACCTGCTTTTCACCCGCATCAACCCATTGCAGGAAACTTCGGCGTTTGCGGCGGGACGGAATCACTGTGCTCAGTTGGTGCTGAACGGGTTGAAGAAAGGCTTGGCGGGTGTATCGCCAGGGGGGTTCTCGATCTTGGTGTTGCAGGTGATCGATCCATCCGCCCCTTCAACGCAGTCTGTGGGCACCACGGTGCTCTGTTCGCCGGTACGGCTGTTGGGGCCCAGCAGCCAGACCTCTGATTGAGCCATCGCGCCCTGAGGAAGCATCACGCTGACAGCGGTGAGGAAGCTGACGGCGAGCAGTCTTTGCGGGACGGATGCCATGGTGAATCAGACAGATATCTCCATGTTGCCTGCGATCGCGTTCAGCCGGTGCAGTCGTCCCTAATTTCTCTCAGCAACAGATCCAACTGACCGAAGGGATCGGCACTGTTCTCAGAGGTGCTGGCTCCCGAATCCTGGTGCGCAGTTGCTTCTGGATCGGCTGCCCATTCGGCTTCGATGGAGCAGAGTCTGGCCGCCAGCCGGGGCATGCCCCCAAGCACATGCTCACGCTCCAGGACCTCCATCAGGGCCGGCATGCGGGTGGATGTGGCTCTGAGGCTGCGGCGCAGGTCCGACTGGGTCCGTCCCTGCTGCTTGAGCCAGTCCTTTAGAAGTGCTGCAAGATCATCCTCCAGATCTCGTGACCAGCGGGTCATGAGCATTGGAGCGGGAACCATTGATCCAGTCTGCGTTGCGCCCGTTGCCTGATCTCGGGAGTGATGTGATTCCGGCATAGACCCATGACTGCGGTGAGGGCCACCAGGTCATCACTGAAACCAGCCACAGGCAAAAGGTCAGGGATGAGGTCGGTAGGGACCAGAAGATAGGTGAGCGCTGCCAGCAGGGTGAGCCTTGCCTGAGTAGGCGTTGCCGGATCCAGCATCATCTCCAGCGCTTCGAGGGCTGGACGAGCAATGGATCTTCCAGCTCGCTTGAGCAGTTGTTTGAATGCGGATTCATCAATGACTTCACTGTCGAGCACTTCTGCATCCACCACCTCATCGTTGAACCCCGCGTTGAACTCCGTGGTGCCTGAAGAGGAGCTCGAGGTCATGGTGATGGCTGCACAACATTCAGAAACAACAGTCTCACCCCTCTAAGTGGATCTGCCATGAGGAGAGCCGAATGCCGGGGAGTGGGTTCCCGTTCAGACGCTCATTTCCACCAGGCCGTGTTGGATGCCGGTCTTGCGTAATTTGCGCAAGGCACGTTGCACCACCTGACGACAGTATTCCCGGCTGCAGTTCATATGCCTGGCTACTTCCGCAAGAGTGCGCCATTCATGGCTGCCGTCGAGGCCAAATCGCAACATCACCACCGTCCGCTCTTTGGGAGTGAGATTGGATTTGTCCAGCAGCTTCCAGGCCGAAGCAGTCCTTTCTGCGATTTCTGCCCGTTCCATCGGTGGAATTTCATCGCTGGGGAGAACATCGACCAGTTCTGAAGGATCTGATTTTGATTTCACGACCCCCTGAAGGCTGACCGTCACACTTCGTAATTCACAGCCGAGCAGATCCTCCACCTCGCTGAGGGAGATTTGCATCGACTCAGCAAGTTGTTCCGATGTTGGAGGTAAGCCATTGCTCTGCATCAGTCGAGCTTTGGCAGCGCGGAGTTTGGTGAGTTTTTCATTCACATTCACGGGAATACGAATGGTGCGGCTCTGCGTTGAAAGAGCACGGTTCAGACCTTGCCGAATCCACCAGTAGGCGTAGGTGGAAAAACGGTGGCCGCGAGTTGGGTCGTATTTCTCGACGGCGCGTGTGAGTCCAAGAGTGCCTTCCTGAATCAGGTCCAGCAGGTCAAGCCCCTTGCCCTGGTAGCGCTTTGCAAGATTCACCACCAACCTCAGGTTGGAGGTGATCATCTGATTCTTTGCCCTCTCTCCTCGTTTAATCGTGCGCTTCTCTTCATCGGTGTAAACACATGCGGGTCCACTTCCACCAGCAAGCTGACAGCGCTCGTTAAGAGCAACCATGGCCTGAACTTTGCGCCCCATCGTTAACTCCTGTTCGGGAGTCAATAGTTGATGTCTGCCGATTTCGCCCAGAAATGCACTCAGTGAACTCACCATCACATGTATGCCAGAGTTCTTTGAACCTAGGGCGAATGGCTTTTTATCTGGTGCGTGTAATGAAGACTGCGGAATTCATATTTCAGACGTAATTCTGAATTTGTGCCGAATTCAAGTTTTGTTCATAGTGTGATTCGTTTCGCTTCATATTTGAGTTGTATTGGTTGTCCAGGCCTTCGACATGAAAGCAGCGGAGGTTTCCTCTCAGCCGCTACTGTCGCCAGCAACAAATGATTCGAGCTCATGTTGCTGGCTTCTGCGCTGACTCCGGAGATTGCCAAGAGTGCTGGCGTGGCCTATGTCCACAACCTGAGCTTCATGCTCTGCTTCGCGGCCCTGGTGGTGGAGCGACGTCTGATTCGTCCGGATCCCGATCGCAGGACCGCCACGGCCATGGTGATCACCGACATCATCTACGGAATTGCAGCGCTGGCTCTGCTGGTCAGTGGAATTCTGCGGGTGCTCTACTTCGGTCAGGGCGGCGACTTCTACACGGAAAACCCACTGTTCTGGTGGAAAGTCGGTCTCTATTTGAGCGTCGGAGGGCTTTCGCTCTATCCCACGGTCACCTATGTCCTCTGGGCGATTCCGCTGCGCAAGGGTGAGTTACCCAAAGTGGGTCAAGAACTGGCAACCCGTCTGGGCTGGATCATCAATGTGGAGCTTGTGGGATTTGCCCTGGTTCCGATGCTCGCCACACTGATGGCCAGGGGTGTTGGTCTTTCTGCTGCCTGAGTAACCAGTTCGATGCTTGATGACCCCTGTCCACCGGTTCAGCAGGTTCGCAGGCTGGAGGGTCAGCCCTTCACGGCCGCGGCTGCTCAAACAGCTCCTGGATACGGTGCGCGTTTGGCGACCACGGCTTTCGGAATTCCATCCCTTCCTCGGTGGTGTGTCTGGGTCGAGCCTGCCGCCGCCGCTGAGGCGGATCGATGGGAGCGACGCTGGCTGAATGCCGTCAATGCCGCTTTGCAGGATTGGATGCCTCTGTTGCCGATTACGCGTGTCAGTGATCCCAACCGGGCTCACATCCGGATCGAACGTCGTCGACCGCCTCGGCGTCAGCTGGCGGGGGGTTGGCGAGCCAGTAATGGTCGTGCCGTGCTGCAACTGCTTGAGGTCCGTCGCGCAGACGTCTGGCGACTGGAACCAGGGGTGACCGTTCTTGTATCACCGGAGCTGAGGGCAGAGGCCTTGCAAGCCACCGCGTTGCATGAGCTGGGTCATGCCCTTGGTCTCTGGGGGCACAGCGATGATCCTGCTGATGCCCTTGCGCCGGTGCAAGGAGCCTCGCCGGTGCTCGCTCCATCTGACGGGGATCGGCGCACGCTGAACTGGTTGCGCGCTCAGCCCACTCGCTTTGGTGAGCCGTTGAATCCTGCCGACACCGCAGCTCAGTGATGGCTGTTTTGACGCTCGCTTCAAGCTTCTGACAGGCCGCTGAAAACTCGGCATGCTTCCTCCAGTGAACGATGACTGGCCTTGAGGATTGGAACCTTGCTGCGCTCAGGCAGCCTGATGCGTTCACTGTTCATGGGGGTTGTGCTCGTTGCGCTTGCCGGGTGTGGCCAGTCGGGTCCCCTCTCGCGGGAAGAGCGTGCCTCCAAAGACAGCATCAGCATTCAGCTGGATGCGACAGACCCCTCCGCGAGCACGGGAGAGCTCAATCAGGGGCGTGAATCCCTTCGTTTCAAGGTGGGTTATGGCCGCAACGGCATTGCCTGCGCTGGATCAAGGTTCGAGGAAGGATGGACTCCGCTGGGCACCTTTCGCGTGAATGCAATTCTCAGCGAGGATCGTTTCGTGATGGATCCTGCGCTGGTCAAGGAGTCCGGAAAGACTGAGACCTATCTGCGCGAGAATCTGTTTCGCAACATGAGTTCCATCGATTTCAAGGGCGATGGTGAAACCGGTGAGTACGGCAAGGGTTACATCAGCCTGGCCCCTGTGCCCGCCACGCCACAGCCATTCCGCTTCAACACCTACGACGGCAAATTCCGCTGGTACAGCTTCGCCATTCATGGCACCAACGATCCCAGCCGGGTGGGGCAGTCGATCACCGGTGGCTGCATCAACGTCGATCAGAACGTGATGACTGACCTGCTCAAAACCGTGCAGCTTGGAGATGAAGTGGTCATCAGCTCTGAATCTCCCTGCACTCCCTGATCAGTGTCTGCGCGGAGCTCCTCGGCGTGCTGCCAGGACTGCCTGCACCCGGCGCCAGCTGACACCGTGATGGGCCAAGGCAACCTGCAGATGGAACAGGATGTCGGCCGCTTCTCCAGCGATCTCCTCGGCATTGTCGTCCTTGCACGCCATCACAAACTCCGCACTCTCCTCACCGATTTTCTTGAGGATGCTGTTGTCACCACCCTTGAGCAGTTTGTTGGTGTAACTGCCTTCCTCAGGGTGATCCCGGCGGCTTTCGATCACGCGCATCAGCTCCGTGCAGGCGTCAGCAGGGGGAGCAAGCGACTCCGGGCCCCCCGGGGCGCGTTGATCACTGTCTTCGTAAAAGCAGCTGCGAGCTCCGGTGTGACAGGCCACATCGCCGGTCTGTTCAATCGTGATCAGGATCACATCCGCATCGCAGTCGTAGCGGAGGTTTCTCACTGTCTGGGTGTGGCCGCTGGTGGCGCCCTTGTGCCACAGCTCCTGGCGTGAGCGGCTCCAGTAATGCACCTCTCCTGTGCTCAATGTCAGTTCGATGGAGTGCCTGTTCATCCAGGCCACCATCAGCACAGCACCATCGAGCCAGTCCTGGGCGATTGCCGGGATCAGGCCCGCATCGTTGAAACGGAGTTGATCAATGAAGGCTGAGGTGAGGGGCTGCATCGGGCTGCGCTTGCTGCAGATGGAGTCAGCACAAATCCTGACGCAGTGCCCAGCCGCCCATCGTCTGGCCCGAATTGGCCGAGACGGCTTTCGGTAACTGTTGGTTGACTGAGGTCAGCATCGATACGTTGAACGCAGAGTTCCGAACGTTCGATGCCATCCGGTCTGAAGCGAGCAATGGTCAGCAGTGGCCTTGTGCTGCTGGCCTGTTCATTTGCCGCTCCGACCTCTGCTTCGCAACGGCGCGGTTCAACACCTCTCGATTTCCTGACCATCCGAAAGGCCTCCAGCCCGCAGATCTCGCCTGATGGTGAGACGGTGGTTTTCGTTTTGGAGGAACCGGGACCTCAAAAGGATGGTCAACCCTGGCGTGGTGATCAGGATCTTTGGAGAGTTCCTGCGGACGGCAGCGCTCCTCCCCAACGCTGGATCTCAAGTCCACAGAAGGACTGGTCACCCCGATGGTCTCCGGATGGAGGAACGCTGGCCTTTCTCTCCAAACGTGGCACGGGAGAGTCAAACGGATCCACAACACAGATCTTCCTGAGCGATTCCTCTGGCGCCGGGGTTCGTCAGCTCACGGGTGTGGGCGGAGAGATCTCCGCATTTCGTTGGGCGCCTGATGGCAGCAGTCTCGCTTTTCTTGCATCAGACGATCTGAATCATTCCGACAGCGCACCCCATCCATCGAACCGGCCCCTGCCTCTGACGAAGCTGTATCAGGTGTCTGTTTCAGGAGAGGAGGTGATGCTGATTTCACCGTCTGGACTGAATGTGATCGACTTTGACTGGTCACCGGATGGCTCCCGAATTGCTGCTCTGACCTCTCCAACAGCCAAGGTTCCGGATCTGGTCAGTGCCAGGCAGCTGGTGATCATTGATCCTTCCCTGGCTGAGGTTGAGCGCCGTTTCCCCAATCGCATCGGTTGGGACTCCCCCGTGTTGTGGTCGCCTGACGGAGAGCTCATCCATGTTGATGTCTGGAGATCACCCGGAGATGCATGGTCTCCAGCTTTTATCTCAGTCAGCGATGGTCAGACTCAGGTTTTACTGGATGGCGTTCGGGCCACGATCGGAGATACACGCTGGTCTGCTGACTCCCGCTTTCTGTTCGGCCAGTTGTTGGAGGGAAACCAGACGTCTCTCGCCAGGATTGAACGAGAGACGGGTGCCATTCAGCGGCTGACACCATCTGGCGCCAGATTGTTTGAGAAGGGCACATACACCGCTCATGATTCATCCGGCCGAGTTGTTCTGCTCAAAGCTTCCGCATCGGCTCCGCCGGATCTCTGGTTCGTTGATTCAGGTCAGGCCCCCAAACAGCTCACACGTTTGAATCCGCAGATTGATCAGATCCGATTTGGAGAGGTGCGTGAACTGCAATGGCGCAATCCAGATGATGGTCAAACGGTGCATGGATTTTTTGTGCTTCCCCTTGACTATCAATCGGGTCGTCGTTACCCGATGGTGACGATTCTGCACGGTGGTCCGACATCGGCCTGGCAGATCGGATGGTCGGATGGTTTCACGGATTGGGGCCAGGTCTTGGCTGCCAATGGCTACATCACTTTTTTCCCGAATGTGCGGGGTTCACTCGGAGCTGGAGTTGATTACGCCAATGCCAATACAGGTGATTTAGGCGGAATTGATTATGTGGATGCGATCAGTGGAGTCGACGAAATGGTGTCGCAAGGATTTGCTGATCCCAAGCGGCTGGGTGTTGGGGGTTACAGCTATGGCGGTTATCTGAGCTCCTGGAGCATCACCCAGACAACACGTTTCAAGGCAGCGGTGTCTGGTGGAATCCTGGCTGATCTGATCAGCTTTTATGGCACCACTGATATCCCCCAGTATCTGACCATTCACCTCGGCGAGCCACCTTTCCCTGAACAATCACTGGCATGGCAGCGCTCCCCGCTCAAGCATGCGTCAAAGGTGACAACACCGGTGTTGTTTTATGTGGGTGATAGTGACCAACGCACACCCCCGGGTCAGGTTCATCAGATGCATCGTGCCGTTGAAGATGCTGGAGTAACGGCCTTTAAGGTCATCTATCCAGGAGAGGGTCATGGATTCGTGGACCGAAACAATCAATTGGATCTGATGCAACGGATGCTGGCTTGGTATGGGCGCTACTTGTTACCAGCTGGGGCATCTCAATGAGACTATCGGCCTAGATCAGGCTTCAGATCGCGATTCAAAACACATCGCAGTTGTCTTCAGTTAGCTGCTTGTCGTTGGAGTCACTGTCAGCCTTTGAGTGTCGTGTCTGCGCTTGCTGCAGATGTAGACCTGAAGAGGCCTGCCGCAGTGACGTCTCTCTTTTCCTCGATGCCTTCGCCTCCCGCTGGTCACACCTGCAGCAAGCACTTCGAGGGCTATCCCTGCTGCCATCGGCAGTGGCAGCACCCCGGGCATTGCCGTTTCGTGCACGGTTACAGCCGCAGCTTCACGGTTTGGTTCGCTGCCTTTGAACTGGATGCCTGTGGTTTCGTGGTCGACTTCTCCAGCCTCCGGCCTTTGGAGGAGCAACTCAGACGGCAGTTCGATCACACCTTTCTGGTGAATGCCGATGATCCGTTGATGGATCAGTGGCAGACCCTGCATGAGCAGGGCGCGCTGGATCTGCGCGTGATGGACAACGTGGGCATGGAAGCCACTGCCCAGTTGGTCTGGGGCTGGGCTAACACCCTGTTGCAACAACGTGATGCAGGCCGCAGCTGCTGCTGGAAGGTGGAAGCCCGGGAAAACCGGGCCAATGGAGCCTGCTACGAGGCACTGCCTGAGTGGTTCGATCCTGCGAACCGCTAACTAGACCAGTGATCAGCGCAGCACCAGTTCCCGCTGCTCCCCGCTGCTGCAGGAAGGGCAGCCCCGCTCGAGGGCGGGGCCTTGGGGTGTGAGGGCTTAAACCATCAACGGCAACCACAGCCGAGGCCATCCGCGCATGCTTCACAGCAGAAGGCTTTGCCGTCGCGCATCACAGCTTTTGCAGCTTCTATTTCGCATTGACAAGCGGTGTTGCATTGGCACTTGATGAGATCTGTCGTCATGGTGAATACCGGATTGGGACAGTTCCTTTCTATGCCGGATCAATGAGTCTCAACAGGAGGAGGACCGACCATGGAGGTACGGTTTAACGTGCACTTATGCGTAGCCGAAACAGTCAGAAGCCTCCCCGTTTGGAGCCCGACGGAACATGCAGTGAGGGCTGTCTGCGCCCCGTCGCAAAGCACCACCGGGAACTGACCAGAACGCCCTGGCAGAACGCTGATGGCTGGTGGAAGCTCACCACATCAGGACGGCTCTGGTGGGCGCCTTTGGGGGCTCGGCGCTGGCGTTTGACGCCATGGTTCGTCGCTGACGATCAGCTCTGGCACTCGAGCAACACCACCGGCCCTGAAGAAACGCAATCACTGCTGGAACTGCTGGCCGATGGCCGACAGAAGCAGCTCAATGATCGCCTTGAAAGACGTGCTGCTGATGCTCGTCGTCGTAGGGCCCTCAAGCCAGCCCATCCGCCCAGGCGGTGCTGCTGTTGTGGCTGCACGTTCACGCCGAAGCGTGCGGATGCCAGGTGCTGCTCAGGACGCTGCCGGGCAAAGCTAAGCCGGAATAAGGCGTCAGACGCTTGCTGCGGTACTGCATGCAGCTGACGCTGATGCACAAGGTGGTGAACCGACTCGGTCTCAAGCGATTGAGCGCCGCGGGGCGTTGGTCCATCAAGCATGCACAAACGAAACTGATTCTCAGCAGCAGATTTGCACTGCTGAATGTGATTCTCAAAAGCATATTTGGGGCTCTTGAATGTGATTCTCAAAAGCATATTTTGATCGCTTAATGTTCGGTTTTCACGCATATCTTTCGCTGTTTTGTGATGTAGAACTGATGCATCCCTCCCAGAGGACAACGCAATGACAAATTCCGCCACCCAGGCCACCATCACCATTCCCGTCGGTCCTGCAGGCCGGGCCATGGCCGAACCCATGTCCAGCGAACTGCTCGACCTGATGGAAGCTCATCTCAACCTTGAGCGTCAGTCAGCTGCTGATTACTTCGCTGCTGCTGTCTGGTTTGCTGAACGTGAACTGACCGGCTTTGCCGAGCATCTCCGCGATGAGGCCAAGCAGGAGCAGGAGCACGCCGCCAAGTTTGCTGACTATCTGATCTCCAGAGGTCAGCGCCCTGTGCTCGACACGATCGAACCACCCCGCCAGCAATGGCCTGATGTGGAGCAGGTGATCGCCAATGTCTTCCGCATGGAAGCTGATGTGACCGCCTCGGTGCTGCAGCTTTACGGCACTGCTGAAAAGGACATTGACCGCCGCACCACGGTGTTCCTCGACGCAATCGTTGATGCTCAGCGTCTTTCTGAGCACGAGGCTGCCTATCTGCTGGGCCGCGTCAAGTTCGCTGCCGGCAACCCTGCTGCTGTGATGATCATCGACGCCGAACTGAGGGAAGGCGAAGCCGAGCCCGCCAAACTCGAAGGCTGATCAATCGCTCAGCTCAAAGCCCAACCTGCCAATCCAGTGCACCATCCCTGCAGCCCCGCCCAGTGCGGGGCTTTTGATTGCTGAGTCGGACCATGGCCAGCTGCTGCAGCTACCGACCGGAACCGTGATTCACCTTCCAGATGACCGTGATCAGACTCTGAGAGTTGAATCACACGCAGCCTGATGCAGACGGTCTCAGCAGAGCAATTCGAACTGGCGTTGTCTCTGGGATTGTCGGCACTGGATTGGATTCAGGAGTCGTACGACGAAGAACCAATGAGGTCTGTGGCGACCTTCGCGACTGGTCTTGACGTCTGGACTCAGATGTTGGAACTGCAGTGGACCCAGTAATAAAAAAGACCCCACTGCTAGTGCAGCCGGGCCAGGGTGATGGGGAGACACATCTTGGTATCGCCAATACGTCTAGTCAACGCCACATATGGTGCACCTCATCTGAAATTGATGACAGGGTGTTCCCGAATACCTATTCCAAGAATTTGATCCCTACTCTTGCCCTATCAGGGTCGGGTGATGGGGATTATCCGAGTCAACAATTGAGCCACTGCAAAGCCGGTGGCTTTTTTTGTGCCATGAGATTCAGCTCCAGCTCCTTTCTGCGTTCCCCCTAGCTTCGACGCTTTCAAATGCAGCGGTGACAGGGGGTGATAGGGCATCACAGCAGCCAGCTAGTAAGACGCCCCCAGGGAGGTATTGCACGGAACACCAGGTCATCCGGTGGCGAGCTAGCTGATTGTTAGATGCACCCCTTCGATCTGCTCATGAGCGAGAACATCCAGGGACTGCTCCTCAGCATCAACGAGCTGGCCACAAGTGCCGCAGCAGAGGGCAATGAGATCCGACTAGTCGCGGCCTGCGAGGTGCTCCGAAATAGCGGCGCGGAATCCCTGTGCTGGATTGCTTCGTTTACTGAGCCGGAGGAGGGCTATCCGGAAGCGCTTTTCTCGGGCTGACTTAGCTGCAGCAGACCCAGCCTCTTTCCTTGACGCTGATCAACGGTGCCGAACCATCGGGGGAGTCGCACTGATCTGCTTTGTCAAAATGCATTTCACATTTGATGCTTTGCCTGATAAACCGATCTTCTTTGTTCGGTTTTGAGTAATGACTGGAATGCTCGGTAGGTCTAAAACAAAAAAGCCCCGGGAATTCACGGCATGGTTTCTCGTTCTGAATTAAAAGAGGACTCTCTTGATTTAGCCTTAGGAATTCTTCAGTTAGCCAGGGATCCTGAACATGGATTCAAGCATAGCCGGCACTTCTCCCCAATTTTTAAATGGGATCTGCAAAAAGAATGTCTCAACAGGTTTATAACTCATCCCAAGCTTCAGCCTCTTATCAATGAGCAGTTTGACATTCCTTGGCCATCATTTGATGCGATGCGTGCGATGCCAGTGGGAAGCCTTGGATTCTGCGCTCAGCAAATGTTTAGTAAGCTTGGAATTGAGCCATTAGCACCGGTAAATAAAAATCTTAGAAAGGTTGTCGGGACCAATGAAAAGGAAGATTATTTATCCCGCAGGCTTAGAAAATTTCATGACATTTTCCATTTAGTTCTTGGCGTTGATACTTCAGTGGCTGGGGAAGCGGCTGTACAAACCTATGTTGCTGTTTCACAACAGCTGCCGGCAGTAGTTGCGATTCTCTCCGCTTCAATGACACATAGTTTCTTATACCCCGATGAACATCGCATGATCTGGGAGGCTATTAGCTTTGGCGCTCAAGTCGGTCTCGCTGGAGTTTTCCTGGAAGGGTGTCGTTGGGAAGAGGGATGGGAGCGACCTTTAGCTGAATGGCGATCTGAACTTGGACTTATCACCTTGCTGGAGAACTCTCCTTTTCAGGATGAAATACATCGCTGGGAAACACCTTCTACTTGAAGAATCAACACTAATGATTAGGCAATCAAGCTCTATGCTCTATGCAGATAAGGACCCCATGTGGCAGCCAAGCTCTCTGCTTATGACTGCCACTAGAACGGTGTTTTCCCTGACAGCTTTGATCAGAATGTACCCGGGAGTCATCACACTGAGCCTGCATGAGTCATGCCAGAAAGGTTGCTCTTCAAGGGACAGCTGAGCTGGATTAGTTCGAGTAAGCCTTTCTGGGTGTCTTTGCAGCCAAGGACCCTGAGGCCATTGCCATTGCACTAAGGGCCGTCAGCTGTCATCTCCTTTCATAGAGCCATTCATTCATGTGTGGCGCTGCCCTGGACCTGATGGATGAGAGGGAAGCGATACATGCACTTGAGCTTCGTTTGATCAGTCAGCGCGATTGATCACCAGCCGCCGGGCTCACGTTATGGGATATACCAGAACACGCCCAGGGTGTACTGGCCTTTGCGTTTGAAGGAGATGCCCGATTCTTTGTTGTCGCGTTCGTAGGTCTTGTCCTGCTCGGCAGAGGGGAAGGCGAATTTGTAGTAGTTGAAGTCGTCGACGTAAGCGTTGCCGCCGTATTGGCTGAAGGTGCAAGGGCCTTTGATCGAGTCCTTGCTGCTGTCATCCCACGTCAGCATGCAATAAGCGCTGGTGCTATCGGCTTGAGCTGGTACTGCCAGTGCGGTGATGGCGAGTGCTGCAGCGGTGATTGTGGTGCGGATCATCGTGTCCAGGGGGATTGGTGGGGTATATCCAGTAAATGGAGGTATGACCAGAAGCCACCATCTGTTGTTGGACGTTGGAGCCATTCAGGAATAACTCGCCCACGGTCCTGCCGTAGTGATCACGGGTGATCTGGCGCAATGACGCCTGACGGCCTACAACAAGCCGCCTGAGTTGACTACGGGCAGCCTTGGCAGGCACTGGGTCAGCACGTCGACCCCGCAGTTCTGGGGTATCGATGCAAGCCTGATCTTTTCTCCTGCGCTGGTGGTGCAGGTGTCGCCGTAGCAAGGGGAGTTACACCAGCACAACTTAGGCGAACATAAATAGCAATTTGGTTTTATCTATCTCTGCTCAACTGCGCTCAATCGTGCCAGGTATTGAAGGCTGATTTGTGGGATTAGTTAGGCTATTGAAGCAATAAAAAGCCCCCGTGGCGGCAGGGGCTTTGAATGAGCACAACTGACCGAGTATTAGAAAGCTATAAAATAACTATGATAATTTGCCTCGTCTTATAAATAAACTACCAAAACTAATGCATACAATTCTCCCTCCAGTTGCGCCTTCCAGTTCCTCTTCAGAAATCTCTGCTTGAGCCTTGTTATTTAGATCATCAGTGGAAATGCTAAATCCTGCTTCTTTGGCAATGGAAGCAATAGCATTGGTATCAGCCGCTACTTTGAGCCTTTCCTGCAGGCTGGTGTTGCCTTTGGCGTTAGCGATGAAAGCTATGAGTTGTTCTTGTGTCATGGTTCTAAGGAATGAATTGTCGGGGGTTTAGCCCCCTGGACTCTTTCAAGATCACAGCTCTTCTGGTGAACCCCACTGCACAGCTTTGGTGCAGAGCCCAAGAGGTTCTGGTGAGCTTCTGGTGATTCAGTCACTACCTGGTCGGGCAACGCTTGCATCTGCCTGATTACTGTTCAACTGCGCTCAATCGTGCCAGGTATGGAAGGCTGATTTATGGGATTAGTTAGGCTATTGAAGAAATAAAAACCCCGGCTCCTTGCAACAAATGGGGTTTTGATGAGTATTAACAGTGATCATGCTTCTTCATTTTAGCGCGCATCATGGTTTTAATATGGGTCCTGGCCCTTTCTCGTAAGTCATCAGACAAATAATCATCCCATCCTTAGGTTGATTCAGACTAAAGGTGCAATTGCCTTCAGCAACTGCCTCCAGCTCATCATTTGATAAGTCTGTATATTGCTGAATGTCTTCTGCAGTAATTGCAAAACCTGCAGACAGCAGTTCACTGAGGCTCGGCTGATGAACTTTCTGAAAAGCATTGGGCTGTTTCTGTTGATCCTCGGTTTCTGGTGCGGCAGCGTTCTAGGAGCCCTGTACTTAATCGAACGGCATCGGCTTCAGGATTCAGGCGTCTTAGAGGGAAATGGCCCGAATGGGTGATGTGTCCCCGATCAATCGTGGTGAGGTTTTGATGGTTGTAATTGTCTTAGGGATAAGGCAACCAAAACCTTTGTGATCGGCGCTTGCAGAGTTGTCATTGCTCTGCCGGTGCTGTGGGTCGGTTGGCAGTTCAGGCAGGGATCATCGCTTGGATCTTTGAGGCGTTTTGCCTGCATGGAGGAACGCCAGAATCTGCTCTTCCGCGGCTGCAGCCGCTTCCCCGACAAGAGAGTGCTGCATGACAAAACCATGGGGCATACCGGAGCCGATATGGACTTTCACCCTTGAGCCCTGGCTGTTGGCTTTAGTCGCGAAATCAAGGCCATCGTCCCTGAGTGGATCGTGTTCGCCCACAATCACCAAGGTCGGCGGCAGGGTGCTGAGATCGCCATGGGCTGGACTTGTGAGGGGCTGGCTCCATTGGTCAACCCTGGGGGCATAGAGGGCCCGTTGGTATGCCAGCAGTTCAATGCCGTTGTAGGGATGCCCGATCCCGAATTCGATCATGGACTGATGACGTTCCAGCTCAAGATCGAGCACGCCGCAGATCAGCACCATTCCATCAGGCCTCCTTGCCTGTTGCTGGAGCTGCCATTGATCACAGGCAGCAGCGAGATTGGCACCCGCTGAATCCCCGGCAATGGCCACATTGTTCTGATGGGTCTTGAAAACGTGTTTGAGCACCCCGATGCAGTCCTGGAATGCTGCTGGGTACGGATGCTCTGGTGCCAACCGGTAATCCACTGCGTATACCGTGCGCTCACTCAGCGCGGCTATTCGTTTTGCCCAGCCGAGATGTTTGCCCGACATCGGGGCGATCCATCCTCCTCCATGCAGATAGAGCAGGGCTCCACAAGTGGATGTCGAGGGGGTGAAGACCTGGACCTTCACGGAGACCCCGAATTCCAGTGAAGCCAGTTTCAGTGACCGCTCGTCAACATCCGCAAACAGCGCGAGGCTGGGATGATCGGGCCGCCCCCAGGCTTCCCGGATCTCATGCAGCCAGCCTCTGCTGAGTGGCTGGTCAGGCACTAGTGCCGCATACAGATCACTTGCTGGACCTTCATGCAGTGCCTTTGAAATCAGTGGGTGCATCTTGAAGTGACCTTGCGTGGTGAGCCAGTGTTCTCCTATTAGCGCTGTAGCAGTGCTGGTTTGAACCGGCGTCTTACGCCCTGCGGTAACAGCATCACTTCTGCTCGTAAAGCTTCACTCAATCCAGTGCGTCGTCTCTGCCGCTGAGGAGCTGAATGCATCGCTCAAGGGCTGTTGCGTTCTCTTCAACTGACAGGAACTTTTCGTTTGCTCGCAGCTTGCTCCAGCGGCTACGCACCAGAATTTCCGCTTCTGCTTGAGCTCGAGTATCAAGCGCTGACTGCTCTGGCGTCGTCTCCAGCTCTTCTCAGAGACGACCAAGAGAACGCAGCATTGCTGCTGATCTCAGGCGTGGTTCAGCTTCTAACTGCTCCAGAAAATCGGTTGTGTCGTTGGCGCACTCGGGCTAGCCACTGAACGCATCCCACACCGTTGCCGACTTTGGTCAAAAGTTCAGTCATATTCACTTGCAACGCTGGATCGAAAGAATCAATATGAAAAGTCCTGCTCTTGGCGAGGCGTGATTGGTGTGAGGTTGTTTTGTCAGCAGATTCAGAGCATCAACCCACCAACTCCGCTCAAAGTAGGTACTGCAAATCTTTTGTTGAAGGCAAGTGATTGAAGAACTAGATGATCTTGGCAATAGTTGGAATACGCCTGAGCTGATGGGTGAGTCCAAAGGAGATAATGATCCCGAGAGGTATCGCAGATAGAGCAATCAGCCATGGATTAAGACTGAATAAACTAATCGTCTTAAGCAGCACTACCAGCACAATTGGATGGACTATGTAGGCCCCGAAGCTATCAACTCCAGCTGCGGCAAGCCAATTGCCGCAGCTTTTCTCATTACGCTGGAACCATAGCAAGAGATAGGCGATTACTCCCCAGCCGATGAGGGGATTCAAGAAAGCCGTCAGAAGGTATAGCCTGCCAAACTCATCCGACATGCTGCCGTTGAAGGTCAGCACAAGACAGATCGCTAGAAGGCTGAGCGCTAATACAATGGAGAAACGAAACCACCGTATTACCAGATGGCTGTCAAGGCGTTCCAACCAGCGATGGTTCGAAGCCTTGCATCCCAATAAAAACAAAAAGGCATAGGTAAATACGTGCATTCCCTGAGCACCCAGGCCATCGAGTGGTGAACGTGTCAACGCAGCCCATAGGTCTGTACGTGTTGTCATCATCGCCTCAATGATCGCTAGGACGACGGCACTGATGAGCCAAGATCTTAGTTGCGGGGTGGGAATAGAGGTATCGATAGAAAAGTGATCTCCACGCAGTGCACGCCATGCGCAATAGAGCAAATCAAAGACAAACAGAACTATAAGAAACCACAGTACCCCTACCCGGTTGAAAGGTATCTCATTCCAAGACAATTCTGCCAAGGGGCTTGTTGGCGAGAGCCTCGCGATGAGCACCGACGCGTTGTTAATCAGTAGTAAGCCAGCCATGAAAGGAATGCCAATTCGCAGCATGCGATCTTTGATGTATCTCATCACACCTTTCTTATGTACTGAGGCAGGGACGAAGTAGCCCGAGAGTAGAAATAACATGTACATGAAGAAGGTATTACAGAATAAAAGTAACCAGATAGCTATTCCACCGAAGACAGGGTGCGGAGATTCACTCAAGGGAAAGTGCACTCCCATAAAGCTAAATACAAAAGTGCTTAGAACATGGATGGCAATGACCAGTGCGATCATCAGTGCTTTGATCTGATCAAAGAAGAGCACACGCTTGCCGGATCTGGTTTGTTGGACACCCATCGTTCCAGCCTTATCAGATATTTCTAGATTCTTGTTATCCGAAATTGAGGCACTTTTTTCAGGGCAATAAGACAATGCTGAAAAATTGGTATGAGTTGACAAAGCTATTGTTTCGCTGTATTCAACATGTCCGGAATCAATTGCATTCACATCACCCGATCAGGTGGTTCTCCCGGCGCCTGCCTCCCCCGTTTGGGTGGCTCTCCGATCCTTTCAACGAATGTCATGGTCTTGAACGTCGGTACTTCTCCCACATGCCGACGCGGCTTCTCTTCTTTCACCTACATCAGCGAATGCGGCCCATTCTTCTGTGATGCCTGATTACTGGGCTGGTTTTGATTGGCAGCAGCCAATACATATTTGACGGCATCGGCACTGTGATCAGGTGCAGCTCCACCATTCCTTCTGGATTGCGAGCATCACTGATGCAGTCAGGCAAGGTCGCCCTTCAGCTTTCGCATCGTTCGCATATAAACCATGTTTCTACTGTTTGCCTGCCACAACAAACGTTTCATGAGTGACCAGCCCACTGACCGTGAGCTCTCAGTGCTGCCTTTCAGCTGCTAAGCGTATATCTTGAACTCAGCACTCATCGTCATGGGATCACTTGCTTTGCCAAAGCCCAGCTGTGCGATAACCGCTGAATCCACAATCACCCGACTTCGCGGGATCAGCTCATCAGCGAAGCTGCTGTGCGGATGCGCTTGTTCATCTGCTGCATAAATTGCTTTGCATTCAGCGGATGGTTACCTCTGATGCTTTCCTTGATTTGATTTTAAAATACGAGGCCGATGATGATTTTATACCGACAATTCGTCTGACTGCTTGACTTTTATTCCTAATGTTTTCAAGACTTGTCTTTGCTAGTCTGCTCATATTAACGGCTTTAGTGCGATAACTAGTCTATGGGCCTTGCCGTGAAAAAAATTGGCTTGTTTATTGTATTGTTTTTACTGGCGTCTTGCTCGAGTCGTCAAAATATCTATTCCCCAAGTGCTGGCCCAATGAGAAAGGCACTTACTCAGGACCTCGCCTTTGCAAATCCAATTATTATTATACCTGGTATTGGGGGATCAAAGTTTATTGATTCAAAAAATGGAAAAGTTGTTTGGGGTGCTTTTGGGTACAACTCCTATTGGCCAGCAACAGAGCAGGAGAACAAGTTGCTCGCTCTTCCTCTGAACCAATCAGCTAAAAATATACGATTAGCCGATGAAAATCTTATTACCCAATCTGTTTTAGATACAGTTAAGTTCGAGTTTCTGCCTCCGCCTTTTGTGTCGATTGAATATTCAGTTTATTTGAATATTTTTAAATCTCTCACTACGGCTGGTTTCGTGCCGGCAGAGGAACGTGATGATCACCTGCAAATTCCATCTTTTAAGGGTAAGCCCGTTTTTCAGTTTGCTTATGACTGGAGAAAATCTAATGCTGTCAATGCTAAGCGCTTGGATGCATATATTTCAACTGTCTCAAAACAATTGGTGAATAAAGGAAGTTTAAGCGGAAGCCAAAAGGTTGATATTGTCTGCCACTCGATGGGGTGCCTGATGGCTAGGTATTATCTTCGTTACGGCGGGCAGGATTTAGGCTCCTTTGATAACCCACCAGTTCTTGATTGGAGAGGTGCAAGTAAGATAGAAAATCTAGTGATGGTTGCACCACCAAATAAAGGCTCTATCAATGCATTGAATTATCTTATTCATGGTTTCCATGTTGCTCCATTTAAATATTTCAAATATCCATCTGCTGTCGTCGGAACGATGCCTTCAGTTTATGAGTTGCTTCCGCGAACGGATATTGTTAATGCTGTCAACCAGGATGGTTTGTCTGTTAATCTTTTCGACCCTAATTTGTGGCAACAGATGCAATGGGGTCTTGCTGATCCAAGGCAAAAGGATGTGTTAAAGCAGATTGCCTCTGAATATAATACTGATTATTGTTTATATAATGAGGCGAAAGAGCTTCAAAGGAAATTGTTGCAAAATGCATTCTTATTTCATTCTTTGATTGATGCCACGGCTAGCCCGCCAGAAGGTTTGAAGTTTTGGCTATTCGCAGGTGTAGGGACTCCTACTGTTTCAAAAATTATGCTTAATACATCCAATCGAACATACTTTAAGCTTAAGAGTAATGATGGAGACGGAAGTGTTCTCAGGGAAAGTGCTTATGCCATGAAGAACACTGAGTATCCAAGAGAAGGCTCTTTGATTGATTGGAATAGTGCAATGTTTTTCTATCTTCCCCACATGGAATTGGTCAAGAGTAATGATTTTCTTGTCAACTTTTATTATACTTTGTTCTGGCGCAAGTTCATTCCAGCGGATGGTTAACGTTATGTCAAATGAGTTGCTTGTTTCTCGACAGTGCTTTCTTTGACGCGCGATTGTGTTGCGAGTTAGAGGTGACTGTTCGTCGATTGCGTAGCCTTTATGCGATCAATAACCTGATTTAGTGCGATTTCTCTGACATCATATTGCTTCATCGATGTAGAGGTTTTTGCATCGTAAAGCGTTTTCGCGCTTAATTTGCACACATCACTGGCCTGATTCTCAGAAGCATTCTGCAGAATTTGAAACTTGTTAGTCGTCATCATTTTGCCGGGCTGAAATGTTTCTGGGCTCAAGCCAGCGATAGTCGTCGCCATGGCCTATCCACGGCAGCTGCTTGCCCTCTCCGGGGCGGGCTTGCCTCTAGGGTTCCTTACCGATCCATGCATCGCTGACGCTTGTGTTGCTCAAGGCGGCTCCATAACCCCTAAGTGCTCAGCGACCTCTCATTGATTTACAAGATCTTCGACGTCATGCCCACATCCAATGGGTGGGTACGAAGATAAGCAATGACCAGTGCGATCAAAGACTTTGGTCGTCCAGAAGAACATCAAACTACCAAGTTGATCTTCTACGCCGTGGTTTCCGCTTTGATCGCTCCTTGTATGGTTGGGATTGGTCTTTCCAAAAAATTGAGTCGCTGGCCCAAGGCAGAGGCGCCTTTCAAGCTTTAGTGACGACTCTGCAAGCTCTGTATGTCATGGTTTATGACGTAAAACTGGTGTTCCTTGGAATTCATCTTCCAGCCGTTCGCATTCTTCGCTATGTTGCGATCGATTGATGGGCGCGTCTTATGGAGCGCCTGATCTGGAGTCTTACACGGTTATGACCACCGTTGTGCTCCTTGGATGACCGTCCATCTCAAAGTGGCCAGTGAAGCTGAAATCTCCGTCATAATTGCTGTTGATCTATGGTTGAACATCATCCAAAGCCTTGTTGTTCTGTCTATCAGCATCTCTTTTCTGCTGCTGATGTCTGTTGGCTCCAAGCTCTACGGCCCAGCTGATAATTAATGTCTACGTTCAGATACGAAGTTGATGCATAACGGTTTCTATGCTCAGGTCTTTTCAGGAAGCAGCATCTAAGGAAGTCCTTACAGGTTTAGCCACCAATCAGCTGCATCTTGGAAGATAGGCTGATACGAAAATTCAGTATCCATTTCCCACCCGTTCTAATAGAAGGACTATCGAGAACTACATTTGTTGAGATCAGCTTGGCTACCTCTGGCCTTTCCAGGACTCTTGTTAAGTCTGCAAGTCTTCTCCAGGAATCAATCAAATATTCATGAGTAGTCTTGAAGCTTAGGGAAAGAAGATGAAGGGATCCATATCCATTTCAGCAGACGTCTTGCTAGATGAGCATGCTTGCGCTGCTTATCACCAGAGCGTTCGAAGCTGCAAGACCTTTGATCAAATCGACTTAGGCATTAACTCAGCGACCTTGGGCATCGGGTCTGGCTTTCCATCAGCGATGGCTCTGGCACGTAGATAAAACCAGCTGTTGGTGTTTCCATCAGCCTCCATTTTCTGGGCGATAGCTTTCCAGTTGGTAATTTCGTTTTGATCCATGGAGGTTTTAGATACCAGTCAATGCTGGACACTTGATGATGGTGCTGCGAGCTCTCCAGGTCGTGATGACCGTCACTGCGATCAGATCGGAGCTGGAGCCACCTGAACTTCAGCAGCGATCACAGCAATAGCGAGCAGTTTCAAGTGGACCGCCAACATCTCGTCGCGACATCAGTAGGCGGTTGACTGGGAGACAACGTGTCTGTCTGCCGGCATCCTCCGGGCCAATCGTTGTGGCACATACCCGGATCAGATTGATGGCTGCTTGATCTTTTGATGGCATTCAGGTGTAGCAGTTCGTGTGTTTCTCTCTTTGCCGAATATTTTGCGTCAACCCTATGTTTCTTAGCAGATAGGCGCTTGGATGCGCTCGTTCTGATGCCTTTGGATTTGGCTAGATCAGATTGTTGACCATGTATAACGAGCCCTCTGCAAGGTGCTTGTTTAGGACCGTGCGTAGCTCTGAATGCAGAACCTGGATTAACGCAATCCCCCTTTCGGGTGATGCGCGCCGCTGCCATTCCGAAAGAGGTTGTGATGGGAGGAATGGCTGATGGACAAGTGCACCAAACGTTTTGTGGTCTTCGCGTGTTCTGTCGTGTTCGCGGCAGGGGTAGGTGAGGTGATCAGCCCCATCCTCGGGGGTCTGGCTTATGAGGCAAAGATGGATCGGTGTGTTGAGGCGGCCGAGGCACACGGATTGATGGCCGGTCCAACCCTGCTCCGTAACTGCGAGAGAGGGCTGTACATCGGCAAATTTGACTACTGATGGCATTTCGTTTCCGCAAACGAGCCGATCGAGATAGTCCGTATGAGGTTGATATCCGGATTGGTCCGTTGATGTCCGATCAACACGACTCACAAGAGATGATGCCAACTGCTGCTGCGCTGGCAGTGCTTCCGCCTGCGATCGCCGAGCTCCTGGCGATTCGCTCCCAATCTTTCGCATGAGGTCCACTCGGTTGCTCATGGTGTCATCCAGTTCAGCACTGACATCGATGACATCGGGGTTGCTAGCCGATCAGGGTCCTTCATCGCCAAGCTTTGGAGCTGCAGCCGTGAGCTCTCCAACCCACGAGCAGGAGATGCCGAGAGTATGTGCTGGTTCTGGGCTAGCTAGGAGCAGATAGCAGAAGTGCCAACTCTCCGGTCCCACAGTGACAACCTTCCTGCTCACCGTGGCAGGGCTCCATGCTTGGATGTCCTTTGGCGCAAGCCTCAGAGCAGAAGTGCTGACCACCAATCCTGATCGATAGCGATTCTTCAACGCTGCACTTGCACAGCGAGCAGTCGCATAAAAGCAGAGTTTTAGTCATCTCAAAACTCTCGAAAACGATTGATTCGGTCTACGACATCCACTGCAGCATTTCTCTAGCGGTTATCCGAACTTCCCGACCTGTTGGCTGTTTGGAGTCTGGCGGATGACCGGTGTGAGGTCCCTGTTCGGCCCTGGTGGACTCTGGTCCACAAACAATTGAACGGGTTAACTGACCCTTGCTATAGGTCTGAAAACAAGTCTGACTCAATTGATGACGGACCAAGAACGCAGAGAAGGTGCCCTCGCAAGCCTCAAGCATCGGAGGGGACTAGAGAGACAGCTCAGGATTTATGCCATCACCAACATCACGCTTGTGGTGATCTGGGCGCTGTCGGGTCGTGGTGATTTCTGGCCAATTTGGCCGATCGCTTTTTGGGGTCTGGCGTTGATCTGGCAAGCCATTTCCTATAACTATCGACCAAAGCCGATTACAGAGGATGAGATCCAAAGTGAAATGAGGAGATTGGACTCCTGACCAGCAATCGGGGTTCATCTTGCGGCAAGACCCTATCGGCACCTCGCCAGTTTGGAGAATTCACTCGGACGGGGGATGGCCCGAACCAGCACAAATCCGAGGCTGATGGAAGGCGAACGGGAGAACCCCATGTGCTGCAACCATCCAAACGCTGACCACCACGAGACCGACAAGCCAGTGAAAAAGAAGCATTCAACGGGCTACTCCGATTGTTCGGCTCAGGGCTGATCAACTTCTGAGCCAATGCTGCTGTTGCCTGGCTTTCGGATTGGTCTTGCACTTCTGTTTTCTCATGCTCTGGCATGCCGCACTGGCGTTGTGCCTCACCAGGCAGTGCTGACGCATGGGTTGGCTAACTCAGGGTCACAGCCGATCAGTGCAAAGCGAGCATTCATTGATTGACAAGCTCCTGAAAGCCACCCGCCCCCGCCTGATCAATGGACGTGAACGAATATGGCGCGATGACCAGTGCGATCAAAGCTTTTGGTCCTCGAGAAAGGAATTACGATTCCAAATTGTTCTTGTACAACCGGTTGGTGCTTGGATGATCTTTGACGGTTGGGATTGGCTTTTCTCAAACGTTGAGCATTTGGCCTGAAGGTGAGACTCCTGTCAGTCTTTGATAACGCCTACGCAGGGCAGGAGTGATGCTACGGATCAGCGACTGGACATGAGCTGTCGGTCGGGTACTCATGGCATTTGAAGGTCGTTGCTATGACTTCTGCATAGACCTCGCAACGACAGGAGTTCAATTTGCTCACTCAAATATATGAAATTCAAACACCTGAAGAAGCTGAGGCAATGATAGAGCTTGGCGTTGAACATATCGGCAGTGTGATATTGAGTGCTGATGACTGTCGACAGCCGGAGCTTTTGGATACAGTTAATGCGATTAGGGACAGCAGCTCCAAATCGTCAATCATTCCTTTGTTTGTCGATTTCGAGGTGATTTGTAATGTTATTGACTACTATCGGCCAGACATATTGCATTTTTCTGACTGCTTGTGTGACTCGTCCGGGATTTTGCCTGTGTGTGAAAACCATCTGGAGCTGCAATCCAAAGTTAGAGATAAGTATCCAGGTCTTGCCGTCATGCGTGCTATCCCAGTCGCTCAGGCAGGTCGAGGTCGCTTCTTGCCCAGCCTTGAGGTCGCAAAGCTGTTTGAACCCATTTCCGATTATTTTCTGCTGGATACTTGCATCGTCGCCGACAACGCTGAGGCGCAGAGTGATCAACCATCTGGGGAAGGCTTTATTGGCATTACAGGCCTTGCCAGTGATTGGACGACAGCCCGGTGCGTTGTCCAGCAAAGTCGAATACCAGTGATTCTGGCGGGCGGACTATCTCCTTCGAATGTCCAACGCGCTATTCATGAAGTCATGCCTGCTGGCGTCGACAGCTGCATGCAAACAAACGCTCGAGATGCCAATGACAAACCCATTCGCTTTCAGAAATGCATGGATAGAACCCGTCAGTTTGTCGAAAATGTGCGTCACGCATCAAGGCAGGCTTAATCTCATGCTTTTCATCCAAAAGTAGGTGATTAGATCATTCGCTTGCCCCCTTCCCTCGAATAGATTCCCTCACTAGCTTAACGAGGTTTCCACTAGCTGCTTACGTGGTCTCAAGAGTTTTGAAGTCCTTATTGTGTTGATCCAGCATCAGCTCAAGTTTGTGATTTCTGCGAGAATGATTAACTTTCTCCTCGACTTCTAGAGCAAGATGCACGAGATGTCCATTTAATTTGCGGAGGTTGGCTGCGGATTGGCGAGTCATGGATAAGCCTTTGTTTATATGAAAACTAATTGAAAGACTCCAGTGGTAAGGGCATGCTTAACTCAATTTAAAAAGTGTGCCCTTTATGTATTTTGCCGAACATCTTGTGCAGAGATTTTTGTCGCACTTGATACTAAAATTGCTTGTTGACTGAAGCGATGTATCGGGTTTGGTTGTTGGTTGATGTTTGCTTTTATGCGTTTGATCCCAAAATAAATCCAAATCTTTGTTGATTGATTGGCTTGGTCGGTTGATGCTGCAGGCAGTGCATCGGTATCAAATGGCTACTTTTACTGTCACGATGGTCACGGAGGTGGGTGAGCAAGCTTTCGCTTGTGACGACGATCAATACATCCTCGATGCAGCGGAGGAAGCAGGTCTTGATCTGCCTTACTCCTGCAAAGCAGGCGCATGCTCAACCTGTGCAGGCAGGGTCTCGGAGGGGACACTCGATCAAAGTGATCAGAGCTTTCTTGATGAGGAGCAGATGGAGGCGGGCTTCAGCCTTCTTTGTGTTGCTTACCCCAGAAGCGATTGCAAAATCCAGGCTGAGGCTGAAGAACTTCTCGCATAGCTGAAAGGCAACTGTTGCGTTCGGCGAAGGCCAATGTGGCCAACGATTCAGAGGATGGCCTGGAAGCGATGTCTTCCTAGGTGGTACTGAGCTCTAGCGTGTAGGAATGACCCGAATCCATCACTCTGTTCTGTACTGCTCGCTAGCCGTCTTCACGTTGTATGGGCTGCATGCATCTGCTCAAACCAACGAACGCCTCCTGCAGGAGCGTCTGATCAGTCCGGCCATGTATGAGCTTCTTAATCGTCGTGGTGCCACAACCAGGGCAAAGCGCATTGAGGTGGTGCAAGAAGCTTGTGCAGCGCGCGAATTGCCTCCCAGTGACTGCGAATCGATCAGCGGAACAAGAAGGCTGTATCAAGACTGACGGATCTGGAGGCTCGCTGCTCGTTCAGGACCAGGTCACGATTTTCCACAGCAGGAACACTCTGCAAAGGGTGGAATGACAGGGCTCATGTTCACGCTGAATGATTCAGTCGGACGTCTCAGGGGCGGTGATCAGTGTCTGATCGATCTGCAGCAGCGAGCGTCCGTCTGCACCCACAAGAATCCTTGTCATCACTGAAGGAGAGCCTGCGGACTGTTCCCAGCCAGGAGCACCGCCAGGAATCTTGAATTCAAATCCTTCAGGCCCCGCGTGGACCAGGCAGGGATTATTAGATGCACTTTCATACATGCAGATTCCAGGGCGATAAATTCTCAGGCCGCCATTTCTCCGGGTCGCAGCACCTCGGGCAAGATTCATTGCTCGCCGTGCGGCAAATGGATCATTGCGCACATAGCGATTCACGACTTCTGGATCGGGAGACATTTCGGCGTACGGGCTTGGTCCACTGCTGATTTCCGGATCTGTGAATGGCTGTTCAGCGCCGTCTTCAGGGGCTTGATCAGGCGAGGTGATCGTGGGTTCTGTCAGGGTGATGCGTTCACAACTCACCTCTGGCGTACTGAGATCGATCAAACTTGCTGCCACAGGGCGTCGAGTGTCTCTCTCGAAGCATTGATAGTTCATCACATCGCTCTGCGCGGTTTGCGCTGTCGTGATCAGCAAGGCGGCTGATCCCATACAAAGGCTCAGCCATTGCATTGACATCCTTGAAGTTGTTTTGTTCAAAACGGAGTGAGTTTGAGATGTTCTGGTTAAAGGCGATGCTGATCGGTACCGCACCCGCGAAGATCTTCCCCCATCAGACATGTTGTCAGCCCCATCGCTCTAAGGAAGCAACGGCTGTAAGGAAGCCATGGTGGATGGCAGCAGCTTGTTGATTTCAGAAAAGGGCAGGATCAATCTCAGCTTCAGGATTCAGTTTGAGAACCATCCACAGCAACATCGCTATACAGGCTCTGTCATCGGCTCCGTAGTCGTATTTCCAGTCGTTCACCATTGCGGTCAGCTCATGCTGCCCGCTGGCGATGAATTCATCTGTCCACTCCATGGTCACCTCCCTCGTGATTGGACCTCGCTCTCAAGTCTTGGAGGAGGCCCTCGACACGACTCTGCCTGTCGCAACAGATCTCTGAACATCCAGGTAAGCACTGGTCGGGCATGATCCATCGAGGTGTCTTGTCTGCAAGCAATTGGCGTTCTCTCTGATCCTCTGGTGACTTCTTGCCAGGAGGAAGCTTTGCCGACCTGACTTGATTAGCCCCCATCTGTCGTAGTGCGGATGAACTACAGCAGAGAGGAGTGACGAAGGAGTGGGATTTGATGGACTGGGTGGGAGCCTCGGAACTTGAAAGGAGCCGGATCTGTCTGACTTGCCAGTACTGGGGAACAAAGGCGGCCGGCAACTTCCGTCAGCAGCAGCGCCAGCAGGGTGATCACCTGAAGCGCCCGCTGCCGCCACTGGAGCCCCTTCCTGGCAGAACCGTGCCAGATGGAAGCTGCCTGGACCAGGGTGAGGCATTATGCGCGGACTTCATGCCAGTCCAATGCTCCGTCGCCTCTCCATTGGACTGCTGGTTTCTGCGGTTGCCATCGCTCCGCTCCCTTTGAAATCACAGGACGGCATGCCTGAGGATCGAGGCGATGCGATCAGCATCAACTTCAAGGATGTCGTCAGGTTCAACTGGGGTTTCCAAGGTGCATTGCAGGATGCTGGAGTGACAAATCGAATAGGTGCTGGTTTTTTCTATCCTTTCTATGTCAAACCCAATAAAGTCTGGTTTTTAGACAGTAGATTTGATCTGAATTTAGGCGATTATAATATTAACCCTGAATATCTTAGTTCCAGTATTAATGACGTGCAGGTTCAGGGGGTTTCAATATCAACATCAACTCGGCTCGGATATAGATGGATTGATCGTCATTTGAATCGTGGCTTTGGTGTTTCGGCTGGATACGACAGCAGACCTTTGATCGCTGGTTTTCCCATGGATGAATTCATCAAAGAAGCAACTGCTTTCCGAGGAGGACCGCAGACACAGTTTTTTCAACAGCTTGCACTAAGTGCAGTAACAGCAGGGGAGAAATCGAAAGTTTCAGCGTATGGTTTATTTCCAATTGGTGAATATGGAATTGGATCTAATAAGGTCGCAGCTATTTACGGCTTTTACGGAGCATCACCGCTCATGACGACTGGGATTGATGTCGAATATGAGGTGTTCCCCTCAATCAAGGTTTTAACAGGCTTTTACTATCAATCAAATGAATCAGAGCCGCCACTCTATGTTGACCCCGTCTCGGGTTTTGGGTTCAAGGCACAGCTTACTGGAGACGTCAACGATAATTCTAGTATTTATGCAAGAATGACACGCGACTTGAATTTTAAGACAAGGTATTCAGCAGGATTTATTGTTAGGTTTGGCACAGAGGGCGATCAAAGAAAGGGCAATAGCCTCGCAGAGTTTGTCAATTCTTCTCCTGATTATCGATATGTGAGAGTTAACTGCTCTGAAGCAAATCCAAGTCGTGCAGAAGATGAGCAGTGTGGCGATTAACTGTTCTGTGCATTGAAATCATTGATTACGCAAATAAGTTTATTAATCACTTGGCACGCACGGCGTTTGCATCTTTCACATGGTTTTAAAATTTTCAGGCATGTCTAACAGGTATAGGGTCCATTCAGCAGTGAGCGCACTAAAGCAGAGATAGATAAAAACCATATTGAAATTCAGGCGCGTTTTAAATTGGCGATTGCGGCCAATCAATACTCGGTCAGCGGCAGCGATCAGTTCAGGTTGGCCTGCATCGTTAACGTGATGCGGCACATCGGTCATGCGATTGTTGCCCATGAGCTGGCAGATCTCCCGTTCATTCAGGCTCATGCCATCACCCGGAGCCATCAACTCAGCGCACCGGTGGATGGCATCGACGCCAGCCGACCATTTGCATGTTTTTCCAGGCTTCCACGGCGTTATGCCGGAGCATGCGCCTCTGGCTCTGCGGGACCGGTGGATGGGGTCTCACCCAGCTGTAAGTACTCAGGATGACCCACTGGCCATGAGCAGTTGGGTTGTCATTGCTGAACCTCACCAGTAGCTGTTCATCACCATTTACCAGCCAACCTTCCCCTTCGGGCTTTGGTGGGGATTCGTGAGTGGCGCGATAACGATTCGGCATGTCTGCAGTCTGACGGTCATGAGGATTGATCCGGGACAGAGAAAGTCCTCAGGGGAGGTCGCCCTTGCGGTTAATCAGCAAACGGTCGGCCAGATCGAGTCTGCTCATCTCTTTGAGCAGCTGCGCGTAGTCAATCTCTGGTCTTGGCCGGGACTTGGTGGATGCCATTGGTGTTTCCGAGTGAACCTCACTCGGTCTATGCCCGTTCAATCACCTCTGGAAGGGGGCCAACCGTCCTCTGTCGTTCGGTTTCAGGACCTTTCCTGAAGTGGCCTACAAGGACAGAGTCGCTGGCTTGATGCACCCGAGCAAATGATCAGTATTTCGGACTGAATCGCTCCCGATGGGCTGTTCTCATTGCCTTGACAGATCAATTCGGCGTGTTGGATAAAACTGTGTCAACGCTCACTGCACTAAAGACCATTGCCCCGATTGAGGCTATAACACTGTCTGGTTTAAGTCTTTGACCAATGGCGGTGGAGCGACGAGATCTGAGTTTTGATGGTTCACATTTCTAACAACGATTGTCTCGATCGTGTTATGGGGGATTGGGATTCTCGAACTGAATCTCCTGAATACAAATGTTTTTGATATTTTTTCAATCATCTATTCGATCGCTGAGATCTTCCCGTAGATTTCTTTCTGTATTCGTAGGCTTCGTGATTCAGGAAGGAGTTGGCTATGGATCTTCATTAGCTTTATTTCCTTGATTGGTGGCCTGTGGTGTCTTTGTTTGATGCTTCAACCCAGTGTTTTGGCATGATCCAAGTTATGGGTTTAAATATGAAAAAAATAGATGCATTCTAAGGGTTTCCTTTTGGGCAAAGCGCAGTATGTCATTGCGTTTTGATCAACAACAAGATGTCTGCACTTGTTCGGAGTGCGTCAATTGACAGACTTTCTCAACTGGATCAGGACTCGATACCTTGTTGATATGCACTGCATGACCAACTTCATTGGCGTTTGGGGTCTAAGGAGGGCCTTTCCTCAAGCTGGGGAGGCTCACCTTCAAACTGTCGTAAGGCTTTGAAAAGTGCATTGAAGTAGGGGAAAATCCAGACCACGATTCCAAAAACTGTCCCCCAGGCGAGCCAGGTTCCTAGGAGGGCGGTAAAGCCCATTCCAGGGTTTCCCTCATAGAAATGATTGAGAGCCAGAGGCCAGCCAAAAGCTAGTAGTGCAATTTTAACCAGTGCACTTTTCTCTGATTTTTCCATTGCCTTTAAGCAGCTGCTCATCTTTCTAGCATTGATAGATATCAAGAGCAGCCGGGTTGTCGTCGCTGATACCAAGGACTTCTCTTTTTCCTAACATCTTCCAATGGCTTTCAGCATTGTTATGATTGGGTATAAATCATCCCTCAATTCCCATCTAAGGTTGATGCGAATAGGAGTAGCCAGGCTGGACAATGATGGCTCCGAGAGTTTAGGCGCATTGAGCTGCTAGGTTTCTGATAAATATTAATCCGCGCTTGTTTGCATTGATTTTCTTCTTTGTAGCCCTGATCGCTCATTGCTCTAAAGATTAAATATTTTCCTACAGTCTCGTAAAGTGATGACGCACTGTACATTTTTTGAATGCGTGTCAAAGATCCGATAGGTTTTTCCTGTGGCCATGCATTTTGTGCGAGCACTAACAAATGCTTTGAATTCCGTTTTATATTGGATCTCTGGAATCCATACTTCTTGCTCGGAAGATGCATCCTTCAATCGCTCGATGGTATACATGAAATTATCGCTAGATCATTCATTTTTACAATGAACGAAGCAAATGGGTGAAATTCACAGCTTCTTGTTGGGATCATCGATTTGATAGGCCATGCAGTGCGGGCTAGCTCCGGGAAAGATGTCAGCAAAAGTTTGATGAGCTGCTGCTGGCATTGGAATCCTTATTGATCTGGTCTGAATACATGCTTCGTGTCACCGCCAGCTTGGTAGAGAGCCAGTCGTGATCAAGTGCAGCTTGATCACCCTGTCTAGCTGTTGTCGTGAAGCGATCCTGGACGGCTGTGGTGTACGGCGTGTCGAGGATCATGAGCCGCAAGCACATGTCATGGGCATTTCATGGCAGGTGCTTGCGGTTTGGTCGAGCCATTCACTCTGGTGAGTTTGTGCGGAGCACTGTTTGCTTGTTCGACTGGAGATGAGTGCTTCCCCTGAGATTTCAGTTGGCGCCGTCTTCTTGAGACGGCCTACCCATCTGCATTGACTACAAGCCTTGTGATTGGCGGATTGCCCATGCACTTGCAGCTTGCTGTTGCTGCCATGCCATCAATAGATCTTTGGCAATCGAACGAAGTTGCTGTACATCTTTTGAGCTGTCGATCTCCCTGGAGAATTTTTCAATTTCAAACTTTTGGCCCAGAGTCAAAGCAATTGGTTCCATAACAGCTTTTGGCTTGGCGCACAGAAGTTAACCCAGATGTTCCTGGGGAGCAAATCTCAAACGTAGTCGTTGCAACCATTTCAGCAGATCGATGCTCGAGTGAATACATTGTGTTGATTACAAAGCGTTGCCTGAATGAGCTAATCATTGCCATTCGATCTGCTGACTCGCTTAAAAAGGATTACCCCATCTGACTTCGATGCATTATTCCTGGCAGAAACATCTTGAACTTTCCAGGGTTGTATCGAATGCTGCAGACAAAGATAGTGGCATTGGTCTCGCTCTTATGGGAATTGCGCTCACGATTCTTGCTAAGGATCTCTTGATGTACGAGATGCGGTCGTCAGTAAGCAGTACTTGGCGGGAAATCGGCCTCAGTTAAACGTCAATGCAGTCTCATTTGTGGAGTGTTGTCCATGACGTCTGGTATTGAGGCTCCGGCTTGAACAGCAAAGATCAGTTTCTGGATCAATCAGGCCATGCTTGTAGTCATTGTTGTCTTGAGTAGATAGTAGTCAGTTATATCGATCAGTTCGCAAGCCTTTGGCCCTCAGCGGCTGGCTCCGTCAGACCTGATAGCCAAGACTAACGGACCTGATTTTCTCCTCACTTCTGCGACCAGATGTTGAGCTCCTGCACACCAGCTGATGTTCAGTTATACGACCAAAGTAGCGGGATCGATGGATGTCAATGAATGTTTCGCTGTTTCAGCGAGTGGAGATGAAGTGTGGCTTCAACGTTAATAAAGCTGAGGGTTCTCAGTCTAAGCGCAGGGGATTTTTAAATTCTCGCTGCGTAAGTCAGTGCTCAGTAATGCTTAGAAATCCCAGGATGAAAACCGAAATGATCATCTAGATAAATGATATCTTATAAGGAACTCTCATCTATCCTGAATGATGAGATGAGACGACCTGGCAAAAAGAACTATTGCTTACGCGAAACTATGTATAGCTTCTTTTGTGTGACAACTGATTGTCTTGTATAGAATAAAGTTGCTTAATGGAAACTGATGAAAAACAGACATTCCTGGCACTTCTGGTTGTGGATCTCAGCCTCCTTTGGTCTTGGCGCCATCTCGATACTTGTTTTTGCTGTGTTGGCTTACTTCGGTGCAGGCGCATTTAATACCGAGAATCGGTTGGCAAAGCGAGTCAACATCGCTCAGGCTGAACTTATTCAGCGGCGGCAGCAGGAGATGACCGAACTTCTGGAACGTAAGCGAAGATCGGCAGAGAACTTGGTTGATCGAATGTACAACAGATATTTAGATAATCCAAATGCAACGATGGATTTTTTGGTGATATCTGGAGGGGGAGAAAACGGAGCCTTCGGATCAGGGTTCCTTGTTGGCTGGTCAAAAGTTACGGATAAACCTGGATTAATGCCGGGATTTGATGGTGTGACCGGAGTTAGTGCTGGTTCTCTTATTGCACCCTTTGCTTATATTGGTACAAAAGAAAGTCTTGAAAATATTAATCATTTTTTCGGAACACTACGGAGGACTTTGTTGTCTTAAGAAAGCCGATTTACTTATTGCCAAGCAACATGAGTTTGGCGCGAGTTCCAGGCTTGGAAAGGGCGGTCAGCGAAGCATTTGACCAATCAACCGCTCAGCAAATTGTCGACAAAACCAGCCCAGGTCGGCTCCTGCTCATTCAGTCAACAAACTTAGACTTGGCATTTCCAGCTGTTTTTAATTTTGTAACAGCGGCTAAGAAGTCTTTGGCTGAAAACAACATGGAGTCAATGACTGATATTGTTCTGGCTTCAGCCGCCATCCCAGGGATGTTTCCCCCTCGCGAAATGAACGGCTTTCTATATGTGGATGGAGGAGTGGAAGGTAATTTTTATTATGGAGGTCATCCCTCAAAACCTGTGAATACTTTTGGCGGTATTTGGAAACGAAAGCATCCTGATATTCCAATTCCTAAGACCCGTTACTGGGTGATCATCAACGGTAACCTTAGGGAGTCGCCTAAAACCAGTGAAACTGGATGGGCAAGTATTGCTTCGCGAAGTCTTGAAGTTTCTGTTGGCTCAGACCAGGTTGTAGCGCTGAGACAACTTTACTCAATTGCAGATCTCACCCAACTTTGTGGTCTTGGTCAAGTCGAGGTGCGTTGGATAGCGATCAATGAACCCCTTAAAGATGGTGTTTTCCCGAAAATATTTGACAATAAGGAGATGCAGCGATTGTCTGATCTAGGGGAACGCTTGGGTCGCGATCCGAATTCCTGGAACTTAAGCTCACCTTGACGTCTTGACAATGCGATCATTTTTTTTTGTGATGATTTTAAGTGCTATGAGCGGACTCCTCTCGTTCAACAATCGTATGAGCAATAAGCTGCTGATGAATCCCTAAAACGGTAGGAATCGTTACGACATGGCCAGCTTCGCCAGTGCCATGACAAAAATGTCATCGCTAGATCTCAATGGACTCCCAAACCCTTCTTGCAAGAACTGCCAGGGGAACTGCACTGCACAAATACAATGATGGTTTTTTGGTTTGTGATCCTGACGGGCAATGCAATTTTTGTGTTGATTTATACAGGGCTGAAGAGTTGGTTCGTGAATTAGATGATGGATTTGATTATCCATATTCTTCGGGTTTTCATGAGATCATGCATTAAGAGCAGCAAACTGGTTGACCCAGTGATTTGGGCTATGTCAAGGCGAGGGTTCGCCAGGATCTGAGTTTCTGGCGGCTCTCATTTTGGTAAAAAACAAAGACCTCCTGGTCAATTGAGTTCTGGTGCATTCCCGAACAGCCGCTGTTGAAAGACCAGGCTCTCCCTTTTTCTCCTGGGCCGATATCATCAGGTAATACAGCGTGGTAGGTGAGATTCGCTATAAAATCTCTCGATTCCAGTAAGCTGTTGCTGATTCAAGATTCGTCCGATTGCCATTCTTCCAACTTAAAATAAGACAAACAAAAGCTGTCGCTGACTCGCGGCGATCACCTTCCTTAGGGGACAGGTAGTCGTTATGTGGTGTATTGATTAATCCAAAGCTTGTATAAATCATTTGCTTTCATATCCTTGTTGTCGTGGCTTAGCTAGCAGTTCATTGATAAGCCTGTTGCAATGTCCGCCATCACACGAATTCCACGCTCTCAGCGGGCTTGCTGGCACGCTGTCAATTAATCTAAAATCTGCGATTAAACAGTCTTGTCATGATCGAACATAAGTCATCAATTGATCTGCTTCTCAGTGCAATTCAATTAATAATCTTTTGTTGATAGGTAGAATGCAGCGAATAGGATCGCAAGCAGGACAAGAGGTTCCATAGAGCTTTGTCTGAACTTGTTTATGGTGCAGCCGCATTGATTTTTAATCCGTCACCGATGAGACTTTTTACACATGATCCAGAATGAAAGCAAAGCAAAAGGCCGGATTTCTCCGGCCTTCATCACTCTATTGACAAGAACGACTCTCGTTGACCTCTGTCTTGGATCAGGTCGATGGGTTAGTGCTCAGCCATCGGACAAGCTGGTTCTTGTTGTTGGCTCGTTAGAGGTATTGATAGGAGCTGGTCTCAACCTTTGAAACGCAACAGGAAGATCTTTGAATACGTAGAAATTCTGCTTTGTCCATGATGGAGAGCGTTTGCTTATTCAGCATTGGCCGCCGCTTGGACCCCTGGCCACATTGCTGCAAACTCAGAGTCAGAGACAACCGGTGTTATCTCAAATTTGATACCGAAGCCTTTGATCCAAGGGGAGAGATGAGCCCAGACTTTGCCAATATCGCTTGCCACAGCAATGGCCATTCCTCTGCCAGCAATGGGATCACATACGCGATACTTCAGTTCAAAGCCTTCAAATTTGTCGCCTGGACCACCTGCATTGATGTATTCGGCAAAAGGAGGGCAAGCTTCCCAGGAGCCTGCAACGGTCGGGAAGTTCCAGACAATCAGATAGTGCTGCACGAGGTTCTGTTAAAGGCAGTCCTTCGTAGCAGAAACCATCATCATACAGAGTTGCGGTTGATTCATTCTTGTGTGATCCGCATCAGGCTATTGACATTCGCGCAACCCTCAAGGTCAGGTTTAACACTTTAAATCTCATCTATTGACTTAATCTGCTTGGCATGAGATCATTGATTGTTAAATGTTTATCTTGACACGGTGATTGCTCTTTGGATGGGTCGGTGAAAAATTAAACGCTTGCATTGTTGTTTTATTGCCATTCTTGCTTTCTGGATATTGAGTATTGGATCCATTCAAGTGTAAACTGAATAGCTACGGCTGCTATTCCCAGGATCAAAATGATGTCAATATTTTGTTTTGCAAGGCTTGCTGTCGCAGACGAGAAAATGATGAAGCCTAATGCACCTATTGATGTGGCAGTCGACCACGATCGACGTTGATCGTCTTCGTTGCAGAGTTGTCCAAGTCGATCAAATGTGAGTGTACCTGTCATCATGTCCCAGACTCCGATCAGGAAAATGGAGGCGGAGAGTATGAAGACATTCTCTGAAGCTCCGAAAAGGATGACTCCCAGCAGCCCAATAATTGAGATCAAAGCCAGGAATAGTCTTGTTGTTAATTTTGAGGGGGCTATTGACGGAATTAATCCGCCAATGATTAAGCCGATTCCGAATAGACTGTCTACACTGCTTGACATCATGGGTGTCAGGCCGACTTGCTTGATCGCCACCAATGGCTCATAAAGAATTGCAGGTACCTGGCCAACCTGCATCATTGCAAAGCCCAGGATGATCACCAGAATGAGTGGTTTTGATCCCATTTTGCTGATCTTTTTTTGCTCGTTTTGGCTTAATTCTGAACTGGTTGCACTAACAGATGCTGGCTGTCTTCTGTTTCTTGTAACCAGCTTAAATGTTGGCAGACTGAGAATAATCGTTAATATGGCAAGAACATTCCAGGATGAGGGCGCAGATGTTGGAGAAAATAAGCCGATTGCAATAGCTCCTAGTAATGATCCGACACCACCTCCACACATGATCAGGCCCGTCGACTTTCTTCTCCACTGATCTGGGACACGCTCCAATGCCAGCGTTGGAAGACCAGAGACAACATGGGCAGCGCCCCAGCCGCAAGTCAGTCTGAGGATAGATTGACTGGTGAAATTAATCAATCTTCCTTCCAGAATAATTGAAGCGATAATTGTAATTATCGCTGTTAATACATATCTGATTGATGCTTCCCGACTTTTTACATACGACTGTTGAATGCATCCTGCCAGATAGCCGAACATATTGATGGCTGCAAGCTTGCCGATGTCTTCGACAGTGATCCATTTTGCGTCTGCCATCAGACTTCCAATGATGCCAAAGTCAAATCGAACCAGACCAAGCGCGATTGCAATTCCGAAGCATCCTCCAAGCAGATCAAACCACCAATGCTCCCAATTGAGTTTCATTTGTTGATGCTCGTAGTTGCACTGATGTGAATCCTGAATCATTCATTGCTGCTGATCAGAATCCCAAGCCTGATTTGTTTGACTTGGTTTGTGAATGTCAACAGCAGCTGCTGTATTGGCGACTCTTTGTGCAGCAATTTTTGATTTTGTGCAGCAAAGAGGTTCATGTTCGATTCGCTTTGTCCACCTTCGCCTCATGAGACTGATTGATGTGGTGTGTCATCAGCTGGAAGCAGGATCGGATCCAGTGTTTGAAGCCTGATTCATTGATGTTTTGTCTCTGGTGTCGGTTAGGTGTAAGCCCGTGCTGTCTTGAAGTTGGCGCAGTAAGGTGGCGATCGAGAGGTTCATTTGTCCATCACGCTCTCCTATCAAGGAAACCTCTTCCACTTCGATGGGCTGGACCGTATCGCTCAGCATCGTGAGTAGTGGCTCCAGCTTCTGCAACAGGAACAGACGTTTGGCATCAGAGCCGGACCGTTTGAGTGAGGTCACGAGTTCCTGAAGGCCCTCTGCTTGCGATCTCCCCTGCTCAATAATGGAAGCTGCTGAACCCTTTGCATCCGCCATCATTGTTTCGCATTCGGATTCTGCTGGTGCAATCACATCGGCTTCGAGCTGCTGCATCACCTGCTTGATCCGTTCTTCTTGGACGGGTAATTCAGCTTCAGCGCGAGCTAGTTCAGCGCCCACCTTTGCATCGACCTCGGCTACCAGAGCATCTCGGCGAGTGAGTGCATCCTTGATGCGCTTCTGAGCATTAGCAGTCGCTACAGCGAGCTCTTTGTCGAGGCGACGCAGCGAAGTGATGCGTTCATTCTCAGCTTGCTTCACCGCTGATTGAGAGGTGGCTTCCGCTTCTGCGATCCGAGAGTCCCGCTTCAGCTCGACCAGTTGTTTGCGACCGATTGAATCCAGGTAGCGCACATCATCTGAGATGTTCTGGATCTGGAGAGTGTCGAGGACCAGTCCTAGCTTCTGGAGATCATCCTCCGCCTCCTCCAATAAGGTTCTGGCAAATGTGATCTTGTCTTCATTGAGTTGTTCCGGAGTCAGGCTTGCCATCACACCTCGCAGATTCCCTTCCAGTGTTTCTTTGGCAATGTGACGAATTTCATCCTGAGTTTTGCCAATCAGGCGTTCGATCGCGTTGTGGATTCCAGGTTCATCACCCGAAATCTTGATGTTGGCGACTCCGGCGACATTTAATGGGATGCCTCCTTTGGAGTAGGCGTTCTCCACGCGCAACTCGATGATCATGTTGCTGAGGTCGAGTCGCATCACCTCTTCCAGAACGGGGATGCGTAGAGCACTGCCTCCCCTCACGGTGCGATAGCCCACTTTGCGCCCATCTCCGGTTGTTTTGCCCAAGCCAGCAAAAATCAGTACTTCGCTGGGCTGACAGATGTAATAGAGCTGACGCAAAAGCACGACAAACGCCCAAACTCCTGCGGCTCCAGTGAGACCAACTGCAAAAAACATCACTTCACTCCAGTTGAGGACAAGGTTCCAATCAGATCAACGCCAAGGATCTCCTTGACCTGCTCGAAGAATTGACGAACCACTTTGTGGTTCAAGGCCACCAGGCTGGCCAGGCTCGACGCGTCATTGCCATCGAGCGCCGTGATGCGTTTGAGCTGCAACTGGGCGGGCAGTCGTGTTGCTTGCTGAAGCACCATCTCAATCTGTTGCAGCAGGAAGACAAGCTCAGCTGTGTTGCCGGCGTCTTCCCAGACCTGAGTGAGCATGTCGTTGACCAGGGCGCTGGCTTTGACATCCTCTGCAGTGGCAGCCGCCTGACCACGAGCCCGCAGCTCCTGTGCTTTTTGCTGAGCCTTCGATGGAAGAACTGCTTCAGCTTTCAGACGCAGACGCTCCAGCTCAGCGCGCACCTTCTGTAGTTGTTGCTCAGCACGAGCTCTGGCCTCCAATTCGGCGGCTTCAGTCCGCTCCTCCTCCGAGCGGGCCTGTTTCTCCATCTTGGCGACTTTGGTGCGAACGTCGTTGTCTTTTTCAAGCACCACAGTGTCAGCTTCTGTACGGACCACCTCAGCCACCTCCTCCATCTCGGCTTCAATCCGTTCGGCTTGACCGATGGCTTCTGCTTCAGCGATTTCAGCGTCTCGCACGATCTGGGCTACTCGCCTTCGGCTGATCGAATTGAGATAGTCGACATCGTCGTAGACACTCTGAATCTTCAGGGTGTCGAGCTGCAGCCCCAGCCTGCGCAGATCCTCGCCGACTTCATCGGCGATCTGCTCAGCAAAACGCAGGCGGTCTTCATTGACCTGCTCAGGGGTCAGCTGCGCCAGAACACTGCGAAGGTTGCCCTCCAGGTTTTCCTTGGCGACCTGCACGATCTCCTTGTTATCACGGCCCAGAAACCGTTCGATCGCGTTGTTGCGGACCTCCGGGTCAGTGCTGACTTTGACATTGGCGATCGCCTGAATATTGAGAGGAGTACCGCCCTTGGAATAGGCGTTATTCACCTCCACCAGTACTGGCAGCAAGGTGACGTCCATGCGACGTGCTGTTTCAAGAATCGGTTTCACAAAGGTGCAGCCGCCATTGGCTACGACGCGGTAGCCCTTGACCCCCTGATTGCCCTGATTGGATTTGGAGCCGGTCACTACCAGCATTTCATTGGGCCTGCAGATGCGGATCATCCAGCGGCTGATCAGGGTGAGTGCGACGATCACCACAAAAACGCTGGAACCGATCGTTACCACTGCCGCGGCAGGGTTACTGCTGGGTTGTCGTTGGGCAAGAACCGGCACCGGTTCGATTGCCAGGCTGTTGTGCATGCCTGGGAAGGCGACTGACCTTCCCTAGCCAGGCTCCAATCAGCTGACCATGTCCATGGCATCCACAATCAATGTGTTGCCCTCACAACGCAAAATCACAACGTTCTGGCCTCGCTCCAAAGGACCACAGGCACTGCGAGCTGCTCGTCGCACCAGACTGCCACGCACCGATGTCTCCACAAACCCACGCTGACGTTCATTCAGCGGCAGGGTCACTTTGGCTTCCAGTCCGATCAGGTCTCCGGAAAGCACGACCGTATTGGCATCACGCCGAGCCAGAACGCGCAGCGTAAGCGAAGCACACAACCCCAGGCTGACTCCAAGCAGCAGTGCGATGGGCAGATTGAAGCGGGAAGCTGTTGTTTCTTCGAACAACTGCAGCAATAACCCACAGAGCCCAAACCCGGCCAGTGAAAAAGACCAGAACGATGTGCTGAAAACAACAGCAGGATTGCCACCTTCAGCGATTCCGGTCGCAGCATCGCCATCCATGATGCTGTCCGATTCACCAGCGATCGAAAGTGTGATCAACACTCCGCCTGCGATAAGGCAAAAGAGATAGGTCCAGGTCATCGGCGTCGACTGGAAGAAGTTTCATCATGGGCATGATTGCTGTTCGGTAACAGCAGCCTGTTGTTCATTTCAGGGTTGTTGAAACATCTTGCCAGTGCAAAACAAAAGCCCCGCACTTGGCGGGGCTGCAGGGATGGTGAATTGGATTGCCAGGTTGGGCTTGATGTTGATGAGGCTGTTGTTGATCAGCCTTCGAGTTTGGCGGGCTCGGCTTCGCCTTCCCTCAGTTCTGCGTCGATGATCATCACGGCAGCAGGGTTGCCGGCAGCGAACTTGACGCGACCCAGCAGGTAAGCGGCTTCGTGCTCAGAAAGACGCTGAGCATCAACGATTGCGTCGAGGAACACAGTGGTGCGGCGGTCAATGTCCTTTTCAGCAGTGCCGTAAAGCTGCAGCACCGAGGCGGTGACATCAGCTTCCATGCGGAAGACATTGGCGATCACCTGCTCCACATCAGGCCATTGCTGGCGGGGTGGTTCGATCGTGTCGAGCACAGGGCGCTGACCTCTGGAGATCAGATAGTCAGCAAACTTGGCGGCGTGCTCCTGCTCCTGCTTGGCCTCATCGCGGAGATGCTCGGCAAAGCCGGTCAGTTCACGTTCAGCAAACCAGATCGCAGCAGCCAAGTAATCAGCAGCTGACTGACGCTCAAGGTTGAGATGGGCTTCCATCAGGTCGAGCAGTTCGCTGGACATGGGTTCGGCCATGGCACGGCCTGCAGGGCCGACGGGAATGGTGATGGTGGCCTGGGTGGCGGAATTTGTCATTGCGTTGTCCTCTGGAAGGGATGCATCAGTTCTACATCACAAAACAGCGAAAGATATGCGTGAAAACCGAACATTAAGCGATCAAAATATGCTTTTGAGAATCACATTCAAGAGCCCCAAATATGCTTTTGAGAATCACATTCAGCAGTGCAAATCTGCTGCTGAGAATCAGTTTCGTTTGTGCATGCTTGATGGACCAACGCCCCGCGGCGCTCAATCGCTTGAGACCGAGTCGGTTCACCACCTTCTGCATCAGCGTCAGCTGCTGCTGCAGTGAATTCCGGATTCGACTGTTCATCTCCGCAAAGAAGGGTCGTCAGAGTGCGTTCATCGATGTTTCAGCCCGTCAGTCGGGCCTGTGCTGCCCGCTTGGAGCAGATGGTCAGAGCCCTGGGGGGTTGTACGGGCTTTCGCTTCGGTTATGGGTAAAGATGCTCATGGTTCCTCTCCTGCTGAATCATTTCCGCTTGGCAGGGGTTCAGTCGCTACATGTTCGGCTCCAATAGTAAAAGCCTGGGTATCTTTTGTGCTTGATGAGTAACTCGAATGCGTGGCGTAATCACGAAAAGCCTGCTGATATTTATTGATGTTGTATTAAGTGATAGGGAACACATGATTGAGAGGATTCAAAATGGTATCGCCAATCGAGGCAAGTCATTTCTTGCTTCGATCGTTTTGGCTCTGTTTGTGTTCGGCGTTGTTCAGATGCTCACTAGCGCCTGACCACTAGTTGTCTTCTCTGATCTCCAAGCCTGCATGGACGTTGCTGTGAGTCGGCCCATTGCTCAGGGTGACCTGTCGTCGGTGTTGTGAAGCTCTGGGGTGATCATGTCCTTGTCAACACTGCCTTGATCGCTCATAAGGGCAATCCTTGCAAGGTTTATTCCCAATCCAGGAGAGCTTCCGCGCTGCAATGCAGATCACTCAGTTCAACGCGTGTCAGCGTGTTGAGCTATTGAATGAAAGTCTGCTGGTTGAGCCGATCTGCTGCAGAGTTGGTCGATCAACAACTCCCACAAGTCGTGTACGAAGTTTTGCTGATTGCTCAGCTGATTGCCTCGGATGATTCAACTTTTCAAGCTTGGGTTGACAGCCGTACACCTGAGGAGCTCTGTGAAATTTACAGAGACGGCTTGATCCCCGCCAACATGTTGCCAGGAGGCCGTGCCGAAACACCTTGCAGTTTCGGTAATGTTGATGATCCTATGGACTACATTCCGCGATGATTCATCGCCTGAATTTTTTTAGCATACTGGTGCAGCGCATAGACGCCATCCAACTTTAATCATGTGCTTCCAGATTTCACTGGCGTTCTGGTTTGACAGCTTTCGTCTGGACTGAGGCACAGGCGGTTGGGGACGGCTCCAAACGTATGTTCTCAACTCCACCCAATGCCCATGGGTCATCGAAGAGTCAGGTTTGAAGTGAACAATCAGTAGTTGGTCGCCATTCACAAGCCAGACTTCTCCACGAGGCATCTCGTGTGGTTCAACGGGGCCTGAGCTGCAATTCAACATGAAGCAGAGTATGCCCTCGACTGCTTCTCAGCAGTTGTTGTATGTCATCAGGTCAGCACGCGTGGGACCATTGGTCGTAACCGACGATCTTGGCTTGTGCTTCTGTTTCATCGATCGGATCAGCTGCTATTTCCAGCTATCAAGTGTGTAATTGCCATGAAGAGATGGAAACCCTTCTGCTGATTACCCTTTTGATGGTTGCTGTTGATGGGCCTGTTACTCCTTCAGAACTCAGTCAAGACATCCAGAATGGAAAACCAGCTGAAGACCCCAGTCCGAGTGCATCCGCGTGGACCGGTGGTCCAGAGGTCAACATGTGGACTGGTGGTGGGAATCAGGCTGCCGATGACCTGTTGGATCAGCGTCAGCCTGAGCTCAGGTGACCGATGCGGTGAGGATCAGTGGGTTAAGGAAGATCTGTTTGCTGCTTTAAGCTCGACTTGTAGGATCTGATCAAATAACAAGAAGCCGTCAATGATTTAATTTGTTGACTGAACGAAAGTTGTTGAATCGCATAAAGATTATGGTGATGAGTCTTGCTCAGAATCTTTGTATCTTATATCAAGCGGGTCTGGGATATGAAGGGTGCGCTGGGGAAATGGTATTTCGATCGAGTTTTCTTTCAGTTTTTTCCAAATCCTTAAATTGATCTCGCTTGTAACGCGAATGCCTCCCTTCACATCCTGAATAAAGAATTTTACATAAAAATCCAGGCTTGAATCGCCATAGGCAACAAACACCGTTGATGGTGCTGGATTTGCAAGAACTTCTGGGTGTGATGTCACAACCTCTGTAATCAACTCGATCACTTGATTTGGGTCACTCCCATAGCTCACACCAAAATAAGATTTTCTGGCAATAATGTTGTGGTTTTTGGTATACGTAGTGATTTGATTTGTGAAAAATAGGTTGTTAGGAATGATTCTCTCGCAATGATCACTTTGATTTGTCACAGTGACTGCCCTTAAGCCGCAATCTGTGACTTCAGCGATTTGAAACGCTTCCCCTGAGCTATCCAGAAGGTTCAGATTAATCACATCCCCTGGTTTGGTCGAACCTTCCATGAGTAACCAAATGCCACTAACGAAGTTACTAATAATCTCCTTGAGTCCAAGACCAATACCCACAGAGAGACCGCCAGTAATTAAGCCAAATACTGTTGGACTAATGCCAATTGTCCCAATGATGACAAATATACCGAAGCCAACTAGGCCATAACGAATTAAGATGAAAATGGCTTTCGATACCTCCCTGTTTTCTGTTTTATTCGACCCCAAAAACCATTCAAGTATTTGCGTCATGAATGACGATAGGTTAACCCATAAATATAGACCAATTGTTATTGATAATCCATCGCCAATATTAAAAGGGGTACCAAAGAGTTGGATGATCGGCGCGCCAAGCAATGATGATGGATCTCCAAATGTTTGAATTACGATAAAGAGAAGATATCCAATCAAAGCAGGCATGAAAAGCCTCGTTTTGTACTGATTTAATTTTTCGGCTTTATCTTTACTGACCGAATGAGTTAGCGATTGAAATAAAATATTGAGTATTGTATAAGCCAGTAATATTGCCCATGCATGTTGAATGAGTCCATTAGGCCGTCGTGTTATTTCCATTATTGCGTAGATTATTGTTAATACAATAAGTGCTATTGAGGCTGCTGTGGCCCTCGGCTTGATCGGGGCTTTTAGGCGTTTAATATTGATTCTCACTTTTGATGCAACAATGAAACCAATTGATATGCTGATGATAATAATTAGAATCTGGATGCTTACAGCTGGCCGACTCACAGCATGCCAAAGCTCGTTACTGAATTGAGTAATGGGTTCTAAATTGATTTGACTTGCTGTGGTCATTGCGGACTCTCAAATAGTTCAATGATTTCATTACTGGCCTTAACTGGGTCGATTAATCCCGCTGTTGCATCTTGATAGATCTCCTGAATGGCGTTGTAGTTCAAGATCATTGTTTCTAGTTCTCTGTCTGTCAACTCCGATGATTTAGCGAAAGCCTTTTCTGATATAGTTCGAACAGGAAGAAGCTCTTGATTAAAGTCACTATTTTTGTTGACTGGTAAAAGTGAGTTCCAATTGATTGCAATTTGTTGTTGCTGGTCAACGCTGATTGCGTAATTGCTGAATCGCAAGGCAAGTTTTGTTTGGCTCTTGCTTGCGAATGGATTCAATACAAAGGATGCTCCAGTCAGTCTTGGCTCGGAGTTTTTACCATTAATACTTGGCAGTTCACTGATTCCAAGATTTTCGCTACCAAGCTTATTCCTTAGGAATGGCAGGTCAATTGATTCACAATTAATGATACTAATTTTTCCTTCTGCAAAATATTTTGTCATTAATGACGAGTTTTTGAATAGGGCTACATTGGGCTCCTCGTCACTTTTTCTGAGTGTCTTGATCCAATTATTCAGACCCTCTTTGAGGTCCTGAGCAGAGCTCTTGTTGGCTCCAAATAATTTCGCGTTAAATCCTGGCAGTCCCCATATTGTTTCAAGGAAATTTCCCCCTATTGCGATCGAAATCCCTGATCTGGAAAGTTCAAGCAGCTCATTAAATGTTTTAGGTGTACTTCTTGCTTTTTGCTTGTTGATGCAAAGTAATTGAAGATTAATGATGAATGGTATGGCATAGAGTGTGCCATTAGCCCCCGCGGTTTTTAAAAGTTTTGGACGTAATTCTCCAAACCTTACGCTGTTGGCTGGTATGGCCTCAATTTCATTCTTTTTGCGGAGCGCTGGGATCATGAAATTATGAGCTAATAATAAGTCTGGACCTAATCCTTCTTTGACTTTTTCTGAATACTTCTTGTAGATATTTGAGTCTGAATATTTTCTCCAGATCACATTGACCATGTTGTATCTTTCTTGAAATCGTTGAATTAGATTTTTTAGGGTCTGATCTATTCTTGTCTGGACCATTGGGTTCATCCCCTCATAGTCCGGAGTCCAGATCAAGATTGTGCCTGCCGGAGGCTTTTGATTGTTCTTTCCTCTGGAGACCAATTCAAGCCATGGCCCTCCCCTGACCTGGCTTCCATAGGCGGAAATGTTGGGAGTTGTTGTTGATTTTTCTTGAATGCAACCCTGCAGCAGTAAGCCAGCGGCCAGTAGCGTTGTTGTCGCTAGAGCTGAGTTTCGAAGCACGGTACTTCAGATCTCCACCTAAAGTTTGCTGGGTTATAGCGCGACAGCCATGAATCACTTAATTATTTTCGGTTGTGATGCAGCAGATCACAGCGTAAATGAGTTCTCTTCTTGCTTTTTCCACTGAGTTTAAACCTCATTCAACTTCTTAAGCTTTTGATTTAACCATCGATTTGATTTGTTTGCCCATGCTCGAATACTTTCATAATTTTCATTCAATGTGTCATTTGGTGCTGACAGTTTTGAAATTGATGGCTACATAGAATATAGAGATTTAGCTGACCAGTGACAAGTGACGAACTCGATGGTCTTGAAAATCAATCTGTCGGTGATGCAGTCAGTCAACAGTCCGTGGAGACTTCATTAGTCTGGACGCCTCAGACGATTGCTTTATCGATCCTCCTGTTCATTGCTGCTGGGCTTCTTGAAGTCGGAGGCGGTTGGCTCGTTTGGCAAACAGTCAGAGAAGACAAAAATTGGACTTATGCCGCTGCCGGAGTCATTGCACTGATTGGCTATGGATTCGTACCTTGCTTACAGCCTACTTCGGATTTCGGCAGAGTTTATGCTATTTATGGTGGTTTTTTCATTGTTTTAGCCTTTGCCTGGGCTAAACAATTTGATGGATACTTGCCTGATCTGGGTGATTTGATAGGAGCTGGTATTGCTCTCTGTGGAGTTCTTGTTATTATGCTTTGGCCACGTTGATCGCGTCAATATTCTGCTTATTGAACAACCTTTTAATTGGACAATTGTCCTGATAATTTTCTTTATTTGAATTATTTGTAAGTGTAATTTTTATGGTTGATATGAATTCTGGCTCTACGGCTCGTTCAGATCCTGGTTCAGAAATGATTTTGTCTATCCCTGGAATGGATTGTACCAATGAGCAGCTTGAAATTGAGGCTGCTCTTGATGGGATGGAAGGCATCAGCAACCCACTCTTCAACCTTTCCAAGCGCACCTTGGTTCTATCGGGTAAGCCTCAAGCTCTGACAACAGCACGAGTTTTGATTCAAAAAATAGGCTATAGGGTTGAGGTGATTGCTGATGTTGATCAGGCTAGAAGTGTTCAAAAGATTTCTTGGAATCGTTTGTTATTTTCACTCTTTTTTGCTGTTCTTGCTGAAATCCTAGAACTTTTATCCTCTGGAGCAACAGTTCAGCGAGCGCTGGTCGTTTTAAGCTCTTTAATCGCCATTTTTTTGGCTGGTTTGCCTGTATACCTTCAGGGCATTTCAGCTTTGCGAAGGATCAAACTGAATATGAACGCTTTGATGTCAGTTGCAGTGACTGGTGCATGTCTTATTGGGTATTGGCCTGAGGCGGCAATGGTCATGTCCTTATTCTCAATTGCTGAGGAGTTGGAATCTCAGGCCTCTAATCGAGCAAGAAATGCTATCTCCAGGCTTGGCGAACTAGCTCCTGATTTTGCTCATGTGCAAATGAGTGACCGCAGTTGGAAGAGTGTTGCTGTGAAGAACATCAGGGTTGCCAATCTGGTCAGAGTCGATGCTGGTGACAGGATTCCACTTGATGGTGTTATACAAGCAGGTCAAAGTTCCGTTGATCAGTCATCCGTTACCGGAGAAAGCTTGCCTGTAGAAAAGCTTGTTGGTGATCAAGTATTTGCTGGAACTCTTAATACAACCGGCTCTTTTATTTTCCGTGTTTCATCGCTTGAGTCTGAAAGTACCATTGCTCGAATCATTCGTGGAGTTGAGGAAGCACAGGCTTCTCGGGCTCCGATGCAACGTCTTGTTGATCGATTTGCGGCCAAATATACACCTGCTGTTTTTTGTTTGGCCATTGCTGTTGCTGTTTTGTCTCCTGTTTTTTTCGATATTACTGTTCTCAATGCTATCTACAGGTCATTGGTTTTGCTTGTGATTGCATGTCCATGTGCACTTGTTATCGCCACACCTGTCACGCTTGTCAGTGGTTTGACGGCTGCAGCGAGAAGAGGAATTGTAATCAAAGGTGGACTTTTCCTTGAACAAGTTCCAAGACTTAAAACTATTGCATTCGACAAGACTGGAACCCTTACTATTGGATATCCTGTATTGGTTGAGTTGCAATCATTGATTGACGATGATCAATTAGTTTGGCTCAAGCAGTGTTGTGTATCACTGGCTCTGCAATCAAAACATCCTGTATCGCGTGCAATCGCTGCAGGTATCGATGCGGAGCAACTCCAGGTGGAAGAATTTGAGGCTCTGATTGGTAAGGGTTTAACAGCTCTGATCAATAACCAACGGATCTACCTTGGTAATCGTCGCTGGCTTAACGAGATCGTTCCCATGGATGCGCATATTCAATCGTTGATTATGAGTCACGAGAGCGCAGGTCGAAGTGTGTCTCTACTTGCCGACAGTGAGCATATTCTGGCTTTGTTGGCTGTTGCTGATCAGCCTCGCCCAACATCAGCACGAGCAATTGATCTCCTCCATCGAATGAAGATCAGAACAGTTATGCTTAGCGGGGACAATAAAATTAGTGCCAATTTAATTGCAACTCAGATTGGCATTGATCAAGTTCTAAGCGATCTTCTCCCTGAACAGAAATTGCTCGCCTTAAAAGATTTGCAGGCTGAATCTCCAACGGGAATGGTAGGAGACGGCATCAACGACGCTCCTGCTTTGGCAGGAGCACAGATTGGCTTTGCGATGGGTGCAGCGGGTAGCGATGCGGCGATGGAGGCTGCTGATGTTGTGATCATGGATGACGACCCAAGGCGGCTCGTGGATGTCATTCAGATTTCTCGTCAGACTTTGCATGTTCTTTGGCAAAATATCGCGATAATTGTGCTTATCAAAGGTTCGTTTCTTTTGTTGGCTCTGCTTGGCTACGCAACAATGTGGCAAGCCGTTTTCGCCGATATGGGCACCAGCTTGATTGTAGTGTTTAATAGTTTGCGTCTTCTTGCTACTTCGTCTTCTGCTATTTCCCCTTCTTTTTCCTGACAGTTCACTCATTCTGCTAATCGTTTAAGGATCTACCTGATGGCGTCGTGATCCCATCTGAGCTCTCCATAAATCAACCATTTCTCTTGCACGTGCGTGTGCAGACAGATCATTTGTGCTCACACCATTGCGATATTTTTGGTCGAGAAGCTGATCCAGCCAATCGAGAGCAGCCTCATCGAGATGCCATTCTGTGGGGTATTGACTCATTACTCTTTGTGCCTACAGAGTTTTGAATGATTCAGGGTCTTTGCATTTAGATGCGTTGCATGCATCGGATGTCCTCATCAGCCACCGATTTGTTTGCGCTGTTGCCTTATCAGGCCGTTAACGCTATCAGATACAAGGATTCCAAGGGGGTGGCTCAGAGACCTGGAATTAATAACAACTCTACCGGTGTGTCCCCGATGGCCCATGAGCGGTGACCTTGACGTCCTCGTGTTCCTTGATCTCCACCGAAACTGATGTCTCCTGGTCCCATTTCAACAACCATTCCATCCATTGTTTCCACGCCCCACCTACCCTTCAAGGGAATGATCCATTGAGGCTTGGGATTTTCGTGCCAATTCTTGACCTCTTTCGGCATTAACAGGAGCGTGATGATTGTGGCAGCGCCGCTGTAGTGCACCGCACTCCATATTGGACTTGTTCCCATAGCAAAGATAGTTTTCTCGTGGTTTTTGAATAAATTCCTGGTTTGACAACTTTCACCCTCTTCATTCACCCAAACTCGCCAGAAGTAGTGAAGAGTTGAATCTTTCATTGGTGCGATACCTGTGGTTCGGTTTTTCTGTTTTGTGCTCTCAGATGGCGTTAATGAATTTATTTAAATGAATGCATGCTGTTTTTGGCTTTTTTCATTGGTTGCATCCCAAATCGTTTGTTTCATTTTCACTGCATTCCGCTAGTGAACACAGTGACATGAAAATAAAGATAGCTGACGCTATGAGGCAGAGCAATATGGAATTTTTTTCCGATGACAACCCGAATGGTAGGTTGATCGCAGTGTCATAACCATGCAGTGCTGACAGGCAGTACAGCGCTGACCCAACCAAAAAGCTGAAGCATACCCACCAACCTAAGTGATTTTTTTCGACAAATACTAATCTTCCATGGCCAATTTCTGCGTAGTGTGCAATTCCCGAAATCAGAAACATAAATGATCCTGCCATGTATGCATCTGGACCCAAAAGTTTTCGCGTCCTTGTGGCCAGATTCAGATTCAGCCAATCGCTGATGCTGTCTGCATTAAAAAAGAGTGTTCCAGCTTTGGCTCCAATCACTCCGACCAGGGCCAAGCTGAGCGAAATCAGAATATACTTTTTTTGGCGTCGCCATGCTCTAAAGGTTTGCCAAAGCTGAGTTAGGCTTCCTGTTAAGAACAGGACTGAACCAAGCATAAATAATGTTTTAAATATCCACTGGTTTTGTAACTGAGTGATCGAGCCAGTGACAAATAAAATTGAACCGAGTAAAAAAGCCATTGAACTTTGAACCTCCAGTCTATTCCATTTTTTAGGCAGCATGAGCGCCTTAGCCATCTGGTGGTAAGTCAGAAAAATGTAGTGATTGCCTTGTATGGGCCCCAGGTCTTTTCTAAGTCTTCGACTTGTATAAAAGTAACTTTGATCGTCGCCATTGACTGTGGTCAGACCAGGTCTGTCCTTTGAGATTTTGTGGATGGTGCTTTTTCTGTTCAAGTATTGATCTTGAGTTTCACGACTTTAGCTGTAGCGATTCATTTTGACCATCGATTGGAGATCCGTTTTCAGTTGGCCAACGTTGTGAAGCCTTTGATGGTTGTTAGATCACGCTATCTATTTTGATATTCCTGAATTAACTCTTGTACGCTTTCTTCTGATTGTCTTTTTTTGAAGTCTTCAAGGTTATTGATCTTCATGGCTTGCAGATCAAAAAGAAGTTCTATAACGGCACCTCCATTGCATTCTTCGCTGGAATACTCCTGAGTAGAGTGTAATAGTTTTGCAAGATGATTGCTTAAACTGTTTTCCATTTTTGTTGTAAGAGTTAGACCATCTTGTTGTCTTCGCGTGGAACTGGCTCTTGAATGGTTACATTCGTTTACGATGGTCTGGACTGATTGGTGTTTGACCTTTCGAGGACGATCAAGCTGTTTTTACAACTCCTTATTCAGAAACTTGATTTCAGCTCACTTGCGTCAATGATTTGATTGCTTGACGACCGCTCAGTGTAGGTAAACCAGGCTTCTGCAATACAAAAAACAAAACCCCTGGTTGTGAGCCAGGGTTTTGTCAGTTGAGTTTCTTGTTTCGTCCTGAGTCGGCGTTGCGCTTAAAGGGTCAGGACGCCTGGATCTGGTCAACGTTTGTCGTCACCAGACTTTTGGCAGCAGTGACTGTCCTGCAGCCACCTCAATGGCAATCGCCACCACAAAGCCGAGCATCGCTAGTCGGCCATTCCAGGTTTCGCCGTCTACCCAGGTTTCCATCCCGAAGGTTTCTTCCATAGCGCTTTTGGGTTCAGCCTGCTGATCTGTCATGGTCTTTACGTAACTTCATCTATTTTTGCAAACATGTTCGCGTGAGGTTGCGGCAAAAAGCACAAGGGCATGCTTCGTCTGGCAGCCGCAGCGTGTCTTTGTGTTTCAGGTGTTTCTGTCCGCGGCGTTCGCCTCTGAGATCAGCTTTTCGGCTCAGATCACCGGTTGTGCAGTTGGCCAAGAAGCCTTGCAGCTAGTCCCCTGGAGATCCGCCGTTGCACCAGCAGATCGCAGATCCAGTCGAACAGTGGGACTGAATCAGTGCTGGCCTGTCGTTGTTCGAGCGTCTTTAGTTTAGCAACGCTTTTGCACCCCCGCAGGGCATCGATCAAGGTGTCTTCCTCGGGTTGTTGGATCAGCACCTGTGTTGAGTTCAATCCATGGCTCGCCAGCTGTACATGTCATGGCATCACTTGGGTGCTGTTGTCACTTCTTGTATGTCAGCGCTCACCTCGTGACCCACTGTCTGGAGTGTTCAGCAGGCCTAGGGCCTGCATGACCTGCAGGCGAATGCCGCCGAGTCGACTCCAGGCCTGCAGCGCTTCCTCTTTTGATTTGTAGGGGCGCCAGTCATCTTCCGCGATGCGTCTGCGAAGGTGGCCCGCCACTCTTTCGGCGACTCTGGCATCGCTCGCCGCCTTCAGATGCAGTGTCTTGCCGTCCAGGAAACCTTCAGATGGCATTGTTCAATCCAATGGCATCCATTGTGTTCGACAGAGCATGGATTTGAGCCAGGCATCGGTGTGCTGGCTTCATTTAATCTTGCTTCCAACGTTCCTTTGCCCTCCCATGGAAACGTTAGATCCCCTGCTGCTCAGCATGTTCGCGGTTGGAGTGGCTTTCACAACGACCGTGTTTGTCGTGTCATTTCGCCAGATTGACCGCAATGAGAAGGAACGTGCACAGCTCAATCGGATGAGGGGCAGGCTCAATAGGCTTTTGCAGCAACGTTTCTGATCGACATCGCGTGCTGCTCCTGCTTGTCGCTGGTGGCTTTCTGGCTTTTCTTGCGATCACTCAATATCTTGTTCGTCGCACGATGGACGGTGGGCAGGACCGCTGACCGTCAACGTCTGGCGATGCCTCTGCCATTGCCGATCAGCCCCGCATCGATCACAAGGCTGATCAGAACAATCAGCAATCCACTGAACGATTGCACTCCTCCGAATGAAACGGTTGCCCAGCAGATGCCCAGAGTCGTTGTGGGCAGAAACAGAAGGCCCAGAATCGGAATGATTGGATTGGGTATCGCCAGGTCAGCAAAGGGCCCAAGCACAACTTCAGGACTGAACAGCCAAAGCAGAATCAGGATCAGGCGTGGCGCAATCAGTCCAAGCCCCGCAAGAAGACACATCAACCTGCACCCACAACTTCGAAGCTTCCCGAGCTGGTGACAGAGAGGATCAACCAGAGCATCACAACACTCGCTGCAATCAGCACGACAGGCCAGATTTCCCCTTCTGGATTCATGGCAGCTGAACGGCTTCTGCCCTCTTGTAGCAAGCTCCTATCAGGCTGTCTCAGTCGACAGCGGACGAAATGCGGTTTCGCGTGTGAATGCGCATGCCGTGATGAGCGTGCACAGTCCGCTGAAGGCGACCCATGCCCCCGGTAACAGAGGATTCCCGGTTTGAGCAATCAACCAGGTTGCAATCAGTGGGGTGGTTCCGCCGAAATAACCTTCTGCAACATTGAATGCCACGGCCAGGCCGGTGCAGCGAACCGCGGCAGGCATGAGTTCCACGTTGGCGGGATTTTTGCCACCTGCAAGCAGAGCCACAGCCAACGTCAGCCCCAGTTCTCCCCAAAGCACTCGCTGAGGATCACCGCTGTGCATGAGCCTGAACAATGGCAGGGCTCCAAAACAGAGCAGTGATGCTCCGCTGATCAGCATGGGTTTGCGTCCGATGCGGTCGGAGAGCCACGCTGAAACCGGATACAGCATCAGCAGTACAGCCAGGACGCCGGTGTTCAGGCTCAGGGATGTTGCGGTGCTGAGGTGATCGACCTCTTCCATGTAGCTCACCGAGTAGACGAACACGGCGTAATACCCGACGCTGCTAGCGATGTTCAGAGCCATGACGCGCAGCACCTGCAGGCGGTAGCGACCAAAGGTTTCCCGAATCGGCGAGTTGGTTCGCGGTGCGTCCAACTCAGCACCAATGCCTTTGCGGATCACAACCCCGCTTGTGGCCACCAGTGCTCCAAGCAGGAAAGGCAGCCGCCATCCCCAGTTTGCCAGCTGGGCTGGGTTGAGTGTGTGGGACAGCAGATCACCGAAGCCGGAGCCGAGCAACATTCCCAGCACGGATCCCCAGAGCCCCCAGATCGCATAGAAACCACGTTGACGGGATGGGGCGTTTTCGCTGAGAAAAACAACGGAGCTGGTGTACTCGCCCCCCACCGACAACCCCTGAACAATGCGAAGCAGGACAACCGCAATCGGAGCAGCGATGCCGATCTGCTGATGCGTCGGCAGCAGACCCAGCAGCACGGTGGGTATGGCCATCACCATCACCGACAGTTGCAGAGCACGCTGCCTTCCAGCCAGATCGCCGATTCGACCGAACACCATCCCCCCAAGCGGTCGCACCAGAAATCCGGCAGCAAAGGCCCCGAAGGCGCCGATCAGTGAGGCGGCTGGATCACTGGAGGGGAAGAATTCCCTGCCGATGGTGGTCGCGAAGTAGCCGTAGAGGGCGAAGTCGTACCACTCCATCACGTTGCCGATCAGGCCCGCCAGAAGCACTCTGCTGGTGCTCCTGGCGCTGGGTTGAGCGATCATTGCGCTTGATCGGAGATCTCATGCAACCGGTCAATCAGCAGATCCACATCTGTCTCAATCCCACCGTCCTCAGCCCATGCCCCGGGAACGTGGCGCGCTTGAACGACATCATTCAGTCTTTGGCCGTTGCGGCGAGCCAGCAGGGTCGCCGTGGCGTTTCTGCCTGATGCTGAGAGCTGACTTCGAGTGCTTGATGGGTCTGCCATGTTTCCGATCAGATGACAGGCCAGTCGTCTGTGATGCGGGGATGAGCGATGTTCCCAGAGATAGACCGCCTGCCAGGTTCCCAACAGCAGTCGCCCGTTCTCAATGCTGAGGCTCATGGTCTGGGTGGTGAGCGCTGTGCGGATATGGGCTGGCATGTCGTCATCACCTTCGTCGTCGTGCAAGTAACGGCGACGTCTGCCATCAGGTCCGCAAGGCCCAGCTCCGTCCTGAGGCACCATTGCATTCATCCAGGCCGCCAGATCTTCGAGAACCCGTGGGTCCGCGTTTTCATTGATGGTGAGGCTGCAACTGGTGTGCAGGCAGGTGAGATGCATCACGCCGTTGATCAGTCCGGATTGGCTCACGCATTGATTCAGTTGTTGGTTCAGGGGAGTGAAGCCCGTTCCGTGTGTGTTGATCTCCAGGTGCGTCAGCCGTTGATCCAACGCCATGCCATGGCCTTCGCTGCTTTCTCTTTAGCGCGACTCTGACGGCAATGGGATCGCCCGCCCCACTGTGGGTGTGATCAGTGTGCAGTCTTCGGGGAGATCGCCACAATCTGCCGAAGCGTCAGCAGCGTTCAGAAGGCTGCTGATCATCCCGCTGAACTTCACATCGCCACCTGTGGTGCTGGCCAGCACGGTCTTGGGTTGGAAGCGGCTGATCAGATCAGGCATCACGCTTGCGCCTGTGATGAATGCTCCCAGCATCGGCAAGCCAAGATCCACCACCGGGGTGATCAGGGTGTCGACGCTGCGCTGATCGATCGCAGGATCCAAAACACCATGTGGTTCGAGATACAGGGACCCCTCGGGCCAATCGAGCAGGTAGCCATTTTCCACCGCCGGGACTGCTGCACCTGCGGTGGCGCGGATCTTCAGACCAGCGATGGTGGAGGTTTCACCGGGTTGCAGCTCGGTGATGGCCTCAAATCCCAAACGCTTGACCACACGAGCGGCAGCTGCTGATGCCACCACGGGGATCCGCTTCGACAGCGCCTGAAGCGTTTCCGGATGGGCATGATCCGGAAGCCCTTGCGTGAGCAAAAGCAGATCCAGTTGATCCGGTATTGGCATCAGTTTCGGCATCTCACCTTTCAGCAACCAGGCACCCGGTGGAAACACCAGCGCACCACTGAGCCATGGGTCCAGCAGCACCCTTAGTCCAGCGATCTCCAGCAGCCAACCATTGGCCCCGAGATAAGTGGCTGCGTCTGTCATCTTCGAACGCTCCAAGCGGAGTGACGCTAGTCAATGTGCTGGTTCAGCCGAGCGCTTGACCACTCAGCTCAGCACTGCAAGACCAACGCCTGTCACGGCGAGGGTCGAGGCCAAGAGCACCGACGGTTTCAGCTGATCCCCCTCGGCACGGGCCACCAGCAGGGCCATCACCGGTGCCGTGCTCAGCACTGTGATGCCAATGCCAAGAGGCAACCTCTGCAGCACCACCTGTTGCAGCAGGATCCCCAGAACGGTTCCCAGCACTGTTGCAGCCAGCACCCGCGGCCAGCGCACACTGCGCGGTCGTGGCCGCGGAAATCTGGCTGCCAGCCGCAGCCAGGGAAGCAGCAGCAGCAGTCCTCCCAGCAGACGGCAGGCAGCACTTTGCAGAGGTGTTAGCTCACTGTTGATCAGGACAGTGCGCGAGACGGCGGCGCCTGCCACACCGCAGACCACGGCCAGCAAGCCAAGCACCAAGCCCTGCGCCTGAACACGGCGGCTTCGGTCGAGCAGTCGTGTGGCGTCAGGAGGTTGCTGCAGGGCAACCAACACCACGGAGATCGTGACCAGCAATGCACCAGCCCAGCCCTGAACAGAGAGCTGCTCTCCCATGGCGAACCAACCTCCCGCAGCTGCTGCGACGGGGGCGAGCGACTCCAGGGTGAGTGTTCTGCGGGTGCCTAGACGCCGCAGTGCAGCGAGATAAAAGCTGTCTCCCAGTGAGATTCCCAATCCACCACTGATCAGCAGCAGCATCAGGCTCTTCACCTCTCCGTTCCAGGGGAGTGTGACCAGCACCGGCAGCAATGCTGCGCAGGCGATCAGATTCTTCAGCCCGTTGAGTTGAATCGCGCTGAGGGAGGTGGATAGACCTCGCCAAAGACTGCTCGCCAGAGTCCAGGCCAGTGCTGCAACCAATCCGGCCAGGATTCCCACTCAGTGCCTCCGCTGCAGGCTCAGCCCCACCAGCAGGCCGATCACCAGCGCTCCTGCTCCATGGCCCTGCAACAGAGTGAGGCCGAGCAACAGTCCGAGCAGTGGCGAGGGGAGCAGCACCGCAAGGCACCCCCCGACAACACCAGCACTCCAGCTGTCGATGCTGCCGATCCATGGCATCCATTGGTGTAGCCCCATCCCCAGCGCGCTGCTGGCCAGGATCACCGGAAAAAACTGGCCGCCTCTCCATCCGGTCTCCAGACAAAGGCCGACCATCAGTAACTTGGCCAGGGCCGACAACATCAGCACGTTTGTATCCAGCCTCCATTCGTTCATCACGAGGGGTCTCAACTGGTTTTCCCCGGAAAAGCCCGCCAGTGGTAAACCCCACAGGCAGAGTCCGATCAGCAGACCTGTGCCGATCGGTATCCACCAGAAGCGTTCCAGAAGCTCTAACTGTTGAAGCCACTGCCGCCAGCGTTTGATCAACTGGCCCGCCAACCAACCCGCGAGCCCGGCGAGTAGGGATGCCAGCAAGGCGCTCAATCGTTGTGAGGGATCAGAGGGCCAGGCGTAGGACACGCCACGCATCCCAGCGCCCAGGTCACTCAAACCGTTGAAGGCCACGAAACCGGCCAATCCCCCGATGGTTCCTGGCAGCCATCGCCAGATCAGCTGCCACTGACGTCCAGCCAAGGCTGCGCTGCCCACCAGAGGTGAACGGAACAATCCCAGGGATCCAGCCATCGCAGCAGCCACAAGGTCACGATCCGCGCCTTTCCAGACCGTGTGGCTCGCGACCGCGACGAGGCGTGTCATCAACGCCTCCGGTCCCAGTGTTCCTCCGCCGGCGAGGGCCAGTATTCCTCCGATGATTTGCCTGAGGCCGTGACGCGTGTTCAATCCTTCCGGTTTTCTCAGTTCAGCGAGCGTCTCCGACATTTCAGGCAGCGCACTGCCTGAACGTCGCCGCTGCAGCAGGCTGAGAGCCACGCCGATCGTTCCCGACCAGGCCAGACACCACAGCAATGAACGATCGCTGGGCAACCCTCGCTCCACCGATGCACCCCAGACCCATCTCTGCAGCATGAGTGTGCTGCTCACCACCAACGCTGCGAGCCCTCCACCTGCTGCTCCAGCCAGCAGGGCGCGAGCAGTGCCCTGCAGAAGACTCTTTGGCATGGTTGGTGGCGGATTGATCACCAGTAGGGGTCAGTGGCCAATTCCACCTTGAGCCTCCCTGACGCTGAGGTGGGCACGGTGCTGATACAGGCCCTCACGGTGGTCCCATCAACGTCGATCTCGCAGGCACCGCAGCTGCCTCCCATGCAGCCAGTGGGCACATGCACGCCAGCCTGCCGCGCCGCAGACAACCAGTCTTCTCCGTTGTGGCTGAAGCTTCGCTGGCCATCCGGCCACAAGATTTCCACCCTTTTGTGCCCAGAGGTCACGTGGATGTTTCCAGCAGTGGTTCCAGATTCACATGTTGCTCAAAGGCATCGGCCAAGCGGTCGAGCAGCGCGTCCCTCTGCCGACTGTGGTGGGGTTGTTGCTCACTGAGCTCCGGTAGGCCCCGTCTGTGTCGAAGGCGATTCAGCCACCGTCGTCGCCAGGGTCCGTTCTCGAAGATTCCATGGAGATAGGTTCCTGAAGTGGTCCCACGCACCCAACCCAGGTCTTGATCCGCACTGAATGGATTGCAGTCCTCGATGGCTTCGCTGATTCCCCGATGCAGTTCAAACCCCTCCACCTCCAGTCTCGGTTGTTGATCCGGCCACAGCACGAGGGCTTGCCTCTGATGCAGAGCTTTTGCACCGCTGAACACCGTTCGCAGTGGGAGAAGACCAAGGCCGGCAACGTAATCATCAGATTGCCCTGGAGGATCGTTGCCCTCTAGTCCTTGCGGGTCATGCAGTTCCACCCCGAGCATCTGCATGCCGCCACAGATGCCGAACAGCTCACCGCCGTTTTTGGCGTAGCTGATCAGATCAGCAGCCAGGCCGGTGCTGCGCAGTGAGGCAAGATCCCGAAGGGTTTGTTTGCTTCCTGGGATCACCACGGCATCGGGAATCCCGAGTCGTTCACCCGGTGCGATCCAGCGCAGCTCAACCGTGGGCTCCGCCTCCAGGGGGTCAAGATCGGAGAAGTTGCTTAATGAGGGTAGTTTCAACACGGCGATCTCCAGCTCGGCACTGCGCTTGCGTCCACGCCTTTCCAGCAGGTCCAGTGAGTCTTCAGGAGGGAAGAGTTCGTCAAGCCATGGCATTACTCCCAGAACCGGAATCCCTGTGTTGGTGTCGAGCCAGCGTCGACCTTCGTCGAAAAGTTCTCTTCTGCCTCGGAACCGGTTGATCAGCAGCCCATGGATGAGTCGCCGTTCGTCGGGTTTCATCAATTGGAGAGTGCCCACGATCTGGGCAAAGACGCCTCCCCGTTCAATATCGGCAACCAACAGGCAATTGGCTCGCAAATATTTGGCTAAACGCAGGTTGGTGAGATCGCGCGATTGCAGGTTCACCTCCACCGGGCTGCCTGCTCCCTCAAGCACCAGTCTTCCGCCGGGATGGCTGGCCTGCAGATCTTCAAGCCCCCTGCGGATTGCAGCCCAGCCGGAGTCGAACCAATCTCTGTAGTAATGCTCTGCCTTGCAAGTCCCTGCGGAGTCCCCGAGGTGAATGACCTCGCTGGTTGAGTCGCCCTGGGGTTTGAGCAATACAGGGTTCATGGCATGCACTGGTTCGAGACCGGCTGCCCAGGCCTGCAATGCCTGGGAGTAAGCCATTTCGCCTCCGCCCTGATCAACCCAGGCGTTGTTGCTCATGTTTTGGCCCTTGAAAGGCAGTGGCGTTTCCCCTCGTCGTTTCAGCACTCTGCAGAGCGCGGCAGTCATCAGCGACTTACCTGCGCCACTGCTGGTGCCTAGCACCATCAGCGGAGTTGGGCGGGACGTGCTGCTCACTGCGCTTCGACCTGGTCCAGAAGATGCACCATTGCAATGTGGCGTTCATAACGTCAGGGAAATTCTGTAGGCCTGTGACGCTTCTGCTTCAGATCTTGGTGGACAAATCAAAAATTTGTGATTTGATAACGGTGCTTTATGAGGTGATCGTTGCTCCGAACCAGGCAATACAAGAGCTTATTCGGAGTCGCTGTCGGTGTGTTCTCAATCGGTTACCCATTTTCATCGGTAGATGCGCAAGCCGCAGAGCTTGTGCCTACTGTTCAAGCCAATCCTGGGACATCAGTCGGTCAAGTGTCCGGGCAACATTCTCTCTCCGCTGAGCAGCAGGCTGATCAGCTTCTGGCAAGACTGAATGCCATGCGAGACAAAATTGATAAGTCTGCGCGTAAAATATCTCTTGATGAAGCGATTGCGCTGGGTATTCGCAATAACCCCGAGCTGGTTTCAGCTTTTCGATCCATTCAAGATTATGAATGGCAATTGATTGCCGCTCAGCGTCAATGGTATCCCACTTTTGCAATCAGTAACGGATCGCCTACTCTCGGCTTAGATGTTGGTACTTACATAACTAAGTTTTACAATGATCCCTTTAGAACGTCCGTCAGTACAACTCCAGGTAGTGCCATAGGTACTGAGCCTACCTCAATATCTCAGTATACAAACACTTTGAACTTTCAGCCAAATGCTTCCATTTCATGGAATTTTATTGATCCTACTCGTCAGCCTGATATCAATGCAGCGTCCGAAGCCCTTCGCCAACAAAAGTTGCTTTTCGAGGTCAGTGCTCGCGATTTAATTCTCAATATCCAGACGTCGTATTTTGCTCTGCAAAGTACTCGACAGCTGATTGAAGAGTTTTACAATATTTATGACATTAATCGTCAGCTCCTTGAAGTCAATAGAGCGCGTTACGAAATTCGCTTGGTATCCATGCTGGCTCTGGCGCAGACACAAACTCAGCTGTATAATCAGCTGAACCAGTTGCTGGGATACACCAAGCAATTTATTGAGGAATCAGCAACTCTTGCGATGCGTCTTGGCTTGCCAGTTGACAAGCTTGTCTTGCCTGACGAGAAGGCCAACCTTTATCGTGACTGGTCCAAGACGTTGCCTCAAACAATTGATCGAGCTGTCGAATCACGAGAGGAGATTCTTGCCAGTCTTGCTGCCGCAGAAGAAGCGCGTTGGGATGGGATCAGCAAGATAAACAGTTATTTGCCCATTGTTTTGTTGTATGGAGAGGGTGGTCTTTCGATGGCAAGCGGCGTGATTAATGGCTCCCCAGGTCTTGATAATGCTAGAAGTGAACAGCTTCAAACCCAGTGGAATGCCGCCGTCGGTCTCGGATTTGAATGGACTTGGGATGGAGGAGTTGATGCAGCAGCTGCTCGCTCTGATTACGCCCAGGAAGAGATGGAGCGTTCCAAGGCCGAGATGAATCGTCTCCAGGCGGTTCAGCAGGTTCGCTCCAGCTTTGGGCAATATGAAACCTCGCGAGTTGCCGTCGACAGTGCGCGTTTGGCGTATCAGTCAGCTCAAGTGGCCCAGGAAGCAGCCAGAGCTCGTTACGAAATTGGCCTTGGAGACATCACGTCCATTGTGCAGACCATTGAGCAGCTGGGGACTGCTTCCATCTCACTGTCTGACTCCATTCTTAATTACAATAGATCGGTGGCTCAGCTTTACCGCTACTCGGCAACCTGGCCGGGTGAAAGTGATCAATTAGTGCGCCAGCAGGAGAAAAGTCTGAGATGAGAGAAATCTTCGAAAAACGTGCCCTGCGCAAGCGTCATCAGGCCGGAGATAAAAGTTCTCCAATTGTTGTTCTCTCCCCGCCTCTGCGCATTACTCTGGGTCTTGGGGTTGCATTGGCTGCTGTTGGTGTTTTATGGGCGTTTCTGGCAAAAATACCCATTGAGGTCAAAGGCACCGGGGTTCTGTTGCCTGTAGGCGAGATCAACAGAAAACGTGCTCAAGTGGATGGTATTGCCCGTTGGATGTTTGCTGAAAAGCAAAATAACTGGGTTGCTGATGTTCAGAAATTCCAGCGTCAGCCCGATCAGCTATCAGATGCAGCTGTACTGGATCTCTCCCGTCGCATCCTTCGTACGTACTCAACGTCAGAGTTTTCTGCACCTTCTCAATCCAATGGTGTACTTAAAGATAAAAGGATCTACCCCGAGGGGACTCTACTGATCTGGTTGCAGTCGCTTCAGGAGCAGGAATCGTTGCAGGCCCAGGTTGACACGCTTGCCTCGATTGGTCGTCTTAATCGTATTCAGCAAAAAACGCTGATTCAAAAACAATCAATTCTTGAACAAGAGCTTAAGAGTCGGCAGACTTTTCTCAATTCGATGCTCGAACTGACGAAAAAGGGCTTCGTTAGTAAGCCAACAATTCTTCAAAATCAAGCTGAAGTTGACAATCTTAAATCCAAAGTTTTTTCTAACCGTGACTCTTTGGTCCATCTGCAAACAGAATTGCAGCAGTCATTCATCAAGCTGCGCAAGTCACTGGCTCAGATGATTTCGAAAGGCTTTGTTTTTGCCGATTACGACCTTTATATCCGTCAGGTTATTCCCAATAATGGCGAGGGCGTTTCTCAGGGTGATCTTCTCTTGCTGCTTAGTCGTGAATCGTTAAGCAATCCAGTGCAGGTGCCTGTTTTTCTTTCCGAGCGTGAATCTGCTCAGGTCAATGTTGGCATGTCGGTGCTTGTTACCCCTGTCGGAATGCGTCGTTCTGAGGTGGGTGGAATTCTTGGACGCGTTGTACAGATGTCTGAATTGCCCAGCGGCGATAAGGATCTGGAGGCACGTATTGGTTCCAGTAGCCTGGCGAAGGTGATTCAACAGCGGGAACCCAGTCCCACGCTTGCGATTGTTGAACTGCAACGCTCCGCGCAAGATCGGGGAGGCAACCGTGGCGGTTATGTCTGGAATTCCAAGAGTAATTTGCCCTTCCCGCCTAAAACCGCTGATCAGCTCAATGTCTCGATCACAACCCGTCGTGTAGCGCCCATTTCCTTGGTGATTCCACGACTGAGACTATTGCTGGGGCTGACTCCACCTGAACCTAAACAAAAGCAAGATCGTCAATCGGATCAATCATCGTCCTTGCCAAGCGGCAGTCCAAAGGTGTTTGGCTGATGGCTTCCTCCGCTTCACGTCGGGTCAAGGCCATGACGGTTTTGCAGTACGAAGCGACCGAGTGTGGTGCAGCATCACTGGCCACAATCCTCCGTTATTACGGTCGGATCGTGCCTCTGCCTCAATTACGTCGTGAATGTGGTGTCAATCGCGATGGTTCCAACGCCCAGCGCGTGCTTTTGGCTGCTCGAAGTTTCGGCCTTGAGACCAAGGCCTTTCGCTGTTCCGGCGAGCAGCTTGTTGTGCAGGGACAGTTCCCCTGTGTCGTTTTCTGGGGATTCAATCATTTCCTTGTACTTGAGGGATTTGATCAGAAATACGCCTATGTGAGCGACCCCGCTGAAGGTCGGGGTCGCATGTTGAAAGAGGAGTTCTTCGATCAGTTCACCGGTGTCGTGATGGAGTTCTCACCAGGCCCGGAATTTAAACGTGGAGGCCATGACGAATCTCCGCTCTGGATGCTGCCTGGATTGCTGATGCCTTATCGGAGGCAGGTGCTGAGTCTGCTCCTCGTAGCCTCGATTCTGCTCATTCCGAATATTTTAGTTGCAGGACTGACCTCCTCTTTCATCTCTGATTTCTTACAGGAAGAAAGGCTTTATTTCGGTATTCCCATCGTCTGGTTGTTGGGATTCAGCTGCGTGCTTTGGCTCATTCTTTTGGTCGTTCAGTTTGTCTTGTTGCGTCGGCTTGAACTGTTGCTTTCCAAGAAGCTGACCGTTGATTTGTTCGAAAAGCTCTTCTCGGTGCCATGGGCGTTTTTTCAGGTTCGCATGGCAGGAGAACTGGCGTCCAGGATGTTGCTGGGGATGAGAATCACTCAGGTGGTTGTTGCACAGTTGCTGCGTTTTGTCGTGACCATCTGGGCGGCGCTTCTATTGATGGTCGTGACCTGCCTGATTTCGTTCTGGCTGACCGCACTTGTCGCAGCTCTGCTTGTCTTCAATCTTTTGTTCAATTGGTGGCTCACGGCTCGCCGTTATGACGCCAACCGTAAACTTGCCATTGAGCAGGGAAAGGCGCAGGGCCGTGCCCTTCAAGGTATCAACTCCATCGAAACACTTAAAGCCTCCGGACTTGAGTTTGATTTTCTGAGTCAGTGGCAGGGAAATTTCGGATCCGTCGTTGAACAGAACCAGTTGCTTGGCGCCCAGCTCGCCTGGTCCAGCATCAGTGCCAGCAGTGCAACCTTGTTGCTTCAAGCTCTGGTGATCACTGTCGGTGGTCTGTTGATCATTGATGGAAGGATCTCTCTGGGTCTGCTTGTTTCGTTTCAGTTCCTTCAAGCCCAGTTGGTGGCCCCAATTTCCACGCTTCCTCAGTTGAGTTCCACCCTTCAGCGTCTGATCGGCAATCTGGGCCGATTGATGGACCTCACGACCACGGCGGATGATCCCCATGTGCGCAGTTTTCAGGATGCCAGGGATGGAATCGATACGGAAGATCGTCTCCAGGGACGGATCACATTCGAAGGTGTTGCCTATGGATTCAACGCCGTTGATCCTCCCTTCATCCCGGCCATTGATCTGGATGTTCCTGCTGGGTCAAGGCTGGCGCTGGTGGGTGCGAGTGGATCTGGCAAGACCACTTTGATCCGGATTCTTGCAGGTCTGGTGGACCCACTTCAAGGTCAGATTCTGTTCGACGGTAAGAACTGGGATCAACTGGATGATCAGGTCGTGCGCGGGAGTATCGCTTATGTGCCGCAGCAGGTGTTTGTTTTCAACGCCAGCATTCGAGACAACATCACTCTCTGGAATCCTGATTTCACTGAAGAAGACCTACAGGCTGCAGCGGCTGATGCTCAGTTGCTGGAAATGATCAACTCGCAACCAGAAGCTTTTCATAGACAACTGCGAGATAACGGTAGTGATCTCAGTGGGGGAGAACGCCAGCGTCTTGAAATCTGCCGTGCTTTGATTCGTCGGCCTTCGATTCTGCTTCTCGACGAAGCAACAAGCAACCTCGATAACCTGACTCAGCGTCGTGTGATTGATGCCGTCCAAAAGCGTGGCATTACTGTCGTCAGTAGTGCTCATCGCCTGGATGCAGCGCTGAGCAGTCAACAGGTGCTTGTTCTCGCTCAGGGCAAGGTTGTTGAGCGTGGGCATCCTGATGACTTGCTAGCTAATCCGGATGGAGCGTTCACGAAACTCGTGGCCGCTGAACGGCGCGATCAGGTAGAGGTTTGATGGCATGACTGACTCTCGCAAACGCGCTCTTCAGCAGGTTGATCAACTAGAGAAAAACCTCATCTTTGAGGTTGTGGAAGAGACCGATCCTCAGCGTGATCTTCGATTGATCGGCTTCTGTCTTCGGCGTCTGAAAGCACCAGCGCGATCGTTGATTGCCATGCCCGATGCTGATATCAGTCTTCAGCTCGATCACAACGATATTCATCACCGCCGCGTGGACGCCCCGCGTGAGCCATGGAAATCTGAATTTCCCATGCTGATCGTCAAAGATCAGGCGACTGGTGAACCTTTGGCGTTGTACCGCGATCGCGGCCGGAACTGGTTCTATTCCGCAGCTCAGGGACGACACTGGCTCGTGCCGGAGGATGTCCGCCTGGACAGTGATGGGTACGAGATCTACCCCTCATTACCGGCCAAGATTGTTGGTCCATTAGCGGTGATCAATTTTGCATTCAATACAGAGTTAAATGCGATCTGGGCTCTGGTTATTGCTTCTGCAGTAGTGATGACGTTTCATCTTTCCATACCGATCTTCACCAATGTTCTGGTGAATCGGATTCTGCCTGAAAACGATAGTGCACTACTGATTGAGGGTCTGGCGATTGTGATCGTAGTGGTGGTGGGTGTTGCTGCTGCCCAGTATCTGCAGACCATAATGATGCTGCGGATTGAAAGTGTTACGGACCTGCGATTACAGACCGCAGTTTTTGATCGCGTAATGCGTCTTCCAATGCGCTTCATTTCCAAGTACACCACAGGTGATCTTGCGTCACGTATTGAATCGATCAATCAATTGCGTCAGTTGCTAGGAAGTGGTGTCCTATCGACATTGCTCTCTTCAGTCTTCAGTCTTGGATACTTCATTCTGATGGTGATCTATGACCGCTCGCTAGCTATCTGGGCTGCTTTGTTCACAATTGTTTCTCTTGCATCTCTGGTTTATCTCACGATTCGTGATATTCAACTACAAAAACCTTTGTTGGAGACTGGCGCAGAGATTACAAACTTCTCACTGCAATCGGTCATGGGACTGGCGCAGATTCGCAGTTCCGCAACAGAACCCTTTGTGATGCTTCGCTGGCTGCGCGAGATCAATCGATATGCGTTGCTGCAATTGCGCAGCAACTTTTATAACGATGCGATCGAAATGTTCGGAACGCTGGTGAGTCCATTGGCTTCCTTAATGATGTTCGCGGTGGTGACTCACAAACTGCTGTCCAGTGCCAGCACCTCAGCGGAGTTTGAGCTGATTCTGGTGAGCTTCATCTCCTTCAATGCCGCATTCACAGGATTCAACTCATCCCTCTCTCAGGCCGCCAATCTTGCGGCCAATACCTTAGGTCGAGCCAGCGTTCTCTGGCAGCGTGCCGAACCGGTGATTTATGCCGAAGTTGAGAAGGGTTATGAACCTGATGCGGTGCATCATGACCTGGAAGGACATTTCCTGTTCAGAGATGTTGTTTACCAGTTTCCTGACGCTAGTGAACCGCTTTATCGCAACCTCAATTTCGAAATTAAACCTGGTCAGCACACGGTGATCACAGGACCAAGCGGCTGTGGAAAATCCACAATTATGAATATGTTCCTGGGTTTTATTGAACCTCAGGGGGGTGATTTATTGATCGACGGGCTTGCCCTGCCTCAGCTCGCCATCCGCCATTACCGCCGTCAGCTTGGTGTTGTTCTTCAAACTGCCCATCTCAACGCCGGCTCGATTTACGACATTGTTTCAGGAGGCCTTGTAACCGAAGAAGATCGAATCTGGGCAGCGCTTGAATCTGCTTCTGTTGCTGATGAGGTGGCAGCCATGCCGATGAAGCTGGAGACGATTGTGATGGAAGGGGCCGGCAACATGTCTGGTGGCCAGGCACAGCGAATCGCTATCGCCAGAGCTTTGATCCATCAACCTCGAGTGCTGCTGATGGATGAAGCCACCAGTGCTCTGGATCCACCGTCACAACAGCGCATCAATGAGACGGTGCAGTCTCTGGGGATTACAAGAATCAGCGTTGCGCACCGTCTTGCCACCATCCGAGATGCGGACAAGATCGTTGTGATTCGCGATGGTGTTACTGCTGAAAATGGAACTTGGGACGAACTCAAGCATCACGGCTACCTTGCAGAAATTCTGTCGAAGGGACACTGAAGGACGATGCCTGCGCCCAAGAAACTCTCTTCCTTGCATCAGCTGATGGACGCCGAAAAGGTTTCCCCTTCTGAATCATCGACTGGTCCATCCATTACTCGCGACGATCTCGAAGACCGGCAGCCTGGGCTGGGCGAAGCATGGCTGGAAGCGATCGCGCCTCAGGAACGTGAAAAGCTTGAGCGTCGCTTTGCATGGGCTGGACTTGATCGTCCTGCTCTGTACAGAGTGCTCGATCAGCTTGAGCAGCCCAACGAATCCTCGAGCACGGAGACCTGGTTTCAGGAATTGACTTTTCTGCAGTCAGCACTGCGCAGTGATGCTGAACGTGAGCTTGAGCCTTATGTCGCGGAAGTCTCGGAGGCGAATCCTGATCAGCTCCCTTTCCGCGACCTGTGGATTCCCGCGGTTGATGCTTTCGTCGCGCGCCTGCGCAGCAGCTTGGACGATCTCCAAGATCGCAGCATCAACGAACAGGTTTACCGCTCCTTAGGTCAGTCACTGCTCACCAGGTTGAGCAATATTTCTGAACAGGCCCTGTTCGAGCAATTCAATTTGCAGCGGCCTCCCGGAGCGATGTTGCTGGCCCATCTCGGTTCAGGTGGTGATGGCCAGGGTCCTCCTGTCAGGGAGTATTACGAGCGGTTCATCAGGGAGCACCGATGCGATGGATTGGCATCGTTTCTGGAGACGTTCCCAGTGCTGGGACGATATCTGGGGCAGGTCTGTGGTGATTGGCACCATTCCAATGAAATGCTGCTTCGGCGGGTTGATGCTGACACGATTCCCCTGCAGCAGCTCTTTGGCGTCGCGCCTGAGATGGAGCTGTCCGGAGTCCATCAGGGCCTGAGTGATCCCCACAACCATGGTCAGGTTGTGAGCATTCTGAAGTTTGCTCAAGCTGATAGAAGTTCTTCCGTGCAAGTGGTCTACAAGCCCAAAGACATGGGTGTGGACTTTGCTTACCAGCAGGCACTTGAACATCTCAACAGCGTCAGCACACTGACGCCGCTGCGCAATTTGCGGATTTACTGCGGTAACGACTACGGATACATGGAGCATGTCGAGCATCGTCTCTGTGCAGGAGATGATGAACTGGAGCGCTTCTATCGCAATGCCGGACGATTGACAGCCGTGCTTCATCTCTTCGGCTGCACTGATTGCCACTACGAGAACTTAATCGCCTGCGGGGATCAGCTGCTGTTAATCGATACCGAAACTCTGCTTGAAGCTGATTTGCCTGATCATGTTTCTGATGCCTCTGATCAACAGACAACTCTGTCTCAGTCGGATCTTCAGAAGAGTTTTCAGAATTCAGTGCTTCGATCAGGTCTGATGCCGAACTGGCTGTTTGTCGGTCAGGCCAAGATCGCTGTCGATATCAGCGCTCTAGGCATTGCCCCCCCCTCCAGTCCCCAGACGAAGGGGCCGGGTTGGCTGGGGCTGAACAGTGACGGCATGATGGCCGCCCAGATCAGTCGTCCATCACTGTTGCCCACCAGTCTTCCAGTGGGGGTTGGTGCAACCAATGGTCTCAATGCCCATCTTGAGACCTTCTGCCAGGGATTCCGTGAGCAGTGCGCTGAATTTGAGAAGACGCGTGAGGATTGGATCAAACCTGGTGGGGTCCTCGATCAATTCCGTGGGCTTCCGCGTCGCATTGTGCTGCGGGCCACCCGTGTTTATTTCGCATTGCAGCGTCAGCAACTTGAGCCAGCGGCTCTGCGTTCGTCCCTCCGCCAGGGACTGGTGCTCGAGCAGCTCACCCGCAGTTTTCTGATGGCCAGCGAACAACCGCTGCACTGGCCTGTGTTTGAAGCTGAACTGCGTCAGATGGAGCGTCTGGATATTCCATTTTTCGTGCATTCCATCGATGGGCAGGATCTTCCCTTAGTTGACGGCATGAAGCCCGTTGAAGGGTTTATGGAAACCAGTGGTCTGGAGTCGAGTCGTCAGCGTATTGCTGAATTGGATTCAGCAGCCGTTGCTTTCCAGGAGCAATTAATCCGCGGTACCAGCCGTGCGCGCATCTCCACTGAAGATGGCCGAAGTTCCCGAAATGGTGTCGCGCCCGATGTTGACGTCGTGACGCTCACGCCTGAGCAGCTCCACGAGCAGAGCCGTCTTCAGCTCAAGTTGCTCGAAGAGATTGCCATTCGCGATACAGATGGCCTCATCGACTGGTTAGGAATGGATCTTGGCAGTGATGGTGAGAGTTTCTGCTTCGGCCCTGTTGGTACCTCGCTTTACGGTGGATCCATCGGTGTTGCTCTACTGGCAGCCCATTTCGCCGATGAGCCTGGTCCAGCCGAACTGGTCGAGACTTGTTTGAAACCTATGCTCCAGATGGGTGAAAAGGACCGCGATGGTCTGCGCCTGCGCTGGTGGCGTGACCAGGCACTTGGCTTGAGTGGTTGCGGCGGTTCATTGCTCTCGATTCAGGAATTGTCGACCTGGGGACCGGAATCACAACAGCCAATGCTCCGGGAGCTGCAGACCAGACTCATCGAGGCATTGCTTCCGGAACATATTCGCGCCGACCTCGGTCTCGACGTGATCGCTGGTGTGACCGGTCTGATTGGGCCTCTGCTCAGGGATGGTTCGATACGAGCTCTGGACTTGGCTCTCGTTGCCGGAGATCATCTTCTGGGTCTCCAAAACGAACAGGGAGCTTGGACTAGTCGTGGCAAGGAGCCCTTGCTCGGCTTTTCGCATGGAACCGCTGGATATCTGGCTGCGCTTGTCAAGCTGGGGCAGCAGCTGGGTGAGCAGCGTTTCCTCGATGCGGCGGCCAAGGCTCTCAGCTATGAACGTGAGCGTTTTGATGCGGAACACCTCAACTGGCCCGATTACCGGGAGTACCAACCCGATCAGCCGAACAAGTTCATGACCTCTTGGTGCCATGGTGCACCCGGAATCGCCTTGAGCCGGGCTTGTCTGTTTGGCTCTCCGCTCTGGGATGAGCATTGCGTTGATGAAATGTCTAATGCTCTGCAGACACTTACTGCGCTGAAGATGCCCTGGTGTGACCATCTCTGCTGCGGCACCTTCGGAAATGCCGGAATTCTTCGCGTTGTGGCTGAGGGGCCATGGGCGAAATCCGTTGCAGAGTCCGTCCGTGCGACTGCGATCGAAAGATCGTCTGAACTTGTTGCTCAGGCGGTCTCCATTGCCAATAAAAATGGCGGAGCTTTCCGCGGTTTCGGCACGGCCGACGGCAACCTGCTGCTGCCGGGTTGTTTTACAGGAATCTCCGGGATGGGTCTGGCTTTGCGTGATCAGCTGAATCGCGATGATCGGCTCGGCACGCTTCTGACCATTGGCTTGCTTTCACCCGCGGGGGAGATTGCGACGACACCAATGCATCAGACGGCTTCCAAGGCCTGCTGAAGGGATCGCGATTCCGGCCGGCCAGGTGATGAGATGAGCACATCTCTGGCCAGCGGGATCAAGCGAACACGCTCTGTGAACGCCTAACACTTTCATCGACTTCGCGTCATTCGGCGACCAACCCAATCTTTGATGCCGCTATTGACAATGCACAGAAGTGATGATTGATCCCATCAGCTGGCATGTTTTCAGCGATGAAATTGAACAAGCGAAAAAGTTCCGTTTAACTTGAAATGTCAACCAGGAGGTTCGAAATTTTTACTACCGTACATATTTCGATGACTTGGAAACAGATCATGGCAATGCTCACGCATGTTTGTTGAAAGCAATTAGCAGAGAGCAGTCACTCCGTAGTGAGTTGCTTCGGAGTTACTGGTCATTTTTTTGTTTTCAATGAGATTGGAATGCTGCGGTTCTTTCCGATATGTGAAAAGTTCTCTGTCTGAAAATTTTTCTGTCTGAATAGTCCAGCTAATGTCTTGCCCGCATGCTGCTGGTTTTTCCAGGAGCCCCGGCTTGGCTTGCTGAGGCAAACCTTCTTTCAGTAAAAGAGTCACCCGTTATTGTTACGCAGTTTGAGATGTTGTCTTCGATAAAATCGCAAACAGTCGAAATAAGGGATGTTCGGGTGGTTGAAGGCCACGCCTGCATGTTAACCATTCAGCCTCTGATTGATCAGAGATGGCGGAAAGGCAGGGGTGAACTGGGTGCTGGCTATTGGTCAGATCAGCGAGGACATGCGTAACGGACCAGCTGGATATCGAAGGGTGCTGACCGACCGCTTTCCAAACAGAGAGCTCACAATCGCTTTGTTTGATCGTTCAGTCGTTGTGATCATTTCTGTTTGGCCCAATGCGACCTGTCAAGATTAATATCGTGAATGTTTGTACATGACGTTTTTGATCAGATTTGCCACTTTAAATTAGGTTTTTTAAATCAATTTCTAAAGAGCAGCTCGATGCCTTCATGGCTAAGGTCAAGACCAATGCAGATCTTCAAGCCAAGTTAAAGGATTCAAATTCACTGGATGACGTTAGTGGCATCGCCAAGGAGCATGGTCATGAAATCGATGCCAGTGCGAAGCTGAGCCCTCTCAGCAGCGAGGAGCTTGAAGAGGTTGCCGTGGGGTGGTGCGGAAACCTTTGCACAAACTGGAAAGCGACCAATGGCGCTGGAACTGGCTGCTGAATCATCACGCTGCTGAAGTTCTTCCTTCACCCACCCCCCTTCTCATACAGGGGGGTGTTCTTATTGAAAGGCTTATGGATCATCTCTTGTTCGGGAATCAGCGAATTTTGTAACTGGCTTAATCAGGTCACTATGTACACTCCAGTGAATTGATTTCTTTTAAAGCATGTAGATGAGTTTATTCACCTTTTGCTTTTTGTCATTTTTAGATGCTGTGTTTGCAGGCTTTATTGATGCTGATTAGGTGTCAGGTCACTGATGGCATAGAAATAGCCTTTTACACTCGTGTGGCCATGTTGGAATGACAGCTTCAAGTGGGATGGCAGGGCCAGATAGGTGATCTCTTCTTGTGCGAAAATCCCAGCCTCAACCATCCAGCTAGGATGCGATTCGCACGCTCCGATGGGCAGACCGGCACAGAACTGCTCGATAATTACGCGTTGATCTGGACTCAGCTTGCATAGCCAATCAAGCATTGGTAATGCATTGCACTGGCCACCTCTAGGCCATACAGATGGAAAGATTTCAATGGACAACCGAGGCAGGAAAGCCTGTTGTTCAATGTCGTAATCAAGGCTGTAACTCAGAGGCTGAATTCCTTCGGGGTGTATATTCTGATTCGCAAGACGTGTTATCACTCCTGATGAGTGTTCGACCACCTTGCTGAAATATTTTTCCAGGAAATCCTTTTTGGCTTTCGCTTGAGTCGTTTGTCCAATCACTTTGATCGTATGCCCCCTTGCCCACATGATTCCAATCTGACTTGGTAATCCTGTGACACTCAGAAAATCTCGCAAAGGTTGGTGCTCCTGGTATTTAAAATCGGGATAGGCTCTGCTCTTGATCAGCAATTCAGTGATGATTTCATAGGCATTGATGACCATTGATATTTTGTCCAGAGCTTGGAAGATTCCCGCTAGTCGGAGTTTGTTTGAATGATGGTCAAACTCAGTAAAATACTGATCAACAAGGAAGTTTCTGAGTGATTCGTTGTCTAGGAGTGCACCTAGGGATTGAGCAAAACCGGGAATGCCGGAGTCTTTGATGTCCAGGATCTCTCTATTACCATAAAATGACAAATCAACTTTGTCCGCGCATAATTGATTGAGCGGACACTCAAGGATCACTCCTGTTTGTCTCTGGTTTGAATGATTTCGCGGTTTCTGTGGAGCTTTGATGAGTGGCAGATCATTGTCTCTGATGAGCTTTGAAGGCAGAAACTTGTATTGTTGGCCTTCCAGCCATTTCAGTGCCTTAGCTAGATTTCCTGCCTGATCGTGCACTCGCTTGGTGGCCGTCAGCCATCATTTAGTGTTGCTGAAACATAGATGATTCAGCTTGTCAAGGCAACATCTTTCTGTGGTTCGAATATGTCTCTATGTCGCAAAGGATCATAGCTATGCATTTCAATCAGATGGCTAATCCTCTTTAGTTGTTGTGTGTAGCTTCGTCTTAAGTTCGTTTTGGTCATCGATTGTTGTCGTTATCGGCTTCTTTTGTTGATTGTCTTCCGCAGTAAAATCTTTATTCAAAGGCTTGGTTCATTTTGATTTCCAGGCATATTGTCTTTGATTGATCTCAGAGTTGCTCAATTATTGTTCCATCGAAGCCTGAGAGATCTTCTCCAGCGCAGTGTTGTTTCAGATTGCGTTTCAGCGCTCTTTAGAGCACTGAAGTCATTGGCAACTGTCCTCCGCCATTGCTGGTCCCCAGCAGCATCAGCAAAGTCAGTCAGGGTGTTCTGTTACTTGCCTTTCACGTAAGTTTCTGCATCAGCATTGCACGACCCAGCCGGCGACTTCGTCTGGACTCTGGTGACTTGTCAGTGATGCGTTTTTCACCTGTTGGCTACAACAAAGTTTTTTGATAAACGTCTTGCTGTCATTGGGATATCGCTTACCAGCGGGGGCGATTGCGACGACACCAATGCATCAAACGGCTTCCAAGGCCGGCTGAAGGGATCGTTTCCTGCCAGGGGATCAGTACCTCCCTGCCAAGAGGGGTTAAACGCACCCGTTCCGTCAGCCCCTGACCGTCAACCTCCCGACGCAGAACTCCCAGTTGAATCAGCCAGATCAGCAGATCCTCCGTCTCCCTTGCATTCAGCCGCCTTCTTGTCTGTGACGACCAGTCAGATTGAGCGACCAGTTCACTGCTGCTCAGAGCTGCCTCTTCAACGTTGCGGTAAAAGCTGCGTTGGAAAGGAAGGCAACGCACGGCTTGGCGCGCCCTCCCCAGAGCATGCCTTGTGAGTTCTCTTGGGTCCTGAAGAGTCACGCCTGACCTGCTGTCAGTGCCATTCTCGTTCTCAATGCCGCAAACCGAGAAACCAATGTTGTTGCTGGCTTCAGCGTCCCCGGCTAGACGTCGTCTTCTGGAACAGGCGGCCATTCCCCACCGCGTTCAGATCAGCGGAGTCGACGAAGAGGCCATCCAGGATTCCGATCCGACCGAATTAGTGAGGCGTCTGGCGCAGGCCAAGGCGAGCGCCGTCCGCAGCCAGCTCAATAACGCTGGAATCACAGCTGTGCTCGGCTGTGATTCGTTGTTTGTTTTTGCTGGTCAGGTGTACGGAAAGCCTGCTGATTCGGCTCAAGCGTTGGAACGCTGGCAACAAATGCGTGGATCCTGGGGTGATCTGCATACGGGCCACTGCCTGATGACAGGCCCTGGTGCGACGTCGCAGCAGCCGCTGCTTGCGTGCGTAACCACACGGGTGTTGTTTGCTGATCTCAGCAATCACGAGATTGAAGCCTATGTCGCCAGTGGCGAACCTCTTCGCTGTGCGGGAGGCTTTGCCCTGGAAGGCCTTGGAGGCTCATTTGTCGAGCGTCTCGACGGTTGTTATTCAAACGTGATCGGGCTCAGCTTGCCGTTGCTGCGCCGTTGGTTACCGCAGGTTTGATACATCGCAAGCCATGACGTTGCCATTTTTCGTTTGCCGTAGCTAATCCAAAGTCAGGCCCTCTTCACACCTCTGGCCATGCTTCGTTTTCTCCTCCCTGGAATCGGCACCGCTCTGTTTTCAGCAACTCTTGCTCTCAGCGCATCGGCCATGGAGCCTTTGTCGGTGAGTGCCACCGATCAAGGCAATTCCTCATTAAGCCTCCAGGCAGAGCAGGCTTATTTCACGCAATCCACGGATGACTGGAGTCGTTCGGTTCGAGGGGTTCAGCTTCCAGAAGCAGGCCAAGAAAGGCATCAACCACCCAAAGGCCATACCTTGCTCGATCTGGACTTCTGACCTCGTTGTCATGTTGGACGCGAATGTTGTGATCAATCACTGAAGTCATCCCATAGAAAAGCCCCACTCTGCAGTGGGGCTGAATGACGATCGGAACTTTTGAACTCGAGTGCGTCTGATCGCAGAGATCAGTCGAGGTCGGGCATGGCCAGTGAAGGCTCTGCCGAACGGTCGATTCCCTTTTCGAAACCGGCAGCGGCAGCGCGGGCGCGGCCTGCATGCCAGAGGTGACCCACCAGGAAGAAGAAGGCGAGCACGAACTGTGTCGCAGACAACCACTGGCGAATGTTCACGAAGTTCACTGAGTTGGGCTCAGTGATGATGCCGCCAACGGAATTCAGTGAAGCGTTGGGAGCGTGGGTCATGTACTCGGCAGCACGACGAACCTGCCATGGCTGGATGTCGTTCTGAAGCTTGTCGAGACTCAGACCATTGGGACCTCGCAGAGGCTCAAGCCAGGGACCACGGAAATCCCAGAAACGCATCGTTTCACCACCGAAGATGATTTCACCGGTGGGTGAACGCATCAGGTACTTACCAAGACCGGTAGGACCCATGGCGGAGCCGATATTGGCGCCGAGACGCTGGTCTCTCACCAGGAAGGTGAAGCTCTGCGCCTGGGAGGATTCGGCGTTGGTGGGGCCGTAGAACTCCGAGGGATAGGCGGTGTTGTTGAACCAGATGTAGGCCGATGCGATGAAGCTCATGAAGCTCAGAGCGCCAAGGCTGTAGCTGAGGTAAGCCTCACCGTTCCAGATGAAGGCGCGACGCACCCAGCCGAATGGCTTGGTTGTGACGTGCCAGATGCCACCGAAAATGCAGGTCAGGCCAAGCCAGATGTGGCCGCCGATGATGTCCTCCATCGAGTTCACACCGATGATCCAGCCTTCTCCACCGAAGGGAGCGCGGAACAGATAACCAAAGATCACTCCCGGGTCGAGAGTCGGGTTGGTGATCAGACGAACGTCTCCGCCACCCGGAGCCCAGGTGTCGTAAACGCCGCCGAAGAACATGGCCTTGAAGACCAGGAGCAGACAGCCGACCCCAAGAAGAATCAGGTGATAACCAATGATGTTGGTCATCTGATTCTTGTCGCGCCAATCCTGAGAGAAGAACGTGGAATAGTTCTCCAGAATTTCAGGGCCGCGCAGGGCGTGATACAGACCGCCGAGGCCGAGCACAGCGGAACTGATCAGGTGCAGAACACCAACCACAAAGAAGGGATACAGATCGGTGACTTCACCACCGGGACCCACGCCATAGCCAAGGGTGGCCACGTGGGGGAACAGGATCAAGCCCTGCTCGTACATGGGCTTGTCAAAGGTGAAATGACTCACCTCGAACAGCATCATGGCGCCTGCCCAGAACACCATCAGACCTGCGTGAGCCACGTGGGCACCCAACAGACGGCCTGAGAGATTGATCAGACGAGCATTGCCAGCCCACCAGGCGTAGCCGGTGGAGTCAAGGTCTTTACCGCCAGTGGCGATAAGACCGGAATTAAAGGGCGTTTCCACGGGGCAGAACCTCTTCAGGGAAGACGAAGTTTTCGTGTGGCTGGTCAGCCGGTGCCATCCAGGCACGCAGACCTTCATTCAGAAGGATGTTCTTGGTGTAGAAGGTCTCGAATTCGGGATCTTCTGCAGCGCGGATTTCCTGTGACACGAAGTCATAGGCGCGCAGGTTGAGGGCCAGGCCGATGATGCCGATGGAGCTGGTCCAAAGGCCCATCACAGGCACGAACAACATGAAGAAGTGCAGCCAGCGCTTGTTGGAGAAGGCGATACCGAAGATCTGACTCCAGAAGCGGTTGGCGGTGACCATGGAATAGGTCTCTTCTTCCTGGGTTGGTTCGAACGCCTTGAAGGTGTTGGCCTGTTCACCATCCTCAAACAAGGTGTTTTCCACGGTGGCGCCGTGGATGGCGCAGAGCAGTGCACCGCCGAGGATGCCGGCGACGCCCATCATGTGGAAGGGATTGAGAGTCCAGTTATGGAAGCCCTGCAGGAAGAGCAGGAAACGGAAGATCGCTGCCACACCAAAGGAGGGCGCGAAGAACCAGCTGCTCTGGCCGAGGGGGTACATCAGGAAGACACTGACGAACACCGCGATCGGACCGGAGAAGGCGATGGCGTTGTAAGGACGGATGCCGACCAGACGGGCGATCTCAAACTGACGCAGCATGAAGCCGATCAGGGAGAAGGCACCGTGCAGGGCCACGAAGGCCCAGAGGCCGCCGAGCTGACACCAGCGAACAAAGTCGCCCTGGGCTTCAGGGCCCCAGAGCAGCAGCAGGCTGTGACCCATCGCATCAGCGGGGGTGGACACAGCAGCTGTGAGGAAGTTGCAACCTTCCAGGTACGAGGAGGCGATGCCGTGGGTGTACCAGGAGGTGACAAAGGTGGTGCCTGTGAGCCAGCCACCGATGGCCAGATAGGCCGTTGGGAAGAGAAGAATGCCGGACCAGCCGACAAAAACGAAGCGGTCGCGCTTGAGCCAGTCATCGAGGACGTCAAACCATCCCCGCTGTGGCGCGCGTCCTACAGCGATCGTCATGAGTGAGAACGGGTGCGGATATCCGCAGGCTGTGGGATACCCGGCGACCTTAACAATTTCGGCGAAGGTTGCGGGGGTAAATCCATTCACCTGAAACCCCTTGTATCGGAACATTTCTTCGGGGTTTCTTCCGCTTTGATCGCAGCCTTTGTGGCAGTGCCGCAGAACGTCGCCACCCGTGCCGCAGAACGTCGCCACCCGTGCCGCTTCAGAGGTCACAATGGGCGCTGCTTCCGGGCTGTGATGGGCGCTGATCTGCTTGAACAACCTGTCGTCGGTTCACGGCGGCTGTCCAATGTCCTGGTCGCCGGCATGGTCACCATCGGCGGTGTCGGCTTTCTGTTCGCTTCACTCTCTAGTTACCTCGGGCGTGATCTGCTCCCTCTCGGTCACCCGGCAGGACTTGTTTTCATCCCTCAGGGACTGGTGATGGGGCTCTACAGCATTGCTGCGGCGCTTCTGGCCACCTATCTCTGGACGGTTATCGCCATTGATGTGGGTGCCGGCATTAATCGTTTTGACAAATCATCAGGGGTCGTCACCATTTCCCGGAGAGGCTTTCGCAAGCCCATCAGTGTCGAGATTCCGATCAAGGACATCAAAGCTGTCAAGGTTGAGGTTCGTGATGGCTTCAACACCCGACGTCGTGTCTCTCTGCGTGTTCAGGGTCGACGTGACATGCCACTTACCAGAGTGGGTGAGCCTCTTCCTCTTGCTCAGCTCGAGCAGGACGGGGCTGAGCTTGCACGCTTTCTGAATGTGAATCTCGAAGGCCTCTGAATGAACATGATTCGTCAATCGCTTCAATCGCTTCTGACAATTGCCTTATGTCTGCCTCTACTGGTCAGCTGTGCGTCCAGCACGACGGCCTCAATACCGGTTGGTTGCGAGCAGGCCAGCAGCCCTTGCCTTCAGGGCAAGGCCAGCGTTGAGCTCACCACCAGCAAGGGTTCGATCACCCTGGAACTCGATGGAGACGCCGCCCCTGTGACGGCTGGAAATTTCCTGGATCTGGTTAAGAGAGGTGCTTACAACGGCACCGTTTTTCATCGAGTGGTGCGAGACCCTGTTCCATTCGTGGTACAGGGCGGCGATCCCTCCTCCAGTGATCCCGCGACTCCGAAGGCGCAGTACGGAAAAGGCAGCTTCGTGGATCCGAGCACTGGCCAGGCACGTTTTGTGCCTCTTGAGCTGTCCTTTGACGGCGAAGACCAGCCCCGTTATGGCCGCGTTGTGAGTAACCCCACTGAGCTTCTGCAGCTCAAACTCAGCCATGCACGCGGCGCCCTGGCAATGGCTCGCTCCCAGGCCCCAGATTCAGCCAGTGCCCAGTTTTACATTGCACTCAAGCCACTTCCAGAGCTGGATGGTCGCTACGCCGTCTTCGGTCGTGTGACCGAAGGTCTCGATGTTGTGGATGCCATCCGTCAGGACGACACCATCGAAAAGGCCACGGTGTTGACACCAGGTCTCTGATCAACGAGACGCTCAGGCGGGCACGCGCCCGCCATTGTTTGAAGCCTTGAGCATTTCTGTGTTCACTCCAGAAGCCCTTTCCAGTGCGACCTTGCCGGTTCGGGCGATTTCCTCGATGCCGTAGGGCGCCATCAGCCGTTCCAGAGCTACCAACTTGCCTGGATCGCCGACAACCTCAAGGGTCAGGGCATCGTCTGCGACGTCGACCACCTTGGCTCTGAAGACCTGAACCAGTTCAAGGATTGCGCTGCGTTGGGCCGCTGGTGCGGAAACTTTCATCAACATCAACTCCCGTTCCACGGCAGGACGCTGGGAGAGGTCGAGAACCTGCAGCACGTTGACAAGCTTGTCGAGCTGTTTGCTCATCTGTTGAAGGGTGTGCTCGTCGCCTTCGACCACCATGGTCAGTCGTGAGCGACCAACAGCCTCAGCAGGACCAACCGCAAGGCTGTCGATGTTGAAGCCGCGGCGAGCGAACAGGCCGGCGATACGGCTGAGGGCGCCGGATTCGTCCTCCACCAGAACCGACAGAGTGTGCTTCATGCGGGGTGACCGATCCCTGGTGCGCTTGTGCCTCCCAAATTACGGTCCAGCCAGTGCAGCAACTCCAGGTGAAAGCGCTCGGGTGTTTCGTCATGGGGGCAATGGCCGGCGTTTTCGATCACCTTGAGCTCGACCCATGGGTGCTGAGATTGGACTAATTCGCCGATCATCAACGGTACGAATCGGTCCTGGCGCCCCCACAGCAACAACACCGGAGGAGCGTTGCGCATGGTCTTCAGCTGTTGCAAAAGCTCTGGAGCGGTTGCGTATCGGGGGCGGAGAGCCATGCCCACGCTCATGGCACGAAGGCTTCTGGCAGCTGTCACCCTGAGGGCAGGTTGGGCGATCAGGGCCTGCAGCTCCCGGTCGCTTCGGATGGATCGTTGATAAGCACCCTGCAGCCCAGCCCTCAGCAAAGGAGTTCGCGCGATCAGCTGCACGATCAATTCCAGGGGGAGCAGGCGGCAGATGGCTGTCACTGCGATGCGTCGTAACCGCTTGAGCCATCGGGACTGCTGTTTTGGCAGAGGGCGCAGCAGAGTGGGGTCAGGCAGAGGTGCTGCAATGGCGGCTTTCACCAGTTCCGGTCTCAGCGCAGCGGTGGTCAGAACCGTGAGGCCCCCTAGTGAGTTGCCCACAAGCACCGCCGGTTGCTGCACAACCTCTTCGAGAAAGGCGGCCAGTTGCCTGGACCACAATCTGTTGTCGAGTGAGAAGTGCCGATTCAGTCCTGGCTGGTGGGAGCGCCCGAATCCGATCAGGTCGAGACTGAACACCCGATAGCCCGCTGCGGCAAGGACTCCGGCGTTATGCCTCCAGTGACTGCTGCTGGCGCCGAAGCCGTGAATCAGCACGATGGGCGGAGCCGAGGGCTGCCCCAGAACCCGCCAGTGACAGCTCAGATCCATCCAGTGCCATGTGCTGGCTTCTCCCCAGTCGGCACCGGTGGAGGCAGGCTGGAGAGCGGTTGCGTGCACGCACCTGGAAGCGCCGGTTTCTCACTATCGCGAAGGAGCTGTCTGTCTGCAGACGGGATCAGGTTTTTTTCGCAAGGATTCGCGACCCTCGAGGGATCTTTCGGTTCTGCTGGCGGCCCACCAGGCGTCAGTGGCGCAACGGCCACTGCGCTGGCTTGACCTGATGGCCGGTTGTGGCATCCGCGGTCTGCGCTGGGGACTCGAAGCCTGTCCCGAATCCAGACCTGATCTGGAGCTTTGGTTGAATGATGCCGATCCAGATCGCAGTTCGCTGCTGGCATCGAACCTTCAGGGTCTGCAGGGTGCTCGTGATGTGTCTTGGACAACCAGCAGTTGGGCGGCGGAGCGTCTGCTGCGCCAGGCCTACCTCGATCAGATCTTCTTCGATCTGATTGATCTGGATGCCTTCGGTTGTCCGAATGCCCTGCTTCAGTCGGCCTTGGCGGTGCTGCGCTTCGACGGCCTACTTGTTCTCGCCAGCACTGACGGACGTTCGCCCACCGGCCATGACCGCCCTGCGGCGGTGCGTCATTTCGGTGCGGCGGCGCGAGTACATCCCGCCAGTTGGGAGCTGGCTCTGCGACTTCAGCTGGCCGTGCTGGCCAGAGAAGCCTGGCAATTAGGACGAGGGCTTGAACCCGTTGCCAGCTTCAGTGAGGGACGCACATTCCGGCTTGTGGTGCGGTTGCGCCAGCGCCTGGCCGATGATGAGGAATCGCAGCTGGGCCTGCTGGCACGTTGTGAGCGCTGTGGTGATCAAGCGGTTCAACCACTTTTGAAGCTCTCGGGCTGGAGATCCTGTCGCTGCACGGATGGTCAAGGCCGATGGGCGGTGACAGGGCCGCTCTGGCTCGGCCCTTTGCAGATGCCTGCTGTTCTGGGTCAGTTGCTCGAGCTTGCCGACTCACAGCCGGACACTCTGTCAACTGCTGGGCGGCGCCTGCTGCAACGCCTGCAGAGGGACTGCGGATTGCCAGTCTGCTGCTGGTCCACCGCTGAGCTTGCAAGCCGCCTCTCTCTTGCTGGACCACCGCCGCTGGAGGAGCTGGTGCAGTCGCTGCTGAGCGCAGGGCACCAGGCATGCGCCAGCGCAGTCATGACCGGCCAGTTGCGCACCGATGCGCCGATGGCTGAGTTATTACAACAATGCGGTCAACACATGACTGGAGATCGTTAAATAGGAGCTGATTCAGAGCGCTGTTCGATGGCTTCGGAGATTTTCGGGATTGCAGCTGTGTTTTGGGTGCTGATCCCAGTGGGCCTGGCAGGTGGAGCTTTGCTGCTGAAGCTTCAGAAGGACTGATCTCCGCAGTGCGAGAGAACGCCAACTAAGCTCCTCGCTGGACTTTGAAAGCCATATGCAGGTTCTTGTGGTCGGTGGAACAGGAACCTTGGGCAGGCAGATCGCCCGCAGGGCTCTTGATCAAGGTCATGACGTTCGCTGCATGGTGCGAATCCCAAGGAAAGCGTCCTTCCTTCAGGAATGGGGTTGTGAGCTCACTCGAGGTGATCTTCTCAATCCAGCCAGTCTCGATTACGCCCTCGACGGAGTTGATGCCGTGATCGATGCGGCCACCAGCCGCCCCGACGATCCCAAGAGCATCTATCAAACAGACTGGGACGGCAAGCTCAATCTCCTCCGAGCCTGTGAACGCGCCGGTGTGAACCGTTTCGTGTTCCTTTCGCTTCTTAATGCGGAACAGCACAGAGATGTGCCGTTGATGGACATCAAATTCTGCACTGAAAAACTTCTGAAGGAATCAGATCTCGACTACACCATCCTTCAGGGTGTGGCGTTCATGCAGGGTGTGATCAGCCAGTTCGCCATTCCTGTTCTGGAGAGCCAGACCGTTTGGGTGAGTGGAAGTCCCACATCCATTGCGTATATGAACACGCAGGACATGGCTCGTTTCGCCGTGGCTGCGCTCGACCATGAGGAGACGGTGCGCAAGACATTTCCTGTCGTTGGGCCCAAGGCCTGGAACAGCGGTGAGGTTGTTCAGCTCTGCGAACGTGTCGCTGATAAGTCAGCGAGGGTGTTTCGAGTGCCCTCCTTCATCATGCAATTCACTGAAGGGATGTGCTCCTTCTTTGAGCCTGCCGTGAACGTGGCCGAGCGTCTGGCATTTGCTGAGGTGTCAGGAGGTGGTGTCTCGATGGATGCACCGATGGAGGAGACCTATCAGAGCTTCGGCATCGATCCCAGCGAGATCACTCACCTTGAGGCCTACGTCAAGGAGTACTACGACTCAATCCTCAAGCGACTCAGGGAGATGGAAGCCGATCTGGATAAGGATGCCAAGAAGAAACTGCCGTTCTGATCGAAACCGAGCTTCACCCGACTAGTTGATGCGTACTAGTTTTTCGATACATTGAATTCACCTGCCTTTCCTGAAGATGTCTGCCGCTCAAGTCAAGAATCTGCAGCGACGTCTCGACAATCTTGCTCGTGAAGCCGAGACGGAGCTTGACCGCGCCTGTGGCCATGATCTTTGGCGCAATGTTGGGTTCGATGCCTTCGACAGCCTTGAGGACAGCGACCGCCGAGCGAGCGCGAATTACTACTACGGTCAGTGGTCGACTGTGCGCGAATTGCTGGAGGCCCTCGGCTGATGAGCGAAGGATGTTGTGGACCGGCTCTGGATCAGACCCAGGCCGTTGATAAGCGCTATGGAGCTGCAGCACTGGAGCAGGAGACCTGTCTGTGTACACCTGTCGCCTTTGACGCGTCCTTGCTCAAGGTCATCCCCGAGGAGGTGGTGCAGCGTGATTACGGCTGCGGTGACCCGACGCGCTGGGTTCGTTCGGGTGACACTGTGCTGGATCTGGGCAGTGGCAGCGGCAAAAATGCCTTCATCTGTGCCCAGGTCGTGGGTGGCCATGGCGCTGTGATTGGCGTGGACCGCAATGCCTACATGTTGGAGCTTGCCCGCGTTGCAGCACCAGTGGTGGCCGAGAGAATCGGTTACAGCAATGTTCGCTTTCTGGAGGGGGCGATCGAAGCCCTGGATGCGCCAACCCCGACGGGTGAGTTGCTGATTCCCTCAGCCAGCGTGGATGTGGTGCTGAGCAATTGTGTGCTCAATCTGGTGAATCCTTCAGCACGTTCGGCTTTGCTCGCCAACATCCGCAGAGTGCTGCGACCCTCAGGCCGCGTCGCCATCAGCGACATTGTGTGTGATCGCCCCGTTCCGCAACATCTTCAACAAGATCCAGAGCTCTGGAGCGGTTGCATCAGTGGTGCATGGGAGGAGGACGCCTTCCTGGCCGATTTCCGTGCACTCGGCTTTGAGGACGTGAGCTATGCCGACCGCTACGAGCAGCCCTGGCGTGTTGTGGAAGGCATCGAATTCCGTGCTGTCACGCTCACCGGCGTTTTGGCTGCCGGTTGAGTAGTGCTCCAAGACGTTGATGCTCGTCCGACGTGATTTCACGCCATTGACCTGACGCGAGGCCGCTGAGGTTGAGAGGTGGTCCTCCATCCATCAGATCAATGCTGCGGCGGATCAGTCGCAATGTTGGAAGCCCCACGGCCGCAGTCATGCGACGCACCTGGCGATTGCGTCCTTCCCTCAGGCTGAGTTGCAACCAGGTGGTGGGAATGCTGAGCCTGGTGCGGATTGGCGGGTTGCGTTCCGTAAGTGTTTGCTGGTGTTCAGCAGCAAGAGGTTCGACCCTCGCAGGCCTGGTGAGCTGCTGTTTGACCATCACCCCGTCGCAAAGGGCATCCAGCTGGCGTTGATCAGGGCTGCCCTCCACCTGCACCCAGTAAGTGCGCCAATGGCCGAAGCGTGGGTCTGTCAGTCGTTGCTGCAGGCGACCGTCGGCGGTGAGGAGCAGCAGCCCTTCGCTGTCTGCGTCAAGACGACCTGCCGCGTAGACATCAGGGACATTCACCCAGTCGGCAAGGCAGCCCCATCGGCTGACCGGTTCCGGTGTGAACTGGCTGAGGACTCCGTATGGCTTGTGAAGCAGAAGTGTCAGGAGTGTTCGCCGAAGCAGATCAACAGTGCTTCACCCCAGCTGGAGGCATCGTTGATGTGATCATCGTGCAGCTGCTTCATTTTTTCGGCCTGCATTTTCATCATGGTGGCCTGGGTGAAGACGTGACCCTTTTCCTTGGCCAGGTTCACCACATGCATGGGAGTCGCTGCCTGACGCACCTGATCACGGACCTGGGAATCAGACCGAGTCAGGTTGACGAAAGAGGCGAGAGCGGACTCGGACACGGCGTTTTGGCGTTTTCAGAAGGTTAGGAGGATTTCTGGCGGGCACGCCACAGGTTCACAGCACCGATGGAAATCATCAGCAGCCCCAGATCCAGGGAGAGGGGAGGGAGAATCATCGGCTCATTTCAGGATCAGCCGACCTTAGGGAGACGCCATCTTTCTTGGGGCTGCTCAGACAGCAGGCGGCCTCCTAAAATGCAGAAACGTTTTGCGGGTCAATGCCGGCGCATGATTGAAACCTCGGGTGTGATCGAGAAGGAACAGGGCAACGGGTTTTACCTGGTGACCCTGGAACAGCCCGCAGGTCATCAGTGCCTCTGCCGCGCAGCAGGCAAGCTCACCAAGTTCCGAATCAAACTGCTGGCCGGAGACAAAGTGCTGGTGGAGATCAGCCCTTATGACCTGACCCGTGGCCGGATCACCTACAGGGAACGCAACGCTGGTGCCCCCGGAGGTCGTCCCGGTGGTAACCGTCCGGGTGGACCTCGTCGCCGTTGAGGCTCAGGCTTTGCTGAGCACCGAGCGGATCGAGTCCGTGAACTCACTGCGCTGCTTCACCCCACGCCACTGCTGCTTAAGTTGCTTGTCGAAAAACAGCTGAACCGTCGGGGTGCCATTGACTCCGGCCTGTTGTGCGATCGCCTGGTCGGCTTCGATATCGATTTCGATTCCCTGGGCTTCTCCTTGCAGCTCATCAAGTACTCGCTTCAGCTGGGGTTTCAGCACGTGGCAGGGACCGCAGCTTGGCGATGTATAGACCACAAGCAGGGGCCGAGTGCTGTCGTGATAAAGCTTCCGTAAGGCATAGCTGCCTTTCTGCCACAGGGCGTTTGAGTCGTAGGTGGCTTCAGTGGTCTCAGCAGTGGTCTTTGGTGTTTCTGCTTGGGCTGGCTCGGCCTGTTCCCTTTTCACCAGTGTTGCCAGATTGTGATGACTGAGCCAGCGTTCGGCGGCGAGGGCGGCCTGACAGCCGCTGCCAGCGGCGGTGACGCCCTGACGCCACTCACCATCGGCGACATCACCTGCTGCGAACACACCTTCCATTGAGGTCTCCGGTCGACCCGGTTGGGTGACCAGGTAACCGATTGGATCGCAGTCGAGCTGGTCGCGAACCAGTTCTGTGTTGGGAGTGTGTCCGATGGCGTAAAACATGCCTCGGACAGCCAGCTCTTCATCGAGACCGCTGTCACGTCGATGCAGGTTGAGGCTGCTCAGCCAGTCATCACCTTGAACGTCGCTCACCTGGGTGTTCCAGTGCACGCGGATCAGGGGATTGGCCTGAACGCGGTCACTCATTGCCGCACTGGCGCGCAGACGGTCTGAACGCACCAGCAGATGGACATGGCTGCCGTATTTGGTGAGATAGACCGCTTCCTCACACGCTGAATCGCCCCCGCCGACCACAGCTAATTCTTCGTTGCGAAACTGAGGTGTGGCGCCATCGCAGATGGCACAGGCGCTGATGCCCTTGCTCCAGAAGCGCTCCTCATTCGGCAGTCCAAGCCGATTAGCGCTGGCCCCTGTGGCGATGATCAGCGATTGCGATTCAACGATCTGCCCTTCGACTTCAATCCGATAAGGACGCTGGCTGAGATCAATGCGGTCGGCATCAGCTTCAATCAGCCTTGTTCCCCAGCGGGTGGCCTGGGCTTTCATCAAGTCCATCAGGTCTGGACCGAGAACACCATCAGGAAAACCGGGGAAGTTTTCAACATGGGTAGTGGTCATCAGCTGGCCACCGGGGATGCCACCCCTCTGAAACCCTGTGATGAGAAGGGGATTGAGATTGGCACGGGCGGCATAGATGGCGGCTGTGTAGCCGGCTGGGCCGGACCCCACGATCACCAGATTTTCAACCGCCATGCTTATCCGGAATGACTATGAGTTGACTTTAATCTCCGCAACGTCATGCCAGCGGGAGCACCAGTACCTCTCAGACGAACAGTCTGGGTGAAATTTGTTCTCTCCAGATGTACAAATTGGACAGAAAAGACTCAAGAATTCATTACAAATTTAAGTCTTTCTTCAGATTTCAATTGCTCCGTCGGTTGCTTCGTCAAGTTCCAGGTGGTGGTGCTTGCCATGTGATCGCTGAACGCTCAACACAGAGTCTTCAAGTAGTTCAGGGTGCTCTCCCAAGCAGGTGATCCATTCTCTGAATTCCTGCGTCAGTGCGTAGCTGTCTTCATAGCGCTCTGCGCTGTCCAGAACTGCAATCCGGGTTGTTGCCCAGCAGGTGGCAACGCTGACTCGACGTTCAATTGCTGCGTCCATGTCTGTCTCCCAGATGGCGACCAGGCTGATGGTTGATGGGTCCAAATCAGGCCGGATTTCGCAGAATGTCGCATTTTTTCTTGGGAAAGAATGTTTTCAACGCTGCAAAAATCCGGGTAACTGCGGAGTGCGCATCCTGATCAAAGCGCCTGCACCGTCCTCAATCGCTTCCATCGGCAGCGACGGGCCTCGCCAGTTACCTCCCAAATTGCTGTCGTTGTCGTCTGCGCTTTGCGGAGCTGCAATGCGGTAGGGCTCAGACAGAGACCAACTGCGGGCGTATTGCATCAGCAATGGATCCGCAGGAGCAAACACGTAGGACGGCTCTCGTGGCACCGCTTCCAGTGAGGCCCTATCCCCGCACATGCGCACGGCTCTCGTGATGCCCTGAACGAAACGACTGCGAGTCACAACCGTGGTCAGATAAGCGACCACCCTGAGTCGTGAGGCGTCGAATCCTTCCGCACACATATCAATGCTCACCAGCCAGTCGGCATCACCGCTCTGAAATCCATTGAGGCGTTCTGATGCTCCTGGATCCTGGGAATGCACCAGATCCACCCGGTCGCCTTCCTCCTCAAGCAGCAGGGTGATGCTGCGTGCGTGCTCAATATCGCGGGCGATCACCAGCCCGCCGGCACGTGGGTGACGTTTGCGAACGCTGGTGAGCTTGGTTCGGGCTCTTAGCAGCAGCAATTGGGCAATGCTGCTGCTGTCGGAAAGCCGAATCGCACGGCGCAGATTCCGAGCTCTCCAGCTTTCCCTCTGTTCCGCTGACAGTGGGGAAATCTCCCGGTCAGGCAGTCCTTCCTGGCCGTGTTCCACCCAGCCGTCCTGGAAACGAAATTCCAGCGGACGAACATCGCCAGCTTCGATCAGTTCTCTCGGTTCCACCGAGAGATCCGGATGGATCTGCTCCACGAGCTGGCCTGCTTCCTCCACCCGCACCCGTCTGGCGGCACAGAACGCGAGGTTGTCGGCGCGGAACGGTGTTCCTGTTAAGCCGAGTCGCAGACGGGCATGGCTACTGAGCTCAAGAAACGTTCGCCCCCACACAGGTCCGTCGGGTTCATCGGGGTCAACTCCCAGGTGATGCGCTTCGTCGGCGATGGCCAGCAGCAGTTCCTGGTTCCAGTGCTCGAGTTCGGCTTTCAGAGACTCCTGCTGACGCCCTGCACCCTGATAGCTGAGCAGCCAACCGTCGGCGGCTTCTGAGGCGCTCTTAGGCCCGTTCCAGAGCTCAAGCTGCAGGCCCAGCAGGGCTGCAGCACCCTGCCACTGGCTGAGAATCGAGGTGCGATGACAGAAAATCAGAGCGCGTTGAAGCCTGCCCTCCGACTGCATCACTTGGAAGGACAGCAAGGCGCCAAGAGTCTTGCCAGCGCCTGGACCGGCATGAATCAGAACATCACGTGCAGCGGCCGTGCCTGGATCCAGCCGTCTGCGCAGCAGCTGAATCAGCTGCTGCTGCCATTGCCTGGGCCGAATCGCCCGGGATGGAAGCGAGGCACCAAGAGCGAAGGACGGTGTGTTGATGGTGGCAGGGAAAGATAGGTCTTTCTAACCATTCCAATCGGTTGCGCCACCCTTAACTTCCGACCATCAGCCCCTGGGGTTCGGCCCCCTGCCGCCATGGCCAGAAGCCTTCTCCGCTACTCGTCCAGTCCTGATTCCCGCCGCTGTCTTGAGCGTTGCTGGTCCCTGGAGTGCGACCTTGACCCGCTGATTCTTCAGGCGCGCCTGCTCCATGGTCAGGGCCTTCGTCCGCAGGCACTGGCTGTCGAAGAGGAGCTTCAGCCGATTTTCTGAAGCTCCTTGCCCAGATCTGAACGAAGCCCTCAGAGTGATTCGGTGTGATTGCAGAGCAACCGCTCCACTTCTATCAAGCCCTCTGAAGCGGCCTTCTGAGCCCGATCAACCTGACCGCCTGCTGGTTCGATGATTCTGGCTGTCAGGCGATCCATCAGTTCAGCTCTGTTGTTCTCCAGAAGTGTCAGGATCTCCTTCTCGATCAAGTGCCGCACGGCTTCCGCACGCAGATGGTCGTCTGAGGCTTCATCGAACGTCCCCTGGACGAGCTCCTGGATGAACAGGCGATGCACCTCACTGCTGCGCAGAAAGCTTTCGGTGGCGTTGATGATTCCGTCCACCAGGGTGCGATCGGGCTCCGAATCCAGTTCCCTGAGCTTGAACTCCCAGTCGAGATGACGTCGCTGCCAGCCCGCTGCATGCAGGCTTGGCATCACGGTCTGGGAGAACGTGTCCACCGACATTTCATAGATGCGTTCCGCCAGGCGCTCGCACCATTCACGGCCGTGTTCAGCCAGGAGGTGTTCCATTGTGATGCGGTCCACGGCATGACCGCCGTGGTGGCTGTGGCAGACGCCATCAGGGCATTCGATTGCGGTGAGTCCCATGCTCTTGCAGACAGGACCCTCTCCCTAGCTACAGGCTTGAAGCTCAAACCGCTTCTTCAGGAAAGATGCAGGCCCCTCAACCCGTGACCTCGTAATCTCGACTGGGTCGGCGGCATCACGATCTTGCCCATACTGTTGATCCCGGTGGAGACCGCAGCGGGCGAAACCCGCGTTGCGGCCTCACCGGAAACCGTCAAGAAATTCACTGCACTCGGCTGCAGGGTCATCCTTGAGAAGGGTGCTGGACAGACATCCGGCTATCTGGATCAGGCCTATGCCGAGGCTGGAGCAGAACTGGTGCCCAACGGGGACAGCACGGCCTGGTCTCAGGCTGATGTTTTGCTCTGTGTTCAGCCACCCGCTGAGAATGCCCTCACTCAGCTCCGTCATGGAGCTCTGGTGGTGGGTCTTCTTGCTCCCTACGCGAACGCTGAGCTGGCGGCGGCTCTGCAGAAGTCGGGTCTTTCGGCCATGGCCCTTGAACTGCTTCCTCGCATCAGCCGTGCTCAGTCCGCCGATGCGTTGTCGTCGCAGGCCAACATCGCCGGCTACAAGTCGGTGCTCCTTGCTTCGGCAGCACTGGACCGTTATTTCCCGATGCTGATGACGGCTGCCGGCACCGTGCAGCCGGCTCGTGTTGTGATTCTTGGGGCCGGAGTAGCCGGCCTGCAGGCGGTTGCCACGGCAAGGAGGCTTGGTGCTGTCGTTTATGTCAGCGACATCCGCCCGGCTGTAAAGGAACAGGTGGAATCGCTTGGAGCCCGTTTCATCGATCCCCCTGAGATGGAGGACAAGCCTGCGGAATCCGGAGGCTATGCGAAGCAGGCCTCCGACGCTTTTCTCGCGGCGCAACGCCAGCAGCTCTCCGACCAGCTGGCGGAGGCGGATGTGGCCATCTGCACAGCTCAGGTTCCAGGTCGTCGTGCTCCACGGCTGATCAGTGAGGACATGCTGGATCGCATGCGTCCAGGAGCCGTCGTTGTGGATTTGGCGGTTGCCCAGGGAGGTAATTGCGCCGACACTGTTCCCGCTGAGACCATTGATCGCAATGGCGTGAAGCTGATCGGTGCCAACGATCTGCCCTGCACGGTTCCCAATCACGCCAGTGCGATGTACGCCCGCAATTTGCTGGCTTTGCTTCAACCGACCCTGAAGGATGGTCAGCTCACTCTCGACAGCGAGGACGAGCTGATCGCCGGATGCCTGATCAGTCAGGACGGCACCATCCGCCGCGGAGACGTTCTCACCCCTGGAGCCAACTGATGGATTCCCTTGTTCTCATGGGTGCGGCCACTGCCTCCCAAACCCCACCTCTGGTGAATGCCCTCTGGGTCCTGCTGCTCGGAAGCCTGCTCGGCTTCGAATTGATCGGCAAGGTCCCCCCAACGCTGCACACACCCTTGATGAGCGGAGCCAATGCCATCTCCGGCATCACGATGCTGGCCGCACTCACCGCGATCATCAAGGCGGATGGGAGCACCCCACTCCTGGTTCTCGGCTCGGTCTCGCTTGGCTTCGCCCTCTTCAACGTGATCGGTGGCTTCCTGGTCACTGACCGCATGCTCGCCATGTTCAGCCGCAAGCCAGCCCGCAAGGAGAACAGCTGATGGAGTTCCTGAACTACGCCATCGATCTCGTTGCCGTTCTGCTGCTGGCACTCGGCATCAAAGGTCTTTCCAAGGTGCGCTCTGCGCGGAGTGCCAATCAGCTCGCCGCGGTTGCCATGGCACTCGCTGTCATTGGCCTTCTGATCAGTTATCTGGGCACCCCAAGCTTCGATGGACAGGCCTGGTCCTGGATCATCGTCGGCTCACTTGTCGGTGGAGTGCTGGGTGCGATCACAGCCCAGCGGGTGCCCATGACCTCCATGCCCGAAACCGTGGCGCTGTTCAACGGCTGTGGCGGCATGTCATCGCTGTTGGTGGCTCTGGCCGCGGCACTGTTCCCCGGAACACTCGATGACGGCACGCTCGTGGCGGTTGTGTCGATTGTGATCTCCGTCTTTGTTGGCTCCATCACCTTCACAGGCTCGATCGTGGCGATGGCCAAGCTGCAGGGCTGGCTCTCAACGCCTCCCTGGATGCAAAGCAAGATCCGCCATCTGGTGAACATCGCTCTGGCCGTTGTTTGTCTTGTGGCTGCGATCAAGCTGATCGCTTCCGATGGCAGCAGTCAGGCCGGGTTGTGGTTGTTGATGATCGCCTCAGGCTTGCTCGGTATCGGCGTCACCCTGCCGATCGGCGGCGCAGACATGCCTGTTGTGATCTCTCTGCTGAACAGCTATTCAGGTGTGGCCGCAGCCGCAGCCGGTTTTGTTGTGGGAAGCCAGCTTCTGATCGTGGCGGGTGCCATGGTCGGCGCCGCTGGTCTGATCCTCACCCAGGTGATGTGCAACGGCATGAATCGCTCACTGGTCTCGGTGCTGTTTGGTGGAGCTCTGGGAGCCGGGTCCTCCTCGGGCGGTGGCGGTGGTGAATACACCAACATCACCAGCTGCAGCGTTGAGGAGTGTGCGCTCACCCTTGAAGCGGCTGAGCGGGTGGTGATTGTGCCCGGCTACGGGCTGGCGGTGGCCCAGGCTCAGCACACGCTCAGGGAGGTCACCCGTTCCTTGGAAGGCGCTGGGATTCAGGTTGATTACGCCATTCATCCCGTGGCTGGGCGGATGCCGGGTCATATGAATGTGTTGCTCGCGGAAGCTGATGTGCCCTACGAGCAGCTCAAGGAAATGGACATCATCAATCCTGATTTCCCTGCCACGGATGTGGTTCTGGTGCTGGGGGCGAATGATGTCGTCAATCCCCAGGCCAAGAACGACCCAGACTCACCTCTCTATGGCATGCCGGTGCTTGATGTGCAGCAGGCCCGCACGGTCTTTGTCGTGAAACGCGGCATGAGCGCTGGTTATTCCGGGATCAAGAACGATCTCTTTGAGCTGGCCAACACGTCGATGGTGTTTGGTGATGCCAAGAAAGTTCTTGGTGATCTGCTCGGTGAGCTGAAGGAGCTCGGTGTTGGTAAGAAGTGATCAGATCGGTCTGAACGGCCTTTGATGGGTTTCCATTCCCGCCTTCAGCACAACCCCCAGTTGCTCGGGCAGCTGGGGGTTGTCACGTATCAACAGCGCTGGCCATGGGTCGGCGGCGACCTGCAAACCCTGCGCGACACGATTAGGCCGGTACCTTTGCCCGAGGACCAGGGAGAGCCGATTCGGATTGCTGTGCCTGCCCTGACCAGTGGCGCAGCAGCAGCCGGGGAGTTGCTGGCCTTTCTGGATCGTCCCCTGCCCACATCTGCGGGTGATCCCGTCACCCCAAGAGCGCTTGTTCTGGCCCTTCATGGTCTAGGGGGTTCCAGCCGTCGGGAGGGCCTACGCCGTCTGGGCCTCACCCTGCAGAGGCAGGGGTTTGCGGTGCTGAGGCTCAATCTGCGGGGAGCGGACCCCGGTAGAGATCTGGCCGGTGGCACCTACGCCGCTGCCTGCAACAGCGATCTGCTGCCAGCAGTCGCGCGTGCCCGTGAGCTTTGCCGGCAGCTGGCCCCATCCACTTCTGTCTTGCCCCTGTTCGGTGCTGGGGTTTCTCTAGGCGGCACGATGCTGCTCAATGGTTGCCTGGCCAGCCCTGAGCAGAGGGCTAAAGCCGGCCTTCCCTCTGACCAGTTGGTGCTCGATGGATTGTTCTGTGCCAGCAGCCCCCTGGATCTGGCGGCCTGCAGTGCCTCGATCGAACGACCGCGCAACCGTGTGTACCAGCGATGGCTGCTGCAACGCCTGGTAAGACAAACACTGGCAGACCCCTTCGGCGTGAGCCCGCAGGAGGATGAATCGCTGACCCAAACCCCTCCGCGGTCGATCCGCGCCTTTGATGCAGCGGTCACGGCTCCCCGCTGGGGGTTCGATTCTGTGGATGCCTACTACTCACGGGCATCTCCTTTGCCGTTTCTGATCGATGACCGCCGTTCGTTGCCGCCCACCCTGCTGCTTCAGGCTCTCGATGATCCCTGGGTGCCAGCTGATGCAGCCGGGCGTTTGCTTTCAGCCCTCACCTCGCAGCCGGCTGCTCAGCGTGAGCCTGTATCTGTCCTTCTCACTGAGAGAGGCGGACATAACGGCTTCCACGCTCCCGGCGACAGCCTGGAGAGCGGATGCTGGTCCGATCGTGTGGCTTCAGCCTGGCTGAGCCAACTCAGCGCTGATGTCGATCGCTGAATGGGCTCCGGCGGATCACCCAGTCTTCACAGGGACGGCCACCGATCACATGCTCTTCGAGGATGCGTCTGATCCGTTCGGGTGTGACACCGCCGTACCAAATTCCATCAGGCCAGATCAGCAGCACAGGACCCTGTTGATCACAGGATCTCAGGCAGTCAGCCTTGCTGCGCAGAACAACGCCCTCCGGCCTGTCCGGTTTCTCCAGTGCCAGTTCTCGCACGCCAAGTTTCAATGCCTCCCAGCTGGCTGCGCCCAGCGTCGGATCACAGCATTTGGCCTTGGTGGCCGTTGCACAGAGCAGCAGGTGGTGACTGATCACGCCGCCATGGCAGTGAGCGGTAGACGGCGTGTGCCCCGATCAACCTGTTCGCGCACGGCGATACGGGCCCACTGATCCACAGCCAGCACATCATCCAGTTGCGGCTGGTCGGTCCGGTCGGATTGGTGGCGCTCGCAGACTGTTTCGATCAGGTCGGGAATGTCGAGGAAATGAATCCGCTCTTCCAGAAACTGGGCCACCGCTTCTTCATTCGCGGCATTGAGCACAGCCGGCATGGTTCCGCCGGCCCTGCCGGCGGCGTAGGCCAGTTGCATGCAGGGGTATTTAGCGGGATCAGGTTCGTTGAAGGTGAGTTGCCCGACTTCGGTGAGATTGAGGCGACGCCAGGGGGTCTCCAGCCGTGAAGGCCAACTCATGCAGTAGAGGATCGGCAGCTTCATGTCGGGCCATCCCAGCTGCGCCAGGACCGAGGAGTCAGCCAGCTCGATCATCGAGTGAATGATGCTCTGCGGGTGAATGACGATTTCGATGTGGTCGTAGTCGAGCCCGAACAGATAGTGGGCTTCGATCACCTCAAGCCCTTTGTTCATCAGCGAAGCTGAGTCAACGGTGATCTTTCTGCCCATGCTCCAGTTGGGATGGGAGGTGGCATCGGCTACTGAGGCTTTCTCCAGATCGGCGGCGGCCCAGTCCCGGAAGGCACCACCTGAGGCCGTGAGCTGGATCCTGCGTAGGCCCGGAGTCGGAACACCCGTGGAAAGACGGGCATTGTCGGCCCAGGGTGTGCCCTGCAGGCACTGGAAGATGGCGGAGTGTTCCGAATCAGCTGGCAGGAGCCGGCTGCCGCTTTTCTTGAGTTCCGGCAGCACAACAGGCCCTGCCGCGATCAGGGTTTCCTTGTTGGCCAGTGCCAGGTCCTTGCCGGCCCGGATGGCCGCCAGGGTTGGAAGCAGGCCTGCACAGCCGACAATGCCTGTCACCACCAGGTCTGCCGTGTCCCAGGAGGCCGCAACGTTCAGACCTCCGGGACCTCCCACCAGTTCCGGTTGCCGCTGAGGCTGTTGATCTGCGGGGAGCGAGTTCAGCCGTTCCTCCAGTCCCTTGAGCAGAGAGTCATCAGCAAGGGCCACCACCTCGGGGCTGTGTCGCTGGATCTGCTCCACGAGCAGGGGCAGGTTGCGACCGGCTGTCAGCGCTACCACACGGAACTGGTCCGGGAAGTCCTGAACGATTTCGAGAGTTTGAGTACCAATTGAGCCGGTGGAGCCCAGCACGCTGATGGCTTTCACGCGGATCCTGGCAGTTGCAACCATCCTCCCACTTCAATTCCAGGCCCTGGCAAACTTCGGCCAACGCACTGTGTTCACGGTCATGGCGGCAGCGCAGAAGGAGCACTGGGGGTCGGGGCTGGGATTTGTCCTGGCGGCAGCGGGCAGTGCAGTGGGCCTGGGCAATCTCTGGGGATTCGCCTACAGGGCCTCCCAGGGAGGAGGAGGCAGTTTTGTTCTTCTCTACGTATTGATCGTTGCGGTCATCTGTTTACCGGTGCTTGTGGCTGAGATGGTGCTGGGTCGCAACACCGGTCGCAGCCCCCTGCTGGCTCCGGCCCAGGCGGCTGGCCGCGACTGGCAACCGATGGGTTGGTTGTTCGTGGTCGCCTCCTGCGGAATCCTGGCCTTCTATGCCGTGCTGATGGGCTGGACCGCTCAGACCCTGATCCATGCCCTCAATGTGGGGCTTCCCCAGAACATGGAGGGCGCCCAGCTGTTTTTCGACGGCATCAGTGGCGGCAACAGTGCGTTGGCTGGGCAGGCCGTCAGCCTGCTGCTGACTGCTCTCGTGGTGTCGGCAGGGGTGCAGGCCGGTATCGAACGACTGTCGCGCTGGGCACTACCGCTTCTCTTTCTGCTGTTGGTGGCCCTTGCGATCTGGGCCAGCACGCTGCCTGGAGCCATGGATGGTTACAGGACCTTCCTGCTGCGCTGGGATGGCAGGGAACTGATGAACATCACCACCATCCGCAATGCCTTCAGTCAGGCCTTCTTCTCGATTGGCACCGGCATCGGTTCGATCATGGCGTATTCGGCTTATCTCAACCGCAAGGCTCCCGTTCCTCAGGAAGCTGTCTCAGTGGTGGGGCTGGACACCGCGGTGGGTCTTCTGGCGGGCATGCTCACATTCCCAGTGGTGATCAGCTTCGGGCTGGGGGATGCCGTCAGTGAGTCCACAATCGGCACGATTTTTCTCGCTCTGCCAACAGGACTGGCATCCATCGGTGCGACTGGCCGAATCGTGGCTGTGGCTTTTTTCTTCCTGGCCTACCTCGCTGCGATCACGTCGTCGGTGTCGCTGCTGGAGGTCCCGGTGGCGTCGCTGATGGATCGCTGCAACTGGAGCCGGAGCAAGGCGACCTGGATCAGCTCTGCTGTGATTTTTGTGCTGGGTCTTCCTGCCGCCACGAATCTCCAGGTGCTTGGGGCGATGGATGCTCTGTTCGGTGGTGTGCTGCTCATCGCCGGTGGATTGCTGATTGCTGTGTTGATGGGATGGGTTGTGCCCCAGACCTTCCTCGATGACCTCAAAGACAGCTCAGTCACTCAATCATCCACCAGCGGTCTGATCCTGTTTTTTCTGCGCTGGATTTCACCGGTTGTGATCGCTGTCGGTCTTTTGATCAGCGTGGTGGATCTGATCCGCAACTGGACTGGTTAAGGCTGAGCACCAGGCTTTGATTCGTTCCAGCCTTTTCAGAACAGTCGATTGATGTGGACGGAGGCCATGCGCACCTCTCGCAGAAAACAGATCGAAGCCGACATCACCAACAGCATCGCCGAGATGAACAGGGGAACCACCACAAGTGTGAGGTTGATGCGGCTGATCACGCTGAAGAACATCACAACAACCACAGCTGAGATCAGCAGGGTTGCAGCAGTGAGCAGTTCGATTGCACGGATCGTGAGCTGCATGCGCCTGCGGTAAGTCCACTGCTCTCGTTCATCGATCGTCTCGCCGGCATCGAGGCTTGTTTTGGTTTTGCGCGCATTGTCAACAATCCTCGCGAGGCGACCGGAGATCACATTCATCAATGCACCGATGCCTGCCAGCAGAAACACCGGAGCGACTGAAAGCTGAATCGCTTTGGACAGGCTCTCGGGTTCCAGTTCCATGGGCATCACACCTGTCCTGGCGAACCCTAGGGCTCATGCCACAGAAATCCGGTAGACAGGTGCCTGAATGCACTCCATCACGATGCTCTGGCTCAAGCGCTGGAATTTCATCGAAAGGGCCAGGCTTGAACGGGAGCTCTGGGATGCCTTTGAGGCCAAGCAGGACCCTGAGGCGAAGCTTGAACAACTCAAGAGCTGGGTCGATGCTGCTGACCCTGCTGAACCCACCCTGGCCGAACAGCGCTTCAGGCTTGAGGTCTGGACCACCACTCTGGCGCGAATCCGCAAGATCGAAGCGATGATGGCTTCAAAAGAGCGCTGATCAACAGCGACGCCACTCGGTGATGCCTCCAGGCTTGTCGATCAATTCAATCCCCTGACCAGTGAGTTCTGCTCGGATTCGGTCGGCTTCAGCAAAATCCTTGGCCTGTTTAGCCGCTTTGCGGGCAGCGATCGCCGCTTCGACGGCGGCGCTGTCGTTTGATGCCGCATCGGATCCCTCCATGGCTTTCAGCGGCTCGTAGAGCAGTCCCAGCACTGCTGCGAGCTCACGCAGCAACAGCCAGCGCTGATGCATGGTCTTCAGCTCATCGCGCTCGCTCACTGGTTCTCCACGTTCCAGTCGGTTGGCCAGCGACTTCAGCGGTTTGGCCAGCTCAAACAGCACCGCGAGACCTCCTGAGCTGTTGAGGTCCTGATCCATGGCCTCGGTGAAGCGGTCGCGCGCAGCACTTAAGACCTCATCCACTGCCAAGTTCTGTGCATGCATGGCACCGGATGGAAGCGCTTCTGCTCCGGGCCAGCCCAGCTGATCCGAGCATTGACTGCCAAGGCCAAGAGCAGCATTAAGGCCTTTCCATCCCGTGCTTGCCGCCTCCAGAGCTTCCGCAGTGAAATCGAGTGGCTTGCGATAGTGCGCCTGGAGCACAAAGAGTCTCAGAGTCATCGCTGAAACGCCGCTGTCGAGCAGCGCGCGGATGGTTGTGAAGTTGCCGAGCGACTTCGACATTTTCGTGCCGCCGACATTCACCATGCCGTTGTGCATCCAAACCCGGGCTAGCTGAGCTTCATTGGCTGTTTCTGACTGTGCAATTTCATTTTCATGGTGCGGAAAGACAAGATCACCTCCGCCGAGATGGATATCAATTGTGGTGCCGAATTCTTCGCGAACCATGGCGGAGCATTCGATGTGCCAGCCGGGTCGTCCTCGTCCCCAGGGTGATTCCCAGCCTGGTTCTCCGTCTTTGGTTTTTTTCCAGAGAGCGAAATCAAAGGGATGTCGCTTGCGTTCTTCTTCTCCTTCCTTCATGCGGCCACTGGCACCCTGTTGCTGCTCGTTGGGATCCCTTCCACTGAGTTGCCCATAATTCTTTGCTTTGGAAATATCGAAATACACGTCACCGTCAGAACTGTAGGCCGCTCCTTTGGTTTCAAGTTCGCCAATCAGAGTTTGAATGCCCGGGATGCAACATGTTGCCCGTGGCATTTTGTCTGCAGGCAGAATGTTTAGTCGAGCCATGTCGATTTCAAAGGCTTTAATATTTTTTTTGCTAACCTCCTCCATTGTTGATCCTTCGGAGTTGGCTTTATTTAATATTTTGTCGTCGATATCTGTGTAGTTCTGCACGAAGGTAACGGCGTAATCACGCCAGATGAGATAACGCCGTAATACATCCCAGTTGATGTAACTGCGCGCATGCCCAAGATGGCAGAGGTCGTAAACGGTGACTCCACAGCAGTAGATCGTCGCTTTGCCGGCCTCCAGCGGTTCGAAGTTTTCGGTGCGATTGCTCAGGCTGTTAGTGAGGCGCAGTGGCAAAGGTCTGATCAGGCTCTCCAAGGAGGTTACGGCCCGCCCACTCCTGGATCAGCCATGAATTGCCTGGTTTCTGACCTGTTGTTACCGATCTGTTGTCTTCGCTGCCCCTGATCGGTTCTAGCGGAAGTTGATGGCCTGCTGGTTGCCCTCCTGTGTGACTTGCGGCTTGAACGGCCGCATCACTTCTCACTGAAGGTTGTTGTTGCTTCTGATCCCTACGTTGGTTTGAAACCATTCCACGATTTTCGATGCACTATTTTCAGCAGCCTTTCCAGAACTGAACGTTTTGGCTCATTCTCTGTAAGGCCACTGATTTGCATCAGGTATTCGTGCTGGCTCCCATTCCCTCGTTGTCTTGAGCAGATCACTGTCACGTCGTCGTACCCAATGGGGAACTCATTGTTGAGTGGAACGTTGAGGATCCATTCGGCAACAAACAGCAGGAAGTCGCAGATGACCGGATTGATGTATTCCTCTCCTTCAGCCAGGTCCCCACAGGCAACCATCTGTTCTTTGCTTTGAGGCGTATACGTGACGAATGAGAAAAAGGAAGGTGCACCGGTTGGCTGAAGGTGCAGCCCGTAAAAAGCTCTACGGCTCATGACACTCCGCTGGATCGTGAGTTCGGCTCATCGCTCGCTCGATGATGAGTTTTGGCGTGCGGATCGGCACAGGCGTCAGCACAAAGGGATTTCGGCTTCCAGTCGGTATGAAGTCTGTTGGTGAATGGTTTCATTGGTTTGTTCATCGCTCGCTATCAAAAAGGACTATTGCTGCCGTGGTTATTTTTGTTTTTCTGGAGCGATGTCGAATGTAAAAAAGGTTTCATCACAACCCTTGTGCCAATCGCCTGACTGTCTCTAGAGTGACTTTGTTGGACCCTCGGCTCAGGTGGATGATGCATCCAGACTGGATGGGCGTAATTGCTCTATCAACAATCATTATCTCTGTCACTGTGATTGGATATCGCGAGGGTCATTCGATACTGAAGCGCCGCGCTTGAGCATCCCTTCCCCTTTGCGGGTGATTCGCTCACTGTTATTTCGCGTCCATCCAGTTGGTGCCGATGCCGGTTTCAGCAACTAGTGGCACGCTCAGGCTGACAGCGTTTTCCATGGTGTTGACGACAAGTTTTTGAATCGGTTCCAGAGCATCTGGATCCACTTCAAGCACCAGTTCATCGTGCACCTGCAGAAGCAGTCGTGCCGGCAGTGCCTGCTGCTCGATGGCTGCCTGAAGCTGGATCATGGCCAGTTTGATGATGTCGGCACTGGATCCCTGAATCGGTGCGTTTGCGGCGGCGCGCAACTGCTGAGCCTCCATTCCGCCCCGACGAGCGACATCCAGATCGATGTCCATGGGCTCCTTGCCAAGTAAGCGCCCCAGGCCGTTGCGATCAAAGTGGAAGGGACGACGTCGACCCATGATCGTTTCCACGTAACCGCGACTGAGGGCCAGCCGCTCCTGCAATTCCAAAAAGGAAAAGACCTTGGGATATCGCTCCCGGTAACGCAGCAGGAACTCCTTGGCCTCCGCTTGGTTGACCCCGGTTTCCCGAGCGAAGCGCTGGGCACCCATTCCGTAGATCACACCGAAATTGATCGTCTTGCCCAGGCGCCGTTCATCGCTGTCAACCTCCTCCTTGTCGAGCAGAAGTCGTGCTGTCAGGGCATGCACGTCATCTCCCTCCCGGTAGGCCTTTTGCAGCACGTCCTCGCCGGAGAGGTGGGTGAGGATGCGCAACTCAATCTGGGAATAATCCGCGCTGAGCAGCGTCCAGTTCTCCTGCGGCAGGAATGCCTTGCGGATGCGGCGGCTGTAGTCCGTGCGGATGGGAATGTTTTGCAGGTTGGGATTACTGCTGCTCAGTCGACCGGTGGCCGTCACCGCTTGATTGAAATCGGTGTGCACCCTGCCTGTTTCCGCTTCCACCAGCTGAGGCAGAGCATCCACATAGGTGCTCTTGAGCTTGCTCAGCACGCGGTGCTCCAGAACCAACGGCACCACAGGGTGATCAGCCTCGAGTTTTTCCAGCACAGTGGCATCCGTGCTGTAGCCGGTTTTTGTCCTGCGGGATTTCTTGCGGTCGAGCCCCAGGGTGTTGAACAGCAGTTCGCCGAGTTGCTTGGGAGAGGCGAGGTTCAAGTCGGTTCCTGCAGCCTCTTTGGCTTGCTTTTCCAGGCGCTGCAGGATGTCCCCCATCTCTGTTGACAGTGCATTGAGGTAGGGCAGGTCAATGCGGATGCCGGTGGCTTCCATCAGAGCCAGCACCGGTTCCAGCGGCAGTTCCACATTGTCCAAAAGGCTGGGGAGCTTCTCTCCTGCTGCTTGCAGTTGCTCACGAAGATCGATGGCCAGTCGGCGCGTGAGATGAACGTCCATGCCGCAATACAACGCGGCCTGGTTAAGGTCCACTTCTGCGAAGCAGCTCGCTTTTCCTTCCTTCGGCTTGCCCACCAGATCACTGAACAGGGTGGGAGTGATTCCATACATGCGTGTTGCCATGGCGTCCAGGCCGTGCTTGCCGGCTGCATCTCTGAGGTAATCGGCCAGCAGGGTGTCCATGGCAACTCCTGACAACGGCAAGCCATGGCGCAACAGAATCAGGCGGTCATATTTCGCGTTCTGCAAAGCCTTGGGGTGCTCTGGGCTTGCCAGCCAGGGAGCCATCTGTTCCAGCACTGTCTCGAGTGGGAGCTGCACCAGTGGCTGCTCGGGTTTCAGCGTTGGTTCCGCCGTGGCACGATGCCCAACAGGGATGTAGGCAAGATCGGCATCACCGGGCCCCCAGCACACACCGATGCCCACCAGCTGCGCCTTGAAGGGATTGAGGTCACTGGTCTCCGTGTCGAGCGCGACCGGAGCAGTGGGATCGGTGCAGGACTGCAAGCGTTGCATCAGGTCTTGCAGACCCTTGTCGCTGTTGATCAGATTTGGCTTTAAGTCAGGTTGGGTGGAGGCGGCATTCCGGTCTGGAGCGTCAGTGGAATCAAGCTCCGTTGCTGCTGAAATCTTCGACGTTTCGGGTTGCCCGGAGTCATCTGAAACCTTGGTCTCGAGTAGGTGGGCATTGGCCGTTAGACCGCCTGGAGAGAAGGTGGCGATGAAACCCGGAACCTGGCGCACCAGACTGTTGAGCTCAAGATCTTTGAGCTGTGCTTCCAGACCTTCACCGTCCACAGGGCCAAGTTCGAGTGCGGGTTCTTCAGGCAGTGGGATGTCGACCAGGATTTCGGCCAATCGCCTTGAGAGATAAGCGTTGTCACGGTCGGAGCTGAGTTTGCCCTTCAGAGCCCCTTTGACAGCACCTCTGCTGGCCTTGGGGCCTTCCGCCTCGACTTCGGCAAGAACCTTGTAAACACCATCAAGGTCCAAGTTTTCTTTCAGCAGATTGATGGCGGTTTTCGGGCCGACGCCTTTCACTCCAGGAATGTTGTCTGAGCTGTCTCCGGTGAGGGCCTTCAGGTCCACCACCTTGTCGGGCATCACCCCGAGCTTTCCCTCAACACCGGCCTCATCAATCAGCGTGGGGCCGCTGCTCTTGGCGTAGGGACCGCCGCCCATGTACATCACGGCAATGTCTCGCTTGTCGTCCACCAGCTGGAACAGATCGCGGTCCCCGCTCAGGATTCTCACCCGCCATCCAGACGACGCGGCTCTGTTGGCCAGGGTGCCGAGCACGTCGTCGGCTTCGTAACCCGGGGCCAGGCACAGCGGCAGCTGCAGTTGATTGCGCAGGATCAGCTGCAGCTGATCCAGGTCCTGAAAAAACACGTCCGGTGCCACATCCCGGTGCGCCTTGTAATTGGGATCGGCCTTATGGCGGAAAGTGGGTTCCGCGGTGTCAAAGGCGATCGCCACACCCTCGGGTTTCAGTCCCTTGCAGTTGTCCAGTAGTGCCTTGAGAAATCCATAGGTCACGCTCGTGGGACGGCCATCCTTCGTGGCCAGTCCCCCCTCACCGCCCTTGCTGAAGGCGTAGAAACTGCGGAAAGCCAAAGAATGGCCATCCACCAGCAGCAGCAGGGGTTTCTCCTTTGTTTCGGGCATGGATGAAGGGAGGTCCTGGCTCGGTCAGTCGCGCTGTTTCGCCCAGGGCGGCATGTCAATGAACACGCGTGTGCCGGGCTTCACACCGGAGAGAATGGCACTCTTGTCGCCGCTGCTGGCACCGAGCTGCACAGGCTGGAAGGTGGGCTCATCGTTTTTTCCAACCAGCAGAACGCCTGACTGCCCTTGTTCAGTCACGATTGCCACTGTTGGCACCAGTGTGTTTGCGGTGGTGCGTCCGGTCTGGAAATTCACATCCGCGGTCATGCCGAAACGCAGGGTCGGTGGCGGATCAATCAGCGTGAGTTCCACTTCAAATGAGGTCACGTTGTCGGTTTTGAGTGCACGCGGAGCGATGTCGCGCACCCTCGCAGGGAAGAGCTGATCAGGGAAGGCATCCACGCGAACAGTGGCATCCTGACCAATACGAATGCGGCCGATGTCGCTCTCAGGCACCTTGGCCGCAGCTTCCAGGCCTTCGGAAAGCTCAACAAGTGAAGAGCTTGTGGCGCCGGCATTGGTTGAAGCCGCTGTGGTGGGAGTGACAAAGGATCCAGGTTCGGCGAAGCGTTCCGTAATGACCCCGCTGAAAGGAGCCCGGATCAGCAGGTCACTGCCTTCAACGTTGCGTTGTTCAATGCGCTCTCGAGCTGCGGTCAGAGCTTCCTTGCTGCTGATGAAGGCTGCTCGGAAGCTATCCAGGTCTGATTCGCTGATGGCTCCCACATCCACCAGCTGCCGGTTGCGCAAATATTCGGCCCGCTTGGCTTCATAGTCCGCCTTGGCCTGTCGCTCGAGTGCGGCAAGTTCATCCATTCGGTCCTTGAGGTCACCGGCCCTCATACGGGCCAGGACCTGACCTTTGGTCACGACATCGCCTTCGTCGACGTACAGCGCTTTCACCAAACCACTATTCGTTGGGCTCACGTTCACCCGTCGGATGGCTTCCAGAGCGCCGCTGGCCGTGATCACGCCGGGCAGAGACCCCCGTTCCGCCGCCACGGTGTACTCACTCAACTGTCGCGAACGATCAGACCCTGGACCTTGGCTCCAGATAACTCCACCTGCCGCTGCCAGGACGGTGGCAACACCAGCACCGATCAAGCGACGCCGCCTGCGTTTCAGACCACTCAGGCGGGTGAGCGCACGCAGGGCTTCGGGTGTTGCCCCTGCAGGGGACTGGCTTTTTTGGCTGCCCATGGCCCCTTCAACATTATTCATAACCATTGTCGCCCGTGAACGTTCAAATCGTGTTTCGACCATCCGATGCCGAGACGCGCCTGCCGATAGATTTCCCGCCATGCTCAAAGCCGGAATCGTTGGTTTACCCAATGTGGGTAAGTCCACTCTCTTCAATGCCCTTGTGGCCAATGCCCAGGCCCAGGCAGCCAATTTCCCCTTCTGCACCATCGAACCGAATGTCGGGACGGTGTCTGTTCCGGACGCTCGGCTGGAGCAGCTGACTGATCTGAGCAGCAGCGCCGAAACCATTCCCACAAGGATGGAATTCGTTGATATCGCCGGTCTGGTGAAGGGAGCCAGTCAGGGTGAAGGGCTGGGCAACAAGTTTCTGGCCAACATCCGTGAAGTGGACGCCATTGTTCATGTGGTTCGTTGCTTCGAGGATGACGACGTCATTCACGTCTCCGGTTCCGTTGGCCCCGTTCGCGATGCTGAGGTGATCAACCTTGAACTCGGGCTTTCAGATCTCACTCAGATTGAAAAGCGTCGCGAACGGCTGAAGAAGCAGATGCGGACAAGCAAGGAGGCCCAGACAGAGGATGCGGCGCTTGAACGGGTTCAGGCTGTGCTCGAGCAAGGCGGCGCTGCGAGCAGTGTTGAGCTGAGCGACGAAGAAGCTTTGATGGTCAAACCACTTGGGCTCTTAACGGCCAAGCCAATCATTTACGCCACCAATGTGAGTGAAGACGACCTCGCTGCAGGCAATCGATTCTGCGAGGATGTGGTTGCTCTGGCGGCAAAGGAGGGCGCTGAAACCGTGCGCATCTCTGCTCAGGTGGAAGCGGAACTGGTTGAGCTCGGAGCTGATGAGTGCAAGGACTATCTCGATGGACTGGGTGTCAGCGAAGGTGGCCTGAAAAGTCTGATTCGTGCCACTTACCGTTTACTGGGGTTGCGCACCTATTTCACGACTGGTGAAAAGGAAACACGAGCCTGGACATTCAGGGCTGGGATGACTGCTCCTCAGGCGGCAGGGGTGATCCATACTGATTTCGAGCGAGGATTCATTCGTGCTCAGACCATCGGTTGCGAGAAATTGCTTGAAGCAGGATCGCTGGTAGAAGCTCGTAATAAAGGATGGCTACGCAGTGAGGGCAAAGAGTATGAAGTAGAGGAAGGCGACGTGATGGAGTTTTTGTTTAATGTGTAACTATTCAGTCAGGAAGGCTGATCACACTGTCTACTGAATTGGTGGAATCAATTCTGATTACTAGTCTAAGAAATTTCTAAGAGAATATAAAGGCAATTTGAAGAAAGAAACACAAAGCCCTTGGCAAGATAAAAACATGATATTTAATTAATAACAAATTCAATTTATTATTGCTATAGCAGGTATTGTTTTTGTTGGAGAATCTCGAAAGCAAAAGTATGCGATGGCAATTCTCGATTTTGGTGGCCAGTAGCTGGTGCGACATGCGGAATTATTGGAATAATGCTTGCTTGGATTTACGCTGGTAAGAACAAGGTAATATTCCGTGGCAATTTAGTACTCAAGTCGGTTGGAGTGGTATTTGCTTTCGTCCTCGCTTTTGGGAATTTAATAGTTGATGAAACAGCTCCGAAAGTAGCCAAGAGTAGTCGAAGCGTAACCAGAAAAAGATCATTAGATGGATTTGAATTTAAGACAGGCTGGGGAAGTGAAGGAGATAATCTTGGCAGGTGTGTGTCTAGAGCAAAAAGGAGACTAAAAGAACCTGATTCCTTTAAGTATGACAGCCACTATTTATCAAGCGCCAGCATCACTGTAAAATACAGGGCAAAAAATTCATTTGGCGCTTACGTGCCAGAAACACATATTTGCGGTGGGTAAGATATCAATCTAACTAAATATATAACTAATGCGTGGCTTTGTTATTGGTTGTGGTATCACGACACTAACTACAAACAGCTGACACGCTGGCAATATAGGAAGCAGGTTCAAGTTTGATTTAGTTATGCGTTGCCCTAAGGCTTTCACCTCTGATATATATCAGAACTTGGATAATTTCATGTCAACGTATTCACTGCTATTTTAAATGTATTTTTCCAAGCTGCTCTTGAAGTATTCTCAGAATATTCTTTTCGAGCTTCTTTTTGATTAATCCAATACTGAATTTCCTTCTTCTTGTGATATGCACTCAAATCATCACTATCTACGTTTTCGCAATATTCTTTATACCGCTCAATAGCCTTGTCAAGCTCTTCTTGCGTGAAACGGACAATTCCGGGATCTCATTCGCGAGCATCAAGAATATTTTAAAATATCTCAATTACGTCAAAGGCATTATCGCCTTTGTTCATGTTCCCTAGACAGTCAACTTCATGTGTAATCGCAAATAGCCCATGAAGCTTTCGTTCGGATTCATATTCATATCGCTTCCCGCTATTTAATTGACATAGATACCAATCAGACCTTGCTAAAGTTTTTCGCTGATTACTGTATAAGCGCATTGGAATAAGAACGCATGCCCCAAAGCAGCTAATCCTGATGCAATGGGTTATTGCCTCGTAACCTCTGTTACTCCTTGACAACCCTCATATCCAATTACTGTAGTGGTATTCTGCTTCCACATTCGATTATAGAGTTCAGAGATTTATGTCAAAATTTCTAGAGGCGTCCAAGAAGTTTTGGTTCTTCTACTTTGACATAATCCTACTAATTATCTTCCCCTGGCTGTTTCCCTACGCTTTAACTGCAGCCGTTGTTGGGTTGGTGATTTGCCTGTGGAATGAGGGTAAAAAGAGGAAAGAGAAGAAATAGTTATTGCCAGATTAATTCCGATATAAAGATAATCATTGCAAATCACGAACACGCTGCAAGCTGAAGAATAAGGGTTGTTGCTGTAGACATTGCCGATCTGCCTGCGCCTTCTTAGGATTGGAAATATTGCAAAATAATCGTGAGATTCTTAGGAATTCAGGCTTTGAAATCCGAATTATCTGAGGGTTCGCTTAAGCAGTCTGATGTGTTTGGGTATTGGCTTGCGTCAACGATTCTGCTTCATCTATTTATTTTGCCCACGTCTATGCAGCCGACTGTCTGGGATTACCTGTTTTGGGCTCTGACTTTTGTGGCGACTGTCGTGCTATTGCGAAATTGTTATATAGCCAATGGTGGTGAGTCTGGTGTCAAATTTTCGGACAAGTTGGTTTCTATCTCCTGGGTGATGTTGATCAGGGGATTTCTTTTCGTGTTTCTCCCTTTGTTCATTATTGGTTCAATGGTTGCGACTTTTGTTGGCATATCTCTTGGTTATAACGATGAAGTTACATCTAAGCTTGTTGAAAATTGTGTGTTAGGAGAAGCACTCATTTTTGAGATTTGGGTTTGGTTGCGGATTGCAGCTCATATCCGAGATGTTCGCGAGTCACGCAAGATGATTGCATCGTAACTTGCGTCGGTCCTGCGTACGCATTGTTTTACTTCATCAACGGAGTCCAGCGTGATGATCTGTATTGTTTCGATCATCCATCAACAATTCTTCCGCCAACGCATTGGCTGGAAATTGACCAGATCCCCCCAGCGGACTTCAGTAAATCAATATTCCCACGAAAAATACTTCGCTGTTCAGTTGAATCCCAGTTCCAAAGCGCAGCTGCCAGCCCAGCAAAAAACACTCGGTTGCTGTCTTGCGGTCGTGGTAACCGTCGATAGGGGTTCCAGATTTCTGTGCCTTTGAAAAAAACTGAGAGGCCTTTGGAACTGTTGTTGTCTTTTTGAAAAGACCACCAGGGATCTTTGCCTCGCTTTGGTTTTCCCGATTGAAAAACACCAAGTGCACTGCCGTTCTGAATCAATTCACCTTTGAGCGATCCTGTTGTTCGTTCAGTGAGTTGAATCTTGATTGAAGGAGACTCTTCGCTGGTTAACTCGCAGACCAGAGGTAATGGGATGGCTGCTGCCGGTGCAACTGCCCAGACAAAGTAGGTGATCAGAAGAATCCTGCCGATGTCTCCTCTCTTCATGGCTTGTCTTGACGCCCTTGGGTTTGTTCAATCAATCAGACTGAGGTAACCAAGACCTGTCTTTGATCAACAGGCCTTGGTCTTGAACGCAGCTCAGGATGAGGGTGATGGGCCTTTCAATCAGCCGATGAAAGCATGTGGCTTGGCGATCCCTGATGATGTGCTTCCTTTCAGAAATGCCATCATCGTGTCAGCGTCAGAGGATTGGAAAGGATCTGTTGGGCAGTTGTCTGCAAAATCAGGCTCAACAAACATTTTTTCAATGACCATGTCATTGACAAGCATTGAATAGCGCCATGAGCGCATTCCAAACCCGAGGTTTTCTTTCTCAACAAGCATTCCCATCTTTCGGGTGAATTCACCATTGCCATCTGGCAGCATAAAAATGTTCTTGGTTCCCAGATGCTTACTCCACTGGAACATGACAAATGCGTCGTTCACTGACAGACAGATGATCTGATCAACGCCTTGACTTTTGAATTCTTCAAAGAGTTCGTCATACCGGGGAAGGTGATTGGACGAGCATGTTGGTGTGAAAGCACCAGGAAGTGCAAAAAGTACAGTTTTTTTGCCACTAAAAATGTCCTTGCTGCTTAGCTCTTGCCACCGGAATGGGTTATCGCCAGGTACACTTTCATCACGGACGCGAGTCTGAAACGTAACCAATGGAACTTGATTGTTGAGAGGCATGATCTGGATGAATGCAGGATTGTGGCTATGTTGACATTATCTTTTTAACCATTCCTTTAGAACAACGGATGAGTATTTTTGCTTATAAGGTTGTTTTTGATGTCCTGTGTGCGTCAAGGAGATTGGTATGGCTGTCGAGGTGGGTTCGGATTACAGGACTTTAATGTTGATTGTGGAGTCCTGAAAAAAGAAGACTTTTTGTGCCTTATGCTTTGTTATTGTGCTTGAATTCATGAGTCTTTTTCGGCAGATTGCATATTGATGACATCTTCAAGGCATTTATTGAGAGTATCAATTTCAAAGGGCTTTTGCAGTACGGCATAAAATCCTATTTGTTTGTAATTGGATAACGTGTTGTCATGGCTATATCCACTCGCGGCAATAGCTCTTGCCGACGGATTCAGTTTGAGAATTTGTTCGATCGTCCAGATGCCCCCTTTGCCTCCTGATATCGTTAGATCAAGAATGACAATGTCAAAATATTGTTTCTCTTCCAACCCTTTTGAATAGGCCTGCAGGCACTCCTCGCCGTGCTTCACGGAAGTCACGTGATGACCACAATCTTCGAGCATGAGCTGCATTGACTTTCGAACGATTTCTTCGTCATCCATGATTAATATGCTCATGGATGTTGTTTGTTTATTCTTTCTGCTCTGTGATTGATCTGAGGCTTCTGATCTGTGTAGGGCAGGCAAGGAAATCTGAACTGTCGTGCCTTTTCCGTATTCACTGTTGATTTGTAAGTTGCCATTGTGTTTCTTGATGATCCAGTACGCACTCGTTAAGCCAAGACCGTTTCCTGTTTTTTTAGTTGTAAAATATGGATCATATATTTTCCCTAGGTTTGTTGCTTCAATGCCAATCCCTTTGTCTTGAATTTCCACGACAACCATTTCTTTTGGGTTGGGATTGCTATCTGTCTGTAATGCTCTTCGTATTGTAATGTCGAGTTGTCCGCCTTCGGCCGTTGCTTGTTCTGCGTTGAGGATGACGTTATGAAGGACCTGATGAATTTGTCCATAATCCATATTCACCTGTGGTATGTCTGGTTCAAGCTTGATGGATGCTTTGAGTTTTGACCCGTGCAGGCTCATGTCTACAGCCTCTTTGACAACCTTTTCCAGGGATCCAGGCTTTTGAACTGGTTCACCTCCCTTGCTGAATGTCAGCATCTGTTTCGATAGCCCAGCTGCACGTAGGCAAGCCTGTTTTGCGGTCTCCAGATAATTAGAATCAATTCCTTTTTTATTGATGAGTCGTTGGGTTAAGTTGATATATCCCATGATTACTTGCAGAAGATTATTGAAATCATGGGCCAAGCCTCCAGCAAGATGGCCAATGCTTTCAAGTCGTTGGGCTTGAATTAACTCAGCATCAAGGCGACGTCTTTCCGTGAAATCCTCCATCAAAGCAATGACCTCACCGTTTTTACGCTGATCGAGTTTGATTCGAAGCCAGCGAATTTGCTCTTTGGAATCTTTGAAGCGGATTTGACTGTCCAGGTCTGATGATTTTTCCTTGTCATTGTGGCTCTGTTCCAGTAATTCGTTCCATCTTTGTAGATCCTCTGCCAGTACAAAGGAATTGATTTCCATTCCTATGCAAGAGTCAATCTTGAATCCAAGTATTCTGCTCCAGGCCATATTCAGAAATTGAATTTCTCCCTTGTTGTGCTTGTTAAAGCGTGCGACAATGACGGGAAGGTTGACTAAAATATCCCGCATCGTGCGTTCTGATTCCGCCAATCGTTCAATCAGTCTTGATTGTGCAATCGCTGCTGCGTCAGGTACTTGATAACGGTCCATGGCTGGCGATCAACAGGAATTGCTTCTTATTGCATTAATGAAATCATCGTGAGTTATCACGTCCGCAAATAGTGGGAAAATTTCATCGCAAAACATCTCTTGTTCAATAGGCGTTCGGCTTGAGGTGCAGTCCGAGAGAATGGTTACTTCATAGCCTTGATCTCTCGCGTAAAGAGCCGTGGCATTGATGCATAGTGATGAAACACATCCAGCAATCACAATCTGTTCGATCTGATGATCGGCAAAAAGCTTCTCTAGATCGGTATTGGAGAAAGCGTTAAATCCTTTTTTGCCGGGCACTGTTTTAATGCGATCTCCATACTTTTTGATTTCGGCTATCACCTCTGCTCCTGCTGTGCCCACTTTAAAGGCTTCAATTTCTTTAATGGCTTTGAGGATTCCGGTTGGGTTCTCAATCTCCTTGTAGGTCTCGCTGAACACGATAGGTGTGTTCACGATGGTGATTGGAGATTCAGCAATGTTGTCGATTGTCTCGATGGTGTGTTCGAGGGTGCCTGAAACACGATGTGATTCTTCTACAACAGAATAGAGGGCTCCTTGCGGGTCAAAGTAGTCTTTCTGAAAGCCGATCAGTACAAGTGCTGTTTGGCTGGGTCTGAAGCGAATCACTCTGATGGCTCAAGAAAATCCTTATCCAGCTTATTCCTGAATCAGTGTCTGCATGGTTGGTTGACAGCATCTGCTGAATTCTGAAATGAGATTCACTGGTCTTTTGAGTGAATCCTGCATTTCATAATTGATCAATCGCTTCCATTGCAGGTATGAATTGAGAACTGTTCTGATCAAAGCCATTGCAGCTTTTGTTCATCGCTTCACTGGTGAGAGCTACAACGCGAATGGCCTGGGGTGATTGCAGCCATTCAGCTTGTTTCTCCAGCCCCTTGTTTTCGATCCAGGTGTTCAGGATGGTTCTGGCCCTGTCGCGGCTGTATCCGGCGTTCAGGACCTTGCATTCGGCAAACGCAGCCATGGCTGCCATGGCATGACGTGTTTCTGTTTCGCTCGCCTGAAGCGGTGTCTGCAGCACTCCCAGAAGCGCGCAGGCCGTCCAGGCTGAGCACCAGCAGCGTTGCCAGCCGTGTGAATGGCCCTGCAGGCCCTCAAGGCTGACGCTGAGACCAATTGCCATGACTGCAGCAAGACTGGCGGCAGTTTATGGAGTGATGCCGCTCCAGTGAATTTCGCAATGGATGTGGATTCAATTGGCTACGTGGCCGCGGTGCTGACCACCATGAGTTTCTTTCCGCAGGCCATCAAAACGTTGCGCACCGATGACACGCGCTCTATTTCACTGTCGATGTACTTCCTGTTCACCATTGGGGTCGCCATCTGGGCGGTGTTTGGTCTGCTCAGTGGGAATGGACCGGTGATCCTCGCCAACGGCTTCACACTGATTCCAGCATCGTTCGTTCTGCAGAAGAAGATTCGCCATCGCCTGCTGGGTGGCGAGCATTAGTACTCAGCTCCAAACGCTTCTCCCACCGCAGGCTTGACCCCCAGCTCTTGGCGCCACTGATCAAGTGGCTTGTCCCAGCCTTCCTCCCAGCGCTGCAGCACAAGAGGAGTCGCTTCCAGCCCGATGCGGCTGCCCACAGCGATCGCGCGACTGATTTTCTCAAACTCATTCGGCTGGAAGCGAAATGCGCGGAAGCCCGCCAGTGTGTTCAGCAAAACGTAGGCAGGAAAACCGATCTGGGTTGCTGTGATCGACAGCACTCCCGATTCACCAGCGGTTTCGGTGTTGAATCCGCCGATCACGTGATGCAGATCATGGGTTGAAGCGATTCGCTGCGTCAGCCAGAGCGCTTCGCTGCTGGTATCTCTTGGTCGGAAAAAATCAGCGTCGTAGTTCAGTCGGCGGATCATGCACGCATAAGCCCGACCCAGTGTTCCTTCAGGCAGCTTCTCTAAGGCTGGGATATCGGGCTGGAAGGGTGGGTAACGCTGTTCCACCATTTCCTTGCCACCGGGCAGAGCTTTGAAACGTTGGAGGCAAACCACCATGGCCTCACTGTCGATGAAGTTATCAACCAAATCCCCGACACTGTCGAGGCCGCCATTGGTTTTGGCCAGCTCCTGCAGGACTGAAAGATTTTTAATGGAGCGAAGCAATTCGCGGGCTCGGGACATCCTCGTCGTTCTCCAGGGGGGTTGCTTGCAGACCTGCTGTATAGCGAGGTCGAACTGTTTTGAGCAGTGGCATCACGGCCAGGCAGATCACTGCCATCAGCAACCAGAGCTGTACGCCATGACCCTGCTGGTCAAGCAAGGCTCCGGCCAGAAGAGGAGCGCCGGTGGCGCTGATGGCGAAGCATTGGGAGAACAGCGCCATGGATAGACCTCTGTGTTTCAGAGGGGTCTCTTCCACCATGGCTTCGGCTGCACTGGGAAGGAAAGCAGCTTCTCCAAACGCCAGTGGCACCATGGCCAGTGAGATCAGCACCATGCCACCGCTCCAGAGCGCCGAGCTCGCCAGCAGCAGGCAGCCGGCCACGAAGCCGGCCAGTCCCATTCCCAACCCGAAGCGCAGGCTGCGCTTGGCGACCCAGTTACCGACAGGCCATTGCAGAACCAGCAGGAGAGCCAGCTGCAGCGCAATCAGTGCTCCGCTTCCGGCTTCGCTTACGGCTGGACGCGACAGGCCTCCACGCACCAGGTCCAGAGGCAGGGCGCTTTGCCTGAGCGCAATCATCCCCGTGGCGATGATGCTGATGGCCAGCACCGGTAGAAGTGGCATCAGCCAGCGCCATCCATCTGCTGCAGGGTCCCTGGCGTTGGATTGCTTGTCCCCGCTGTCGTCGAGATGCAACAGGGCTGCCCGCCCATCGGGAAGGGGGCGCCAGCTCAGCACAAGCAACATCACAGCAACGGCCGCCGCCTCCACCAGATAAACCGCGCGAATCAGGCCGAGAGCTGTGACGATTGCACCGATCAGTGCGCCCATGGCGACACCAAGCGCATCAGCGCTACGAGCCAGCGCATAGCCGCGGCTGGATTTGAAGCCAGCACAGCTGAGTGGCACAGCCAGCTCAATGGCGGGGAAGTAAAGCCCTGCTGCCAGACCAATCAGTAGTTGTCCTGTGAGGTAGCCCGTAAAACCTTGCGCTTGCAACAAGACGAAATCGGCGATGAAGGCCAGCACTGCCGCGGCACGCACCGGCCAGGAGCAGCAAAGGCCCCGATCGAGCAAGACGCCGCTCAGCAGCCGGGCAGCTGTTCCAATCAGGGCGGCGGCTGCCAGGCCCTGCCCCACCTGAGTCGCCGTAAAGCTGGCTTGGTGGAACACGATCGGCGTCATGTAAATGACTCCGCCCGCACCCAGCGAGGCCAGGAGCCTGATTGAAGCCACTTCCTGCAAAGGTGCGGGAAACTGGTTCCACCAATGAACTGGCCTAGGCCTTGCGAAGACGCTCAACAGGACAACGGTTTGCCGTAGGACTGGTTTGCAGTCTGATGCTCGCTGCCCTATCACCGCGACCAGCTCGTACAGCCGCCGAGTTGGTTGTCCGTCTGGATGGCATGGATCTGCCCTTGTCGATCAACGATCTGGGTGGATGGCTCCGTGGTGAAGAACGCGGCTCTTCCGAGCTGAGCGTTTGGCTGAATTTGCTTGAGGAGGAGAGCCGTCAGGGAGTGATTGATCTGCTCAAGGCTCCGCTGATCAACGACCGCAGCATGGCCCGCCAGATTCTCAACAGCTGGGCAGGCCGGCGTTTGCTTGACCAGGTCAGTGATCTGGTTCTGGTTGACGACGATGCCACAGGACAAACCGTTCAGGTGACCCTGGAGTCGCTACTCGACAAGCGCGCGCAGGTCACGACCCTCGATTTGCTGGAGGCTCTTCCGGCGAAACGTGTACGCCTCGATCTCGATGCCCTGCTTCCCGTTGCCAGCAGCTGGCGGCGTCAGCTGCAACGGCAGCAGGCTCTGGTCAAAACCCTCAATCAACTCCCGGTCTCATCCCTTACTCGCAGGGTGGATCCGGCTTCTAAGGCAGAGAGCGCCTCCGATCGCGCCCTTCAGCGATTGAATCTGCCGGTGGAGCACAGAGATCAGCCGCTGCAGATCCAGCTGTGGCGCCCGCTGAGTGCAGAAGGTCTCGAGCGCAGTCATTGGCTGGTGCTCATGCCTGGCCTTGGGGGTAGTCCGGATCATTTCCGCTGGCTTGGAAGAGCCCTCAGTCGTCAGGGCTGGCCGGTTCTAGTGCTTGAGCATCCAGGCAGTGATGCGCTGGCCGTGCAGGCTCTGTTGGAAGGACGCCGTCCGCCGCCGGGTGCTGAGGTGTTGCCCGATCGGCTCAGGGATCTGGATGCGGTGCTGGCTGCACGTCAGAGAGGGGTTTTCGAGCTTCCTGGGACACGTCTTGTGCTCGGTGGGCATTCCCTGGGAGCCCTCACAGCTCTGCTCGCCGCAGGTGCCGGGCCAGAAATAGGTCTCGGACGACGTTGCGGCCAGGATCTTGATGACCTTCCGATCAGCAACCTGTCGCGACTTCTCCAGTGTCAGATCGAAGAGGTGCCCCTGCCCGCAGTGCGTCCACCCAGGCAGCTGGCCGCTGTGGTGGGTCTAAACAGTTTCGGCAGCCTGCTCTGGCCTCGCAGGATTCCCCTGCCGAGTGATGTTGCTGTATTTCTGAGCGGCGGAACTCTTGACCTGATCACCCCCCCGTTGAGTGAGCAGTTGGGCCTGCTCAGGTCGTTGCCCGCCAATCCCGCAACCCGCGCTGTTTTGGTGGAAGGGGCCAGCCATTTCTCTCCTGTGCGCGTGGAGGGACAGAGCGGTGGCGGTCAAGGTGAGGATGTGTTCCAACTCGGTGAGGAGCTGGTTGGGGTTCAGCCTCTGCGGGTTCAGGCCCAGTTGGAGAGAGAAATCGTGCGCTTTCTTTCTGATCTGGAGCTTGGTCGTGTGTCCGGGTCGATGCAGGACGGTGTTGAACACCTGCAGGTGGGGGATCTTCATGTGCACCGTCTGAATCAGAACGGTGCAGAGCGTTTCCTGGATTGAAGTCCCCTGAAATGCTCTTAACGCTGCAGTTCAGTACCGGACCCTTGGATCGAGAAGGGCGACGAGCAGATCCACAGCCACACTGACGAGCACCACCAAAGCGGCTATCACCACCACAATGCCCTGCACCACTGGGTAGTCGCGCTGATTGATGCTTTCCTGCAGTCGCAGTGCAATGCCCGGCCAGGAAAAGGTCACTTCAATCAACAGTGCACCGCCAATCAGCGAGGCGACGGTGATTCCGGCAATGGTCAGCACTGGCAGAAGTGCATTGGGCAGTGCATGCCGAAGAATCACCTGGGTTTCGCTGAGTCCCCTGCTTCGGGCCGCCTCCACATAATCCGAGCGAAGACTGCGATTCAGATTCAGGCGCAGGGCATTGGTGAAGACACCGCTTAGGAGCAGTCCGAGTGTGCATGCCGGCAGCACAAGATGGCGCAGAGCACCCTGCAGTGCCGCCCAGTTACCACTGATCACACTGTCGGCAATCAGAAAGCCGCTGCCATTAGGCGCAATCATGCCTGGGGGAAAGCGCCCTCCAACAGGCAGCCAGCCCAGGGTGACGGCAAACAGCAGCTGCGCCAGCATGGCCACCCAGAAGGGCGGCAAGGCGTAGGTGCCGATGCCGTAAAAGCGTCCGGCCAGATCAATCTTTCCCTCGGATCGGGCAATCGCTGTGAAACCAACAGCCAGTCCGGTCACCGCTGCCACCAGCAGGGCGGTCACGCTCAATTCCAGGCTGGCCGGAAGCGCCTCTCGGATGATTTGACTGACCGGCTCCTGATTGATCAGCGCCTGGCCGAGGTCGCCATGCAGCAGCCCGCCGAGGAAATCCAGGTATTGCTGCGCCAGTGATTGATCCAACCCCAAACGCGCTCTGAGTGCCGCTTTGGCTGCTTCCGGAGCGCGGCTCCCGAGCACGGCATCCACCGGGTCGCCAGGAGCCACCCGCAGCAAAAGAAACACCAGGGTCGCGATCAGCCACAGCATCACTGGAGCTAGGGCAAGCCGTGTCCCCGCATAGCGGAGCAGCTCTCGACTGCGTCCCATCAGCGCTGATCCTGCAGTCGGGCCAGCACCACCTGACCATTGCCATCGAACTCCGGAGTGGCCAGGGAGGTACTGCTCCAGGCCCTCGGCTTCACGAGCCAGACCGGAATGTAGGCGGCGCCTTGAGCAGCCATCTGCTCAACCCTCTCCAGATCACGCTGTCGTGCATCACCGCGGCTGCGATCCGACTTGAGCAATGTGGTCTCCAGGCCTGGCGCTGTCCAGAAACTACCGCTGATGGCGGCCTCCCCTCGCTTGCAAATGGATCCCTGCGATTCCTTGCAGCTGAGCAGAGGTGCCAGATAGGCCTCTGGGTCGGGATAGGCGCCTCGCCAGTCGAGCATCACGGCCTGGAAAGCCCCTTCGCCCAGCTGTCGATACACAGTCGTTGATTCCACGCCGTCGAGTTTGAGAGAAAGACAATCGGCCAGGTCGCGTTGAATTTGGGCTTGCCATGTGAGGGCCATCAGACGGTCTGCGGGCACATTCGACCGGTAGGTGAATGGCAGATTGAAGACCTTCCCATTGCAGTACCCCGCCTCAATGAACAGGTTTCTGGCCCGGGCGGCATCGTGTCGTGGCCAGGGCTTGAGATCTCCTCCTGGCAGTCCCGGCGGAACCAACGAAAAAAGCGGAGGCCGCAAGCCGTGGCTGACTCTCTTGTTAATCAGGTCTCGATCGAGGCTCAGTGCCAGGGCCTGACGCAGAACTGGATTCTGAAGTGGTGGTGTGTTGCTCAGCAGCGTGATGTAACCGATCACCAGGGAAGGACCCTGCCCTTCTCGCAAACGCCCCTCAGCGGCCATGCGATTCAGAGCCAGTCGCTGATCCTCATCGATGGAGTCAGAGAGAAGAACATCCACTTCGCCGCTGCGCATCGCACCGAACAGGGCGGTGGAATTGCTGAGATAAATCAGATCCAGCCCTGCGTTGCTGGGCGAGGGGCCCCAGTACTGCTTGAAGGGCTCCAGTCGCTGCTGAACAGCTCGGAAGCTGGTCAACTTGTAGGCACCCGTTCCGATAAAGCGGTCGTTGAGAAATCGATCCTGATGATCCTGGTAAGCCCTCGGTGATACAGGAGTCAGGTTGGTGGCGGTGAGCAGATTCTCAAGCGAGCTGGAGGGGCGGCTCAAGCGCAGTCGCAATTGGTAAGTCTCCGGAGCTTCAACCGCAGTGATGCGATCACCGATCACATAACTGAGAGTGCCGATCTCCAGAAAACGGCGCAGACTGAAGGCCATCGCCTCCGCATCAAAGCGAGTGCCGTCATGGAAGAGCACATCCTCACGCAGGGGGATTGTGACCGTGAGGCCGCCATCGCTGATCTCCGGCAGTGCTGAAGCCAGGGCAGGCGTCAGTTTCCCTTCCGCAGTTCTCTTGTAGAGCGTGTCTCCTAGAGCACTGAGCAGCTGCAGAGCTCCGAAGGTGCTGGCCTGAGCCGGGTCCAAAGAGGTGATGCGACCGGCGCTGGCCACCGTGATCCGATCACTGCGTCTGCCCGGCTGACAGGCGCTCTGAGTGACGCAGAGCGCCAAGGCTGTGCTGAGTGCCATGGCTCTCCATGGCAGCACTTGTTTGCAGTGCCTTTTCAAGGAGGCCAGGCGTGACTGTCTGGATTGATCGAACACGCCACTGAAGTCAGACGCAGCCATTCAAAGGCCCCGCGTCTTAATCAGGACCCGACGGCGGCGTGATCTGGTCGAGAGGGACCTCGAAGACCGGGGAGCCCTGGGGCTTCAGTGGCCACTGGCGAACCCAGCAACGATCGTGGTCGCCATCGATGCCGATGACCTGAAACAGGCCGGCATCACTGCGCAATGTGATGCAGTCACCCTGATGGAGCCTCATGACGGACCGGGATTCCGACTGATTGCAGCGTTGCCCCTGGAGAACAGAGAGATCGTTCGGCATGAACGTTATGCAGCATGAATCCGCGAATGCGAACCAGAGCTGTGATTGTTCTTACAACTCTGCCTCATCCCGGGGGGTGTTCGCCAGGGGCTGCGAACACACTCTGATCTGCGAATGGCCCATGATCTGCGAACGGCCTCCGGGTGGGTTCAGAAACAGCCGAAATGAGCAGCCAGAGAAAGGACTCCAGGCAGAGAGGCAATGGCCTGAAGGGCGTTCTGCATCGCTTCGTTACCGACTTCGTGAGTGATCACAACGATCTCAGCTCCCTCGTCGCAGGCGTCAAATTGAACGATGGATTGGATGGAGACACCCTGTTCTCCAAAGCAGCTGCCAATCCTGCCGATGACTCCGGGAGCATCTTCCGTGTTGAAACGCACGTAGTTGCGCTGTCGGATGCGTCCAGCATCCACGAGGTGGCAGGAGCGCCAGCTGCTTGCTGCCAGCAGCGGATCAAGGCCGCCATCACTGCTGTTGAGCTGACGGATGCCGGCAATATTGAGAATGTCAGCAACCACTGCGGAGGCTGTTGGTCCTGACCCGGCGCCAGGGCCGTAAAACATCACCCGACCAATCGGGTCGCCTTCCACAAGGATTGCGTTGTTGACACCATTGACTCCGGCGAGTGGGTGGTCCTTGGGCACCAGTGTGGGTTGGACACGGACGCCCAGAGGCAGGGATCCCATCGGATCGCCATCGCTTTCCAGGCGTTCAGCAACAGCAAGCAGTTTCACGCCATATCCCAGTTGAGTGGCGTAGTCCACATCACGCCCCTGCAGATTGCTGATTCCCGTTGTCGGAACGGCGCTGCGTTCGATCGGGCCGCCAAAGGCCAGTCCGGCAAGGATCGCGATCTTGTCCGCAGCGTCGTGACCATCAACATCGGCTGCTGGATCCGCTTCCGCGTAGCCCAGTTCCTGGGCTTCCTTCAGAACGGCGTGATAATCGGCACCCTCGTCGGCCATCCGACTGAGGATGTAGTTGGTGGTGCCGTTGATGATGCCGCTCACCCGCTCGATGCGATTGCTCCCGAGCGACTGTTTGAGCGGTTCGATGATTGGAATGCCCCCCCCGACGGCTGCTTCGATCAACACGTAGACACCGGCTGCTGCCGCTGCCGCTGCGATTTCCTCACCGTGTCTTGCGATCACGGCCTTGTTGGCGGTGACCACTGATTTTCCGGCCGTGATGGCTCGCATGATCAGCGTGCGAGCCGGTTCAATGCCGCCGATCACCTCCACAATCACATGCACATTGGGGTCATCAACCACCTCATTGGGATCCGTGGTCAGGCGCTCGGAGGGGATTGAGACGGGGCGGCTGCGCTGCGGATCACGCACAGCCACTCGAACAAGCTCAAGGTCGGCAATCAGTGGATGGCGACCTTCCGGACTGTTCAGGATGCTTGCCACACCTGCGCCGACGGTGCCGAGGCCAAGCAGGCCGATGCCGATCCTTGTCGCCATGGAGCGGGTCCGTTAGTTGCGCTGAGGGGTCGACTTTAGGCAGCGGTCGGTCCGCTGGTTCTGCTCAATCCGATTCATTGAGAACAGTCGCCTGCTGCTGCATCATCCGCAAGATGTTGAGGAAGCCATTGGCGCGTGAGGGAGTGAGGCTGGCTTGAAGGCCTGTGGCGGCGATGAAACCAGGGTCAACAGACATCACCTGTGCTGGGGTGAGGTCTCCCAGTCCTTTGATCAGCAGGGCCAGCAGCCCCTTGGTGATCAGGGCATCTGAATCTCCATGCCACTGAAGACGCCCGTCGATCAATTCTGATGCAATAAAGACCTGGGAAACACACCCTTTGACCTTGCGCTCTTCGGTTTGCAGCTCTCGGGGCATGGAAGGCAGCTTTTTGGCGAGCCAGAGCACATACTCGTAGCGCTTGCGCGGATCTGATGTGCTGTTCAGTCGTTCGGCGAGCTGATCAAGAGCCTGGCTGCCGTAGCGAGTTGTGGAGCTGCCTGGTTCAGCCATGGCTGGGTCAGCGTTGTCGGGGGCTTCGCACCTTAACCATCAGTCCCACCAAGCCGACCAGGGCTGGTGCCATGGCCCAGTCCAGAGCATTTCTGCTGCCCGGGCGCATCACAACTTCGTCCAGGTTGACTCGCCCCTGCTGAAGAGGAAGGGTGAGGTAGTCGCGGTGGCCAGGTCCGCCATCCACCTGCAGGTCCACCAGACCATCCTTCAGTGCTGGAAGGGTCATCTGCAGCCTGCCTTCCGCATCCATTCGCCCGAGTTCCTGGCCGGGTGTTCCATCCGCCTTCAGGATCCTCACCACGGCTCCTTCCACTGGTTCTCCCGTGGAAAAGCTGCTGCTGAGTTCGAGTTGTCCGTCGAGATAGCGAAGGCTGCTTTCCACCCCATGGGCTTCAGCCTGCATTGGCTGCGCCAGAGCCAAGCCCAGTGCTGTGGCGGCCATCAGTGCAAAACGGGATGGAATGGCCATGGTGTGCCAGTTGTCGGTACACCCATCCTGCGGGAGATTGCCCTCCTCAACCAGTCCTGATTCGTGCGGATCTGAATCTGTTCTGAAGACCAGCTTGGGCTTGATCGGCGATCCATTGAAACCCTTCTGGCCAGGTTGCCTTGGACTCAAGGCAACTTCTGTTGGAAACCCTTTTCGCTCAACCATCCCTGGAAAGGTCTGTCCCAGGGGTCTGTTGGCAGAGATTGAACACTCACGCAGTCTTCGGGAAGTACAACCAGAGCAGGTACTTCGCTCCAGCCCTCCTGGCAGCGAAGACGGTCGTAGTAGCCGCCGCCGTAGCCGAGTCGGATGCCCATCCGATCCACAGCCAGAGCAGGAACGAGCAAGAGAGACAGCTTCTCAGCACTCAGGTCTTTTTGATCCAAAGGAGCCGGAATCCCGCAGCCGTCGCTGGCTAAGGGGGCCGCAGTCCAGGGGCGAAAGGTCATGTTGCCTTGTCCATCAGCGACAGGAAGCGCTGTGCTCAACCCGAGTTCTTGGACCAGCTCAAGCCGCAGGGGGCTCAGGTCCACTTCTCCAGGCAATGGCCAGTAGATCCCTACGGACTGCTGCAATTCACCCTCTCGGTGGCGTTGCCTGATTTCCTGCCTGACCTGATTGCGGATCCTGTCCTGCAAGCTGGGTTCAGCCTCAAAGGCCAGGCGCCTTCGTGTTCTGAAGATCCTTCGCAGAGTGGGTTTACTGGCTTCCTCAAAGGCCTGCATCAGGGGAATACCCCCCAGCGCCCCATCAGCGGCAATTGCAGTGTCAGTTGTGCTGAATCCTGAGGCCAGATCTCATTCAGCTCTTCGGAGAGGTTGGTGATCAGTGAGCGGCTCTGATCATTGCTATCAACTTGCTGGCTGGCCTGTCGGAGTGCTGACCAGGTGCTGATAAAGCCCAGAAGGTCGTTCTGCGTCCAGTGCTCGGTGATCCTCAATCCTTTTGGCAGCGGTTGATTGCAGACTGGGAAGGGCAAATTGGCGTAGCAGGTGTCCACGTGGGTGCGTTCAGGTGGCCAGAACCGGTTGAGTCGCTCGTGATAGAGGCTGTTGAGCCACGTCTGTAAATCCTCAGGTGCACCTTGGATGGGTTCATAGCCCAGCCAGACCAACAGGCCCCCCGGTCGCAGCACCCGTCGGACTTCCTGGTTGAAGCGCTCCACATCCAGCCAGTGAATTGCTGCAGCAATCAGCACCGCATCCATGCTGTCGCTGCTCAGATCGGATTGTTCCGCAGCTCCTTGCCGGTAGTGAATGCGGGGGTGTTGTTCTGCTGCCGCGATCTGCTGAACACTCAGGTCTGTCGCTTCAACACGGTTGAACCAGCGGCTCAGTCCAATGGATGCCTGACCATTGCCGCAGGCTGCATCCCAACAACAATTCAGTGCTGGCGACTGGTCTGCCATCCAGGCGAAGAAGGCATCCGGGTAATGGGGCCTGCAACGCGCATAGTCGATCGCCACAGAATCAAACCAGCCTTTATCAGTTGCCGGCATCAGTCACCAAACGGCATCGATGAAGCCTGCAGAGGAAACCAAAACTGTCTGCTCATTTTCAGGAACGTTTGAACGCCTGGCTTTTGTGAATCCTTTCGCAGTGGAGCTGCTTTAAATCCGATCTTCAGTTGTCCTGAAAGGTGCATTCCAGCAGTGCAGCCGTTAGCAGTGTCTTCATGTCCTGCAGATTGTTCTGCTCGACAGGATCCCCGCCCGACCATCGATCGAGCTGATGACTCACGGCACCTAGCAGCAGGCGCAGCCCTGCGGCATTGAGAGTGAGATCGATCGTGCTTTCGGTTCGGTCCATCACAGCCCCATCAGGCGTTGCACCATTGTGATTCTGCACCCTGCCCGCCCATGCTTTCTCTGGTCATCGCAGAGCTCTCTCACTGAGGGGCTCCGTGATTGCTGCATTTTTATTGTGCCCAAGCGTTGCTCAACGATTTGGTTCAGCCGTTGAAGGGAGCTAAATCCGTGACAAGCGCAGGATGGGAAAAGTGACACATTGCTGTTCAGAAAAGATTGGTGATGCTCGTTTCTTTGCTTTTCAACAACATTGAAACCGTCAAAAATGCTCTGGTCTGTCAAATAAATTCAGGGTTGATGAGTCATCGTGTTCTCATGGCTGTTCAAGCACTGCATCTGTTGACGGATTCCGTTTGTCAGTGAATCGATGCCGGAAAGTTAAGCCAGCTTCGCCAGGAAGGTCTGCTGTGAACAGATTGAGGCCAGTTCTTCTCGCAGTCTGGGTCTCACCGTCAAAAGCCTTCGGCTTTTATGTCGCCTCTGTTTCAATGCCTGATGTGCGGGCAGTCAATCGAACGCTCCAAACGCTCGTACTGGAAGCGAAAAGGGCACCTTCTCTGCTCCACTTGCCGAGATCGGATTGACCGCGGTGAAGACAATCCGCTTGACGATCCAACAGCGCATCGAAATCATCGGCAATGATCGGAGAGCGTGGTGCCCCTGCACTGAGTCAGAAGACAGCCGCCCGTGTCATTTGCATGACGGTCTTGAAAACATTGCTGCCAAGGCTGGCGGCCTGGTTTCACTAATGTTGCACCACGCATCTGTAAGCCAGTGTTCTCAGCTATTAACGCGCTTGCCTACACAGCATTTCTTGCTTTTGTGGTTGTTCAGGCGATTCGATTAATGCGTCTATCCTTTAAAACAAAGGACCGAACTGGGCTCAAAACCACTCATCCAGAACTTTTTGATCAAAATGGCAGCGTGACTAAGGAAAAACTGCTTGTGGTTCGTTTTGACAGACCAAAGCCAGTCCTCCCCTCATAGCCGCAGTGACCAACTGCGCCGCGTAAGAGTCATTGTGATTTTCACTGCTTTCTAGACAAAACCTTCCGTTAACGACCTGCCCCTGTTGTGATGGCCTGATAGGGCTGCTCTTGTTGGTGCATAATGAAGCCATGATCAAGATTATCTGGCTGATTGCAACGGTCTATTTCATGAGCCGATTGGTGAAAAAGCTCATGTCCTCGATGAAAGAGATGCAAAGTGAAGAAGATCTCGATGCCGGCGATGCCATTGTGGATGTGGAGGCAGAGTGAAGTGCCAGGCATCAAAACCGCATGATGTCTTGCTCTGAACTTTTGGAATAGTTTCCGCTCCAGGAAACATGAATGGCATCAATTGTCATTCGCTGACTGGGATCCTGGTCAGAGCATGCTTGGTTTGAAGGCTATCGACCCGTTGAAGGCATCCATTCACTGCCAGGTGATAGTGCATCGATAGCGGACATTGAAACCAGCGGTTCCAATGTCCGCGCAGGATGTGTTTGTCACTGTTGCACCCTGGGGAACCTTGGACATCAGTCGATTGACTGTCACCTCTTTGTCAACACCTTCTGCAGTGGCTGATTGAGTATTGGCGAAGACATTCGTTGCCATAAGCATTGAAATGGCATAAACAGGAATCAATGCCTTCATGCGTTTCTCCGCTGGTTCATTGAAAGTTGGCAGGTGTTTCCATTGAACAACATCAGAGCTGTTCTCAGGAATGAATGCTGCTGCTTCTCTCGGTGATCGCTTCCTTCCTTTTGTGCCCATCGCGAAACCTCTTATGACATGGGCCAATGTTTCTCAACCTTCGTATCCCTGCCACATGTTGCTGGGTGGAACAAAACCACCCGTTTTGATGACAATAACCTTTCCCTGAGATTGTGATCTTTTGCGCGCATTTCAAGGGCCCTTCCAATTTTTGGTTTTTCTTCGGGCGCAGCTTCCACAGCTGAGGGGTTGCACTCGCCAGATTCGCCTGAGCTGAATGGCATGGTTGCCGTGTCAACGTCCGAGATTCCCCTGACCATCGAACAGCAGTTCCGCGTCGAACGTGCCTGCCGCAAAATCGATGAATGCGATGACGTGGAAACTCTGAAGCAACTCTCAAAAGCGCTGATTGTCACCGCTGCCAAGGAGCGAGCTTTTTCCCGGGTCGTGATGGATCGGCTCAAGCAATGACCAGCGACCTCTTGGGCTTTGCAGCCGACTGTTCGAGTCGGTCGGATCTTGTGCCGTTACTCGGTGCAGATGATTCAGATCCAGCTGATGATCAGGATCTGGCCCCATCCAGTCAAGCCATACCTTTCAGGCTGATGGCATGAAGCTTCCTTGTTTCGTTAACGACCTTTTCGCTGGTTAACGAACTTCATCCTTTCAACTGGCTTTGGCTCCCAGCGTGGAAGTGATTACGTAGTTTTTGGTCCACCAGCAACTCGGACCATGCGTCAGATCAATTTCACCCTGATCTTCGTGTTCGGCCTGAGCATGGTGTTCTTCACGCTGGAAAATACGGCTGCTACAACCGTTCATGTGCTACCCGGCCTGAAGTACACCACGCCTCTTGCAGCATTGCTGCTGCTGTCTGCCGGGATTGGTGCAACTTCAGCCTGGCTGTTCGCTGCATGGAGCGGGATGCTGAACAACGTGGAACGCATCCATCAATCCAGTAATCTCGACGCCCAGCAAGTGCGCATCCAGGAATTGGAAACCGATCTGAATCGGTACCGGGCAACCGTTGAAACGCAACTGGGCTTGCTCCCTTCTGCAAGCGCTGAAGAAGAAGAAGCAATGGAAGATGCTCAAGAGGTTCAGGTGTCGAGCTCAGACTGAGCTTGTGATCCAGTGTCCACAAGGCAGGCCAATTCCAGGTCCAGTCCGCACTGCTGAGAGATGAATCACATGATTTCAGATCAACAGTTGTCCTGACCTCTAGAAGGACTTGTCCTGATCTCATGATTGTCAGCAGGTCTGTCTTCGCTGGGGACTTGGTTGAAAAAGCGTTTGCTGCCCGTCTACGGGATCAGCTGACACGTTCAAGTGAAAAATAATGCCCAATCACCAATACCTCATTGGCTTGGCATCAGAGTTATGCCTATGTGTTAGCCATTCCAGGCTGTGTAAGCCATGAAGTCTTGAATCCCATGTTCCACTCTGAGCGAGTGGCTGAGGTCTAATCGTCAGGGCATTGCTCTTCTCATCCAAATCTCCAGAATTCGGCAGGTTTCTCAACAGAGATTTGTGGAAAAGTGCTCATCTTTTAGCTTTCTTTAATTGAGGTTTATTGGGGTGCTAGCTGATGTTCAGAGCGTGATGATATTGGTGTTTCGTTAATAAGCTCAATCATTCAATCCCACGCTTAACAGCGGCTTTTGCTTGCGTGTTCTCTGCCTTGAAAACTTCAATGGTGAGGGATCTCCGTTTGTGTTGTTGTTCTTACTGCTGAAACCAGCCCGTCAGTGCAACGGCTAGTGCATCAGCGGCGTCGTCCGGTCTGGGCGGAGACTCAAGGTTGAGCTCGCGCATCACGGCTTCAAGAACCTCATCCTTGTCAGCATGGCCATGGCCGGTTAGAGCTTGCTTGATCTGCATCGGCGGAAACTCGACGATTGGCAATCCAAATCTGCTGAGGGTCATGATCACCACGCCCCGAGCCTGAACAACGGCGATGGTGTTGCTGGATCTGTAGAAGAAAAACTTTTCGACGGATGCCAATTCCGGGCGCCAGGCCCTGATCAGCTGCCGCAAGTCTCTGGCGATCTCCACCATTCGCTTGCCTTCTGAATGCCCAGGATCGGTGCGAATGATGCCGCAATCGAGCATGGTCTGCTGACCAGCAGAGGTGTCAATCACCCCGTAACCAACCCGGGCGAGACCGGGGTCGATGCCGAGAATGCGCACGGCTCGGCTACTCCTGTGGGCTCATCAGGCGGCCAGGGCCAGTTCGAATTCGGCTCTATCGCTGCTCTCGCTGCGCTCGAACACCTTGCAGAACACCTTCACGACTCGATCACCGGAATCGATCTGCTCGAGTGGATCTTTGCGCAGGCGGTGACGAAGACAGCATGACGCCACGCGGGCAACATCCTCTTCCGTGACTTCAGTGCGGCCTTCAAAGGCCGCCAGTGCTCGTGCAGCCCTGTTGGTGACGATGTCTCCCCTCAGGCCGTCGACATCCAGCTCGCCGCACACTGCGGAAATGCGCAATCTCAGATCATCGTCGATTTCAACCTGGTCCAGTCGCTGCTGGGCTTCGACCACCCTTTCCTGAAGTGCTTTCTGTCCAGCTTCAACCGAGGAGGTGAAGGCATCAGGGTCGGTGTCAAAGGCTGTGCGCTGGTCCACCACCTGGACGCGAAGCTCAGGGTCTCTGACTGTTCGCACCTCAACACTCATGCCGAAGCGGTCGAGGAGCTGAGGGCGCAGCTCGCCTTCCTCAGGGTTGCCGGAACCTATCAGCACAAAGCGGGCGGGATGTCGCACGGACACGCCTTCACGTTCAACCGTGTTCCAGCCTGAAGCGGCAGAATCGAGCAGGACGTCGACCAGATGATCGTCCAGCAGATTCACTTCGTCGACGTAAAGCAGGCCCCGGTTTGCCTTGGCCAGCAATCCTGGTTCAAAAGCCCGCACGCCCTCGCTGAGAGCCTTCTCAATGTCGATGGTGCCGCAAAGGCGGTCTTCCGTCGCGCCAAGTGGAAGATCCACCATGGGCACCTGTCGCTCCTCTGTCGCGAGGGTTTCCCCATGCTCGAGGCGCTGACGCACGTCGCTGCTCTGCAGATCAGGATCGGTTGGTGAGCTGTTGTAGGGGTCTCCTGCGACCACCTCAATACCAGGGAGCAGATCCGCCAGTGCCCTGATCGTGGTGGATTTGCCTGTGCCCCTGTCGCCCATGATCATCACACCGCCGATGCGGGGATCGATCACGTTGAGCAGCAGAGCAAGTTTCATTTCCTCCTGACCGATCACGGCGGTGAAGGGGAAAACTCTGCGCTTGCGCGGTGAACTCACGGACGATCGACTGGTGCTTCTGTGGATTGTTTCACAGGTCGGAGAGACAGGACCTGGGGAGGTGTGGCATCCGCCGGGTAAACAAGGCGTACTCGTACCGAACGAGTTTCTCCAGGAGCGAGTGTGATTTGCCCAAGTTGGGGGCCCTCCTGCCCCCGTCGCAACACCAGGTGAAAGCGTCGTCGACCGCTGGGTCTCCCCCCTTGTGCATCCAGTCCGCTCACTTCGATCGGTCCACGGAACATCACCGGACCGCTGTCACTGCCGTTGAACACCAGTTGGCCGTTACCGCTGCTGTTTTTATCAGGAGAGTCCAGGGTGATCGCCACTGTTCGCTGCTGCGATCCCTGATTGCGCAGTGGAAGCGTCAGGTCGTATTCAACGCCGTAGTTCCCATGTGCTGCCCAGGCGGTGCCTGCATCAAAGGCCTTCAGCTCCGCTGTCTGGATCTGTCCTGTCTGCAGCTCACCGCGTTCCAGGCTGCTGATCGGCCAGGAGACGGGCGCATCTTCAATGTTCAGGTGGCTGGATCCGGGATCGGTCAGGGTTGCTCTCCAGGTACTGCCGATCTGAACACCGCTGACGCGTGAGTAGACCATCCTGCCGCTAGCGCCACGCGGAGTCGGTTGGTGCTCCTTGGGACTCTGCCGTCCCTGATTCAGCAGCCTGATCCACCGCTCTGGGTCTGGAACCTTGTCACCATTTCCATAGGCGGCCAGGGTGGCGATATGCACCGGACCTGAGCTCTGAAGCCGCAGCTGCAGGTTGCGCCCGTTGAGAAGTGGATCGAGTCCGGCGACCGGGATTGGAAGCACCACCAGGGGGCTGATGTTTCCGGGTGCAATCAGCCATTCCTGTTGCAGTTCGTTCGCGATGTCTCCGCGCAGCAGGTCGCCGGCAACCTTGCTGCCCGGACCAGAGGCAACCGCTGTGCCTGATTCAGCCATCAGGGTTGGCAACGGCAGAAATGGTGAAGCGGTTTGGCCCTTCAGAGTCGCCTGTGAGAGGGAGGTGCTGCCACCCAGAAGTCTCAGAGTTACTGGAGCATCTCCTGCTGGCTGAGCCACAACAGCGAGCCAGAGAGTCGAGTCAAGCTGATCGGGCTGACCGGCGTAAACGTGATGGCTGAACAGGTCGAAGCGACCATTCAGCGCGATATTCAGGCCCGGCGCCTGCGGAAAGGTCGAAACAAGGATGCCTTCCCCGGTAATCAGTTCCGGGTTGTTGTCATTGACCATCAGCACGTCATCCAGCTGGCCTGGAAGGGCTCGTACATCGCTGCGGCGAGTCAGTGTTTGGTCAGCCGGTTTCTGCTGTTCCGCTGCAAGCTGTGGCGGTGAAAACATCGTCGCGATGGATGCTGTGGCCACGGTCAGAGCGGCCAGTGCCTGCAGACTGTTGAGACGTGTCATGGATCGATGCTGGCGGCACTTGCGCTTGAACGGGCAACGGCGGGTTTGGGTTTGAGAACCGGCGCCATCGCCGCTGCCAGCTTGCGGATCAGTTCCGTTGAGCGCGGATCGTTGAACGGTCCCTTCACCAGGAAGGCTGCAACCGCTCTGCTGCCATCAGGCAACTCAATCAAGCCTGCATCGGCGTAGGCGATACCGATATCGCCGGTTTTATTGAGCACTCTGTAGCCTTTCACCATCAGGCTGTCGTCCGGCTCTCCCTGACGTCCGCCGAGACCCCGCATCAGTCCTCGCGGCAGAAGGGTATTGGTGATCGATGTGCCCATGACCTCCCGGAACAGATCCCGGCTGCGGATCGAGAGGGCTTCACCGGTGTCAACCAGCGCGATCGATCGAGCCAGATCTCTGGCGCTGGTGCTGTTGGTGCCCTTGAGATCGGGTAGCCAGTCGTTCACCTTGGTGGCGCTCAGGCCCAGAGCGTTGAAACGGGCATTCAGTGTCTCCTGACCTCCCAGCCGTTCGATCAGAAGGTTGGTGGCGGTGTTGTCGCTGACCCGGATCATTTCAGTGGCGACTTCATGCGTTGGGAAACGGGTGCCGAGCGGTTTGGACGCCATCCAACCGGCACCGCCACCCACCACGGTTTTGCTGAGTTGCAAAGGCTCGTTCCAGCTCAAGCGACCTGCGTCAAGCTCCTCAAGGGTGACGAGCAGGATCGGGGTTTTGATGGAGCTGGCCGCCGGCAGCGCAGTGTCAGGCTCCAGCTGTGCATAGCGACCGTCGTCCAGCACGAGCATGAAGGCGCTCACTTTCAGGTCGGGCTGTTCTGCTGCCAGTGTCTGCCAGCGCTCACTCAGCGGCTTGAGTTCATTGCGGGTCTCGAAGCGACCCAGGGATTCGGTGCGATTGAGGGATGTGGTTCCGTTGTCGTTGGCAGTCGCTTCAGGCTGGGCTTTGCCCTCTGGGCTCTGCTCGTTTAACGGCAGCCACCCAGGAAGTGCGAGATCTCCTTTTTCAACGGCAGGGCCAGCCAGTTTCAGCAAGGAGCCCGTAATGACGCCAAGTCCCACGCCCATCAGAACAAGTCGCAGCACAAGCCGCAGAGGACGTCCCCAGCCAGGGTTTTGGCGTCTCGATCGACTGGAGGCCAAGGAACTGCGCGAGAAAGCCAGAGATTACGGGCGGTGGCAACGAATCGCCCAACGAAGTTGTCGGACCATGCCGCGCAGCATGGCCAATTCTTCAGGACGTACCAGGGATCGTTGCAGCAGACCTTTGACCTTGGCCATGCGTGCCCTGGCGGTGTGCTCCAACAGGAAACCCGCCTCCAGAAGCAGATCTTCCGCGTCATTGAGGCAGTCGATCAGCTGGGTTGGTTCGGCTGTTTCTGCATCCTGAAGTACTTCTTTCAGCTGACCTGAGAATTGCCGGCGAACCCTCTCCAGTTCATGCAACATCACAGCAACCGCATGGGACAAATTCAGCGATGGATAGGCGTCCGAGGAATGAAGCCGTACAACGCGTTGACTGAGCAGCAGCTCCTCATTGCTCAGGCCGCGATCCTCTCTGCCGAAGACCAGTGCAACCTGTGCAGCCGATTCAAGACCCTGTTGCACCCAGGGCATGATCTGTTCGGGAGGCTGAACAGCAATCTCTCCATGGTCAATGCGTCCGCAGCTGGCCACGACGCGCTGGCAATCGGCCAGTGCCTCGAACAGTGTCGGGAAGCAACGAGCTCGGCTTAGAACCTGCCCTCCATGCACGGCCATGCGTTGTGCGTCGGGGTCATTGGGTTCACATCGCGGAGCGACCAGCCTCAGATCATCAATTCCGAAATTGGCGCAGAGCCGAGCCACGCTTCCAACGTTGAGCGGACCGGACGGCTCCACCAACACCACGGAGAGGCTCACGATGGCATCAGTTCAAGGTGTGTAGGTAGCTCAGAAGGTCCGCCATGCCTTCCGGTTCGATTTCAAAGCGTGGCATCGGCGGGGTCTCTCCGCTCACGATCTGGTGGATCAGCGATCGGTCCGGTCGTCGTTCGCTTACGGCCTGAAGGCTCGGGCCCACCAGTCCCTGACCCGAGATGCCGTGACAGCCAGCGCAGTTGATGCGGAACAGCTGCGCACCATGCTGCACATCGCCGTTCAATGCCAGTGCCGCCTTGCTGTAAGGATCCAGACGGGTGCTGACATAGAACCAGGCCCCGAGAGCCAGCGCTGTGATCACAGCCATGGCTACCAGCGCCGTCACCAAACCACGGCGTCGTTCCAACGTTGCAGCAGTTGATGACGGTGTCGTCACAGTTGCGTCATATGCATGGAACAATTGTGGTCAATCCTTCCACTCGGCGTGACGCCATGATCGAACCTCTTCTGTGCGGCATCGTTCTTGGTCTGATTCCGGTCACCCTTCTCGGCCTGTTTGTCGCAGCTTGGAATCAGTATCGCCGCGGCAGTGCTCTTGGGGGTTGAGGATCAGCAGGCTGCTCTTCCCGTATTGACGTCTGTCTGTTTCCTTCCAGCCTGACGGCACTTCAAATTTCTCTCTGCTGGCGAACTCGCAGATCACCAGTCCCTGAGGCTGAACCCAGCCGCCACTGTGAAGCATGGAGAGTGCCGGGCGGTAAAGCCCGGATCCATAAGGCGGGTCGAAATAAACGATTGAGAACCGCTGATTGCCGTCAAGGCACCCCTGTTTTAACCAGCTGAGCAGATCTTTCCTGATCACGTTCACCGTTGCATCACAGGCATCGTTGGCGGCCACCAGTTCGAGATTCTCTCGACAGATTGCCGCAGTGCGCGCATCCTTCTCCACCGCAACCACATGGGAGGCTCCTCGGATCAACGCTTCACAGCCCATGACTCCGCTGCCGCTGCAGAGGTCCAGCCAGTAACAGCCTCTGATCTCGGAACTCAACAAGTTCATCAGGGCTTCACGCACGCGCGCGGTGGTTGGCCGAGTTCCCTGGCCTTGAGGGCTGCGCAGGCGACGCCCACCGATCAAGCGCAGCTGCCCACCTTTCACTGGGGCAGCTGCGCGCCGGACTGCAGCCATCCGATCCATTGCTTCAGCAACCGAGCGCCGGCTTTTGCTGACTTTTCAGGGTGGAACTGACAGGCACCCGTGCGATCGCTCCAAACCATCGCCGTAGCTTCCCCCTGCCCGAAGCTCACGGTCGCGGCCAGATCTGCGGTCTTGTTGGGGACCGCTGCATAGGAATGCACGAAATACACCCAGGGTTGCGCTTCGCCTTCCACAAGAAGCGGGCAGGGCTGTTGGGGTCTCAGCTGCCCCCAGCCCATGTGTGGAATCCGCTCACCCTGTTGATCGGGTAGCCGTTGAACTTCGCCTTCGAAAAGTCCCAGACCTTCGATACTGCCTTCATCGCTGCGTTCGAACAGCAACTGAAGGCCCAGACAAATCCCGAGCAGAGGGCGTTTGTTGTCATGCCAGCTGCGTAGATGCTGCACGAGTCCAGTCGAATGAAGCTTTTCCATTGCCGGATCAAAAGCTCCGACTCCCGGGAGAATCAGCGCATCACAGGCTTCTAGATCCCGAGGATGCCGAACCTGGATTAAAGGCTGCCCCAAGCGTTTGAAACTGGTCTGAACGGAATGGAGATTGCCCATTCCGTAATCGATCAGGCCGATCGTCTGGATCGGCTTGGATGAGCCCTCAGGAGTTTGGTCTGCTGACGAAGTCAGTTGAGGCCTCAGAGGTATTTGGCAATCGTGCCAGAGAGAGTTGCCTTGGGGACGGCTCCAACGACAGTGTCGACTTTCTGTCCACCTTTGAAAACCATCAGAGTTGGAATGCTGCGAATGCCGAATTGGCTGGCCACGTTGGGATTTTCATCGGTGTTGAGCTTGAACACCTTGATTTTTCCTTCGAATTCCTTGGCAATTTCATCAACGATGGGCGCAACCATGCGACATGGGCCACACCAGGGGGCCCAGAAATCGACCAGCACGGGAACGTCGCTCTGAAGGACGTCCTGTTCGAAGGAGGCGTCGGTGACAGCGGCAGCGCTGGACATTCAGGATCGGTCGAATTGGGCGAAATTTAGCAACCGTTTCCGAGGTTGCTGCTCAATCACCCAGCTCTTCGCCTGAACTGTGATGGATGACCTAAAGACAGAAAGCCCGAACGCGTCGGGCCAGGGGGTGTGAGGAGTGTGTGGGCCAAAGCCCGCACATGTCGATTTTACCCGCGTCTCGGTGGGTTCATCCTTGTCTCGATGCAAGAACTGTGCTCACTTGCCCATGCCGAGATGCTGGGCTTTCTGATAAACCTTGCCCTCGGTGAGCAGCGATGGAGCCACAACCACCTCCACCTGCTGCATCTCCTTGATGGTGCGTGCTCCCAGGGTTCCCATGGAGGTTTTTAGGCAGCCCAGAAGGTTATGGGTTCCGTCATCAAGCTTGGCTGGTCCACGCAGAATGCTCTCCAGGCTTCCCGTACTGCCGACGCTGATGCGGGTGCCGCGGGGCAGGACAGGGCTTGGGGTGGCCATGCCCCAGTGAAAGCCACGACCAGGTGCTTCCTCTGCCCGGGCAATCGGTGATCCGATCATCACGGCATCAGCTCCACAGGCGATGCATTTGCAGATGTCGCCGCCGGTCACAATGCCGCCGTCGGCAACGATGGGAACGTATCGGTTGCTTTCCTTCTGGTAATCCTCTCGGGCCGCGGCGCAGTCGGCCACCGCTGTGGCCTGAGGTATTCCCACTCCAAGCACTCCTCTTGAGGTGCATGCAGCTCCAGGGCCGATTCCCACCATCACGGCAGCGGCCCCGGCGCGCATCAGCTGAAGTGCCACCTCGTAGGTCACGCAATTGCCGATCACAACGGGCACCCCCAGATCTCGACACAGGGCTGCAAGGTCGAGTGTCTCCTGGCCCTCAGGTCCGACGTGATTCGTTGACACCACCGTGGCCTGGACAAAAAACAGATCGGCACCAGCTTCGGCGATCGCCTTGCCGTAGCGCAGCGCCGCAACAGGGGTTCCGCTGACAGCGGCGATACCACCCTGGGCCTTGATGTCCTGAATGCGCTTGCGGATCAGGGGCTCCTGCACAGGCTGGCTGTAGATCTCCTGCATCAGAGGAACGAACTGGTCCTTGCCGACCGATGCAATGCGATCGAGAACAGTATTTGGGTCTTCGTAGCGCGTCTGGACTCCCTCAAGGTTGATCACACCGAGTGCTCCGAGCCTGGACAGGTTGACGGCCATACCCACATCGACGACGCCATCCATGGCACTGGCGATAATCGGAATCTCGCGCTCGATTCCTCCAATTGACCAGCTGGTGTTGGTCACCTCTGGATCCACGGTTTTGCCGCCGGGCACCAGTGCGATTTCATCGATGCCATAGGCCCGGCGTACAACCTTTGAGCGTCCGAGCTGAATGTCCACCGCAGGAGCTAACAGAGTTCGATCAAGCTACCAATCGGTGCTTCGCGCTTCGTGACGATCCGGGTCAGGTTTTTGAGCCTCCCCGCAAGCTGCTCCAGAGATCATTCACGTTGGCCGAAATCTTCTTCCGCTCCTCGGCTCGGATCAGGCGTGTGGCTGCAAACCAGAAGGCATAAAAGGTGCCAACCAGTTGAAACAGTCGTGGAGCCAATGGAACCGTGGCGATGGCATCGAGGATCCCTCCATAGATCCGAATCGTCAGGATCACAACAATCAGTCCACCGAGCAGAAACAGAGGCTGGCGAAGGCTCTGCCATTGATCCTGAAGATTGTTCGCCTCGAAGAACTGCTTGATGCGATTGGAGAGAAGTTCCCATTCGCCGCCTTCTTCTCTGCTGTCGTCAGCAGAAGCCTGGGCTGGAACACTGATGCGCTCTGCAATCGAAGGTGAGTCAGATGCTGCGACGGGTTGCACAGCCGGCTCAGTCTTCACCGGTGTCTGAGGCGGAGCAAAGGCAGCTGGAGCGGGAGCCGTTTCGGACTTGGGGGCTTCTGCGGTTTTCTCCGTCTCTGCCCCGCTCTCAGTGATGTCGCCCTGAGCGGGAAGATCCGGATTGATGGATTCGGCAGGAGCCTTAGTTTCGGGGGGCTTGTCGGACGACATCAACTTCAGTCCAAGTGGCGACGCCAAAGCGTAAGGTCCTGATCCTTGGTTGATTGCACACAGACAGCAAAAGGTGACGAGCCGGGTGTCATCCGATCGCGCATCCGCGATAAAGTGGCTGACGATCTAAAGGTCTTGTATGACGGATTCAGTGGGGCCCGGCAGCGGCGGTCCCGGCGATTCCGACGATCGGATCATCCAGACGGACCTGCGCAACGAGATGTCGCGCTCGTATCTCGAGTACGCGATGAGCGTGATCGTCGGCAGAGCTCTGCCTGACGCCCGTGATGGTCTCAAGCCTGTTCATCGCAGGATTCTTTATGCGATGTATGAGCTGGGCCTCACCAGTGACCGCCCCTACCGCAAGTGCGCGCGTGTGGTTGGTGAAGTGCTCGGTAAATATCACCCCCATGGAGATACGGCGGTCTACGACGCACTAGTGCGGATGGCCCAGAGTTTCTCCATGTCGATGCCGCTAATCGACGGGCATGGCAACTTCGGCTCGGTTGACAATGATCCGCCAGCCGCAATGCGATACACCGAATCGCGGTTGCAGGCACTCACGACCGACTCGCTCCTCGAAGACATCGAGGCGGAGACCGTCGATTTCATCGACAACTTCGACGGTTCGCAACAAGAGCCCACGGTCCTGCCATCACGGATTCCTCAGCTTTTGCTGAACGGCTCGGCCGGAATCGCCGTGGGCATGGCGACCAACATCCCTCCTCACAACCTGGGAGAGCTGATCGCTGGTCTTCTGGCTCTGATCGAGAACCCTGACATTGGCGATCAGGAGCTGATGGCCCTGATCCCCGGCCCCGATTTTCCGACCGGAGGACAGATCCTGGGCCGCACCGGAATCAAGGAGACCTATCTCAGTGGTCGCGGTTCGGTGACGATGCGCGGTGTGGCCGGCATCGAAACACTCGAGGTGCCCGGTCGTCCTGATCGCGATGCCGTGATCATCACCGAGCTCCCGTATCAGACCAACAAAGCAGCGCTGATTGAGCGCATTGCCGAGATGGTCAACGACAAAAAGCTGGAAGGGATCTCGGATATCCGTGATGAAAGTGATCGCGACGGCATGCGCATCGTCGTTGAGCTTCGCCGCGATGCCTATCCCCAGGTGGTGCTGAACAACCTCTACAAGCTCACCCCTCTGCAGAGCAATTTCAGTGCCTACATGCTGGCCCTCGTCAATGGCGAGCCGATTCTGCTCACGTTGCGCAAGATGCTCGATGTCTTCCTCGACTTCAGGGTCGAGACGATCGAGCGCCGCACCCGCTACCTGCTGCGCAAGGCTGAGGAACGCGATCACATTCTGCTTGGTCTGCTGCTGGCTCTCGACCAGCTCGATCCAATCATCGCCCTGATCAGGGCTGCCCCCGACACCGCCACGGCTCGTCAGCAGCTGCAGGACCGTCATGGCCTGAGCGAGGTTCAGGCGGACGCGATCCTGCAGATGCAGTTGCGGCGACTCACTGCTCTTGAGGCCGACAAGATTCGCCTAGAGCATGAGGATCTGGTCGCCAAGATCGCCGACTACAAGGACATTCTGGGGCGTCGTGAGCGGGTCTTCGGTCTGATCAAGGACGAACTCAATCAGCTGAGGGATCGTCATGCCGTTCCGCGTCGCACTGAGATTCTCGACCTTGGTGGCGGCCTGGAAGACATCGATCTGATCGCCAACGAGCGGTCGGTCGTGCTCGTGACCGAAACGGGCTATCTCAAGCGGATGCCGGTGAGCGAATTTGAAGCCACCAGCCGGGGCACGCGCGGTAAGGCTGGCACCAGAAGTCAGGGTGAAGATGCGGTCAAGCTGTTCATCGGCTGCAATGACCACGACACCTTGTTGCTGTTCAGTGACCGTGGTGTGTCCTACGCCCTGCCCGCGTATCGCGTGCCTCAGTGCAGCCGAACGGCCAAGGGAACACCTGTGGTGCAGTTGCTGCCCATTCCCAGGGAGGAAGCGATCACATCGCTTCTCGCCGTATCTGAGTTCAACGACGACACCGATCTGTTGATGCTGACCCAGGGGGGATTCATCAAACGCACTCGTCTGTCGGCATTCAGCAACATCCGTTCCAACGGACTGATCGCCATCGGTCTTGAAGAGGGTGATGCGCTCACATGGGTGAGGCTTTCCGTGCCTGGAGACAGTGTTCTCATCGGCTCGAAGGCTGGAATGACGATTCACTTCCGCCTCAGTGATGACGAGTTGCGTCCACTGGGTCGCACCGCCCGTGGTGTGCGCTCGATGAATCTGCGCTCTGGAGATGAATTGGTGAGCATGGATGTGCTGCCGGTGGAGCTGGCCGATCAGATCGCTGCAAGTTCCGACGATGGTGATGACGAAGGCACCCCTGCCAGTGAGGGGCCATGGGTGCTGGTGGCCTCGGCAGCTGGCCTCGGCAAAAGAGTGCCTGTGACTCAATTCCGTCTGCAGAAGCGGGCTGGTATGGGTCTGAGGGCCATGAAATTCCGCACGGATGCTGATCAGCTGGTGGGTCTGAGCGTTCTGGGAGCCGGGGAGGAGTTACTGCTGGTGAGTGAAAAAGGCGTGATCGTCCGGACCAGTGCCGATGCCATTCCTCAGCAGTCACGGGCAGCCACGGGTGTTCGCCTACAGAAGCTCGACAAGGGTGATCGTCTCCTTAAGGTCGTTCTGGTTCCCCCGGAAGCCGAGACGAATGAGCTCGACGATGCCTCAGCCGACTCTGATTCCAGTAAAGATGTCGAAGCCAACTCTGAGAGTGCGCCGGCGGACAGCTGACCTTGGCTAGCTGCGCTGATGTGCTGGTGCTTGGGGGCGGGCCCGCCGCTCTCTGTATTGCCTCTGAGCTGCACCAGCGCGGAGTCGCTGTTGAGGGCATTGCTCCCGAGCCCGTGGATGCACCATGGCCCAACACCTACGGCATCTGGGTCGATGAGTTGAAGGATCTCGACCTTGAGCATCTGATTGAGCATCGCTGGAGCGACACGCTCAGTTACTTCGGAGCTGGTGGTTCCGAGGCCGCAGATCAACCGCTGGTTCACGGCATCGACTACGGCTTGTTCGATCGGGCTGCCCTACAGCGCTATTTGCTGAAGCGCGCCGATGGCGTGGTCTGGTATCACGACTCCGCCGAACGGGTCGAAGCAGGACCAGAGCACACTCTGGTCAGCTGCGCCTCCGGCGAAGTGCACAAGGCCAGGCTTGTTATTGATGCATCCGGTGCCAGCAGCCCACACATTCGCCGTCCTGACCAGGGGCCGGTGGCGGGGCAGGCGGCCTATGGCGTCGTGGGACGGTTTTCAGAGGATCCAATCAACAGCGGTCGGTTTGTGCTGATGGATTACCGCTGCGATCACCTCAGCGACGAGCAGCGCCTAGAACCGCCCACATTTCTGTATGCGATGGATCTGGGGGATAGGATCTTCTTCGTTGAGGAAACATCGCTCGCTCTGGCACCCGGGGTTCCCTACGATGTGCTGAAGCAACGGCTGCAGCAGCGCTTGGATCGGCGCGGCGTGGAGATCACCGAGGTGATCCATGAGGAGTTTTGCCTCTTCCCCATGAATCTGCCGCTGCCTGATCGCAGTCAGCCGGTGCTGGCCTTTGGAGGTGCGGCGAGCATGGTGCATCCGGCATCGGGCTACCTGGTGGGTGCACTTCTGCGTCGGGGCCCTGGATTGGCGGATTCTCTGGCAGCAGCACTGGCTGATCCATCGTTGAGGCCCGCTGAGCTTGTCAGCCATGGCTGGCAGGCCCTCTGGCCAGCGGAGCTCGTCCTGCGGCATCAGCTGTATCAGTTCGGTCTGGGCCGTCTGATGGGATTCAACGAAAGCCTGCTGCGAACCCATTTCGCCACCTTCTTTGCGCTGCCGCGGGAGGAGTGGTTTGGCTTCCTGACCAACACCTTGCCGCTGCCCCGGCTGATGGCAGTGATGTTGCGATTGTTTGCCCTGTCTCCATGGGAGCTGCGGCGTGGGCTTGTGCTCGGAGCAGCGAAACGCCAGGCGCCAGGGTTCAGGTAATGATGCTGCTCCAGTCAGCTGGCTGAATCAAGGGGAAGAGGGCGTCTTCCTGCTCCAGTTCCTCGAGCCATCCCTCCGGTAGTTGCTCCCGTCGCTCGATCGCGGCGATCAAGCGCCAGAAGCGTTCGAGGTGACGCTCGATGCGCTCACGGGCCAGTTCCGTTGTGGTGCCTGCTCTGAGAATGAAGCTCCAGTCGGAGGACTGGGCCAGCAGTAGTTCCCGTCCGGCCTGATGCAACAGACGAAGGTCCAGTTCGCTGCCCACCCCGCGACTGCAGCGTTCCACCATGGCTCGACCTGCTCGGCTCCATTCAGGAATGATCCAGGCATTGGTTTCGTTGAGCCAGTAATCGTGAAAACCACCCCTGCCCCAGCTGGAAGGGCAGGGACTGCAGATCTGAAGATTCGGTTGATCGTTCAGCACGCCACGCAGGCTGGTGAATCGGATGTTCTGTTCCGGTGCCTGGCGGAACAGTTCGGCCAGAAAACCAGGACCCTCAAACCACCAGTGGCCAAAGAGCTCAGCATCAAAAGGTGCCACGAGCAGAGGTTCAATAGCCATGCCGTCGCTCAGCCGATCAAGTTGCTGTCGTCTGCCCGTCAGGAAATGCCGGGCATGGTCACGGGTGCGTTCGATCGCCCGTTGAGGCTGGTACGGCTGCTTGCCATCCAGACCACCGGCCGGATCGCTGACCCGGTGCAGCTTCAGTCCCAGTGGACGCTGGGCCGGAAGCCCCATGGCTTCGATCTGTTCAGCTGGCAGATCCCAGCCCAGATCTCGGTGAAATTCCCTGTACCAGGGGTCACCCGGATAGCCATCCTTCGCTGACCAGACTGGGAGGGTGGCATCACTGTCACGACCGAAGAAGGCCACTCCCTGCCGGCTCACGATCGGGGCATAAACCCCGTAGCGCGGGCGGGGTTCGGCATGCAGAAGTCCGTGCCCATCGAGGACGGCGTAGCGCAGTCCTGCATCGCGCATCCAGCGATCCAGTTCTTCGTAGTAGGCACATTCGGGAAGCCAGATGCCCAGAGGCCACTCTCCCAGCAATCTGTGGTGCTCTCTGACGGCCGTTCGCAACTGAGCACGCACCACCTCAGGGTGCTCTCTCAGCAGGGGTAGATACCCGTGTGTGGCCCCACAGGTGAGCAGATCGAGAACACCTTGGCGCTGGAGTTCACGGAACCGTGGAATGACGTCGCCGTCACAGTGTTGCCAGGCAGTGAGGTGCCGCTCGAAGCAGCTGGCCAGATGCTCCGCTGCAGCTCGCCGGTCAGACGGGGCATGGTGCAACAGGTTGAGTCGTGCTTTGACCCAGGCCGGAAAACGCTGTCTCAGCGTGGAATCGGCCAGCAGTGACAGCAGAGTGGGCGATAACCCCATGGTCAGCTGTGGGCTCTGTCCCGGATCGGTAGCAGCTCGCTCGAGGGTCTCCAGCAGGGGGAGATAGCACTCGATCAGTGCCTGGAAGAACCAGTCCTCTTCAAGCGAGTGGGCTTCTGCGCCGCGGACGTACGGCAGATGGGCATGCAGAACAAGAGCCAGTGCCCCGTTGGCCACTTTTCCGTCCCATCAACCGTGTGAATGTACCGGGATTACGGGCGGGATCTACAGCATTGGCACTGGCTCACTCGCTTAGAGTGGTCTTATCCATAGTCATTCCGACTAAATCGTGTCGAGGCTTTTGCCATGGCCCACGACCCAGGCCGCGTTCTGGTCTTTGACACCACCCTCCGGGACGGTGAGCAATCTCCGGGAGCCAGTCTCAATCTTGAGGAGAAGCTGGCGATCGCGCAGCAGCTGGCGAGACTGGGCGTCGATGTGATCGAGGCGGGCTTCCCTTTTGCCAGTCCAGGGGACTTTGCCGCTGTCCAGCGCATCGCCCAGCAGGTCGGGGGAGAACACGGCCCAGTGATCTGTGGGCTGTCTCGAGCGTCCAGGGGCGATATCAAAGCCTGCGCTGAAGCAGTAGCTCCTGCACCGCGGAGACGGATTCACACCTTTATCGCAACCAGTGATATTCACCTTGAACACAAGCTGCGAAAAAGTCGAAAGGAGGTGCTGGCCATCGTCCCCGACATGGTGGCTTACGCCCACTCCCTGGTCGATGACGTTGAATTCTCCTGCGAAGACGCAGGACGCAGTGATCCTGAATTTCTTTACGAAGTCATCGAGGCAGCGATCGCTGCAGGCGCCACCACCATCAACATCCCTGACACGGTCGGATACACCACGCCGACTGAGTTCGGCGAGCTGATCGCGGGTATTGATCGCCATGTTCCCAACATCGGCGATGCAGTGTTGTCAGTGCATGGACACAACGATCTTGGCCTTGCTGTCGCCAACTTCCTGGAGGCTGTCAAGAACGGAGCGCGACAGCTCGAATGCACGATCAACGGCATCGGTGAGCGAGCTGGTAACGCTGCCCTCGAGGAACTGGTGATGGCATTGCATGTGCGCCGCCGCTACTTCAATCCCTTCTTCGGACGCGATGCGGATTCGCCGACTCCACTGACTGCTGTGCGTACTGAGGAGATCACCAAAACCTCACGCCTGGTCTCCAACCTCACCGGCATGGTGGTTCAGCCCAACAAGGCGATCGTGGGTGCCAATGCGTTCGCCCATGAATCGGGGATTCATCAGGACGGTGTACTCAAGAACCGGCTGACCTATGAAATCGTCGACGCACGCACTGTGGGGCTCAGTGATAACCGCATTTCCCTGGGAAAGTTAAGTGGTCGCAGTGCCGTGCGCGCGCGTCTGGAAGAGCTGGGGTACGACCTCAGCCGTGAAGATCTTGATGATGCTTTCGCTCGTTTCAAGGACCTCGCCGATCGCAAACGCGAAATCACTGATCGTGACCTTGAAGCCATTGTCAGTGAGCAGGTTCAGCAGCCGGAGGCCCGCTATCTGCTGAAGCTGGTGCAGGTGAGTTGCGGCAGCAGCCTCAGCCCCACTGCCACTGTCACCTTGGCGGATGAAGATGGCAATGAGCAGACCATGGCGTCGATCGGCACCGGTCCTGTTGATGCCGTTTGTCAAGCCCTCAATGCTCTGGCCGGGGAGCCCAATGAACTGGTGGAGTTCTCCGTGAAATCTGTGACCGAGGGCATTGATGCCATCGGTGAGGTGACCATCAGGCTGCGACGCGACGGTGAGTTGTATTCGGGTCATTCCGCCGATACGGATGTGGTGGTGGCTGCGGCTCAGGCATTTGTGAATGCTCTGAACCGTCTGGTGGCTGGGTCTGCACAACAGGCTTTGCATCCGCAGAGGGACACCGCACCTCTTGAAGCCCGCCCCACTCTCTGAAATTGATGCAGTCCTCCGTCACTCGAGGCCCAGCGGGCAAAGCTGGGCTTCGTGCCGGGGCGTTGCTCCAGCTGCTGATACTGCTGTTGCTGGCACTGGTCGTGCTTGTGCCCCTTCTCTGGCTGGTAAGCACGTCTCTGAAGGGCCCTGCAGAGGACATTTTTACGAGCCCTCCAGCGCTGCTGCCCTTACAACCCAGCCTTGATGCCTACGGACGGCTGTTTCGAGACAACCCACTGGGTCGCTATCTGTTCAACAGCACAGTGGTCAGCCTGTTGGCTGTGGTGGCCAATCTGCTGTTCTGCTCCCTGGCGGCCTACCCCCTGGCACGAATGCGCTTCACCGGCCGTGGCTTGGTGCTGGGCTTGGTGGTCGCCACCATCCTGATTCCGTTTCAGGTGGTGATGATCCCCCTTTATCTCCTGATGGTGCAGCTGGGTCTGCGCAACACCCTGATGGCTCTTGTCATTCCCCAGGCGGCAACCGCCTTCGGGTTGTATCTCCTACGTCAGAGCTTTCTCGGTGTTCCGGCTGAGTTGGAAGAGGCCGCTCGAATGGATGGCTGCAGCAAGCTCGGTGAGTGGTGGAACGTGATGATTCCAGCCGCACGAGCTGATCTCATCACCCTGGCCATGTTTGTCTTCATCGGCACCTGGAGCGATTTCCTCTGGCCGCTGGTGATTCTGGATGATCCTCAGCTGTTCACGTTGCCGCTGGGTCTGCAGCAGCTGGCCAGCAGTTTTTCTCTCGATTGGAGAATTGTGGCCGCAGGATCCGTGATTTCTATCCTTCCGGTGCTGCTGCTGTTCATTCTTCTGCAGCGCTTCATTCTTCCCAGTGCCACTGGCGATGCGGTCAAGGGCTGATCACTGGCTGTTGAGATGACGGCTGCTGAGATGAAGGCTGTCGAGATGAAGGCTGCTGAGATGAAGGCCGTGGTGATGACAGCTGTGGAGATGAAGGCAGTTCGGGTGGTGTTGTTCGCTCAATGTCCCGCTCGTCGGTAAGGTCGGGACCCAGAGTGGGTGGGAACGGTGTTTCGAGCCTGTTCCAGAGGGTCCGTTCCCGATCACCGGAAGCACGCTGCCAGCTTTCCAGATTGCTGATCTGCCTCTGCAGCTTTTGTTGTCTTGTCTGGAGAACCTCAAGCTGCTGTTCGATCAGTGCTTGGTTCCCTTCCCTGTTACGCAGCTCGACACCTTCGAGTCCGTCGAGCTGCTTCACCAGGTTCTGAATGGTGCGGTTCTGTTGTTGCAGAGACTGCCAGAGAACAATGAACAGCACGAGCAGGAATGGAAATCCCGCTGCGGGGATGACAATCCAGAGGCGATCACGCATTGCTCTCTGGAATGGATCAGTTGCAGCCCTGAACGGAAATGCGGTAGCTGAATCCTGTTGAGTTGGGATCGCTGCCTGCTCCGATCTTGAAGTTCACCTGATTGACCTGTTTGCCCTGGGGAACGGTGAACGGTCCGAATTGCCTGCCTGTGCCGATTGGAGGAGTCATTGACTCCTTCACCACGCGCAGATTGCTGCCGTCAGTGAATTTCAGGAATGCTTCAACTGGATAGGTACCGCTGGCAGTGGAGTCCGCTGTGAAGAAAAGCTTGAAACTGCTGTACGGAGCATTGACAGCAAAGTCTGTGTTCCAGTTGGTGCGGCCGATCAGCTTCTCTCTGCTCACCCGTTTTTTGACGATGTTGCTGCTTCCGTTTCCGCCGACTGGGGGGAGGAAGTTGCAACCAGCCTGTGCCCCTGATAAGCCAGCTTCAAGGCTGATCAGACCAACACTCAGGCCGAACAGAGCAGTCGTGAAACAGGTGGTCCTCATGGTCTTCCCAAGTCCTCCGCGATGTCTAGCAATGGTCTGGTGGAATGGGTTCTGATCACTGCACGCTGCTGTTTATGTCCCTTCAGGATCTCGATACCCTTCTCCAGCAACGCCAAGACGAGCAGGACCTGGCTCAGCGGCTCTCGGAGCCCGTGTCTGTCGAAACCCTGATCCAGCTCGGACGTGAGCGTGGTCTTTCGATCACAGAAGACGACGTGATCAGCGCTCAGTTAAGGGAAGATTCCGATGCTCCTTCCGCAGAGCTGCAAAGGCGTATGGCTGATGAGTCCAGGCGTCTGAGGCATTTCATTCAGGGTTGAGTGGAGATTCAGATTTCAACCTCAGCCCTTCCGACAAGGTGATCAAGATCTGTTTGGAGCCAAGGCATTGAACACACTTGATTTCATGCTGCTCAAACAAGGAGAAGAGGTGCTGAGTGAGATCACAGCGCTTTGTCTGGAAACAGTTTCCCCAACATCTTCAAACCATTTTCACCACGTCGGGCGTCTGGCCAAAGACTTCACCGATCCAGAGTGCGTGTGTCACTGCTCCTTCATGAGTATGAAACTCCCATGCTGATTCAGGGCTGGAGCTGCGCTCAATTTCCTGGCTTTCGTCGTTGACCCGCAGGTAATGACCTGAGTTCGCATAGCGCAGAACATACCGCTCAAGCAGTGAAGATCTCATCATGAATCTCTGCGAGACATGAACTCTGCCTAGCCAGCTTTGTGCAGCTGGTAACGGTGACTTCAGCTTTTCGTGGGTTTTCCTTTGCCTGACTGATTATCAATCTCCTGATATCGGCTGCTCCGGACCCAGGTCAGGGGCTGCTGCAAGGTGATGCGGAGTTGGAAGCCGCTGTTGCGGAACCAGGGTTCTTCGATTGCAGTGACCAGAGAGGGTCGCAACTGCCAGCTTTGCTGGAGGTATGTCTCAATCAACGTCTGCCCAGGGTGCTCGTCCCGCTGCCAGTTCACGAGCGCCAGTTCCTCCGTGCTGGATTGAAGTGTGGCAATCCTGCCGAGAGGGCCTGCATCCTGATCGGTTTCCACGCGTTCATCGAGGGTCTCTTGCATGACAAACAGGCGCAGTTTGCTCTGGGTCGTCCGTCCATCCAGGCAGTATTTGTTGAGATAGAGCTGTCTTGCTCGTGCGAACAGAGGCGCGGGAGCGCGGCTCAGAAGTGTTCCGTAGGCGTCAGTGAGAGCTTGGCTTGGCATCGCGCAACGAGGGCTAGGCACATGCTCCGGGATGGCGCATCCCCCTGTACCGTGGAACACTGTAGACAGATGTAAAAGTGGACCTATGCCTGAGTCTGGTTGCCTCCTGTACAGACTTGTGGCACTGGACGGGCAACCGCATCCGGTTTTAGACGCTCCCTATGAATCGATCGCGGCGGCGGAAGCGGCGGCCAGCCGCTGGTGCGCTGGGCAGGGGCGTTCGATGTCGGTGGTTCAGCGTGGGATTGCTTTGGAAGTGCAGACCCGCTGCGGGGAATGGCGCACTCTTGGTTATCCCAGTGCCTGCCTTTTGGAGTCCGGGAGTGGTGTCGGGGCTCCCTGAGAAATTGTTTGCTCGAGGGATTGTTTTGGGCGTGCTCCTGCGGATGCGTCGAGTGTCGTGAGCCGCCTCGCTTGCATCCTTGTTTGATCCGGTTCAACCATTAAGGGGTTTGCGGAGCGACTCATGCGGGTCAGCGTTGATCTGTGTCTGGTCCCACTGGGGGTTGGTGTGTCGCTAGGACCTTCCATTGCATTGTGTCAACAGGTGATCAACGCCTCCGGGCTGGATCATCAGCTCGGACCTGATGGCACAGCCATCGAAGGGGACTGGGATGAGGTCTTCGCTTGTGTGAAAGCCTGCCATGAGCGCCTGCACCAGGAAGGAGTGCCGCGGGTTCACGCCACGCTGCGCGTCAACACGCGCATTGATCGCATCCAGTCGTTTCGCGACAAGGTGAACAGCGTGAATCGCCTGATGCCGTGAATTGCGGCGGGAGGGATGCCATTTGCGTCCAGCGTGTCTTGAATGAGACCAGGAACTGGAGAGGATGGTTTGTTGGGTCTGGCTCTGTCGGTTCGAGTGCGTGCCTTTACTGTGCTGGTGCTGACTCTGGTCGCTCCTTTCTTCTCCGGATCGTCCAAGGCTGAGACCTGGGACAGGATCGGAAGCTATGCCGCTCTCATTCGTCGAGCGGGGACCCACACTCTGGTGGCCAAGGATTGTCCGTCGGCCCTTCTGGGTGCCTTTCATGCCCCTCGTAATGCCCTGCTGCTTTGTGCCAACAACATCGAGGACGATCCAAGGCAGGTCTGGGTGGTCCTCGCCCACGAATCAGCCCATGTCATGCAGCACTGTCATGGCGGGCCGTTGCTCGCTGATCACCAGGTCGGCAATGCCCTAGCGCGCATCGAGGCTCAATCCACAACCACCTTCCAGGAGCTGCGTCTTTATCACCAGTCGCAGCGCCGCGATGAAATTGAGGCACGTCTAGTGCAGGGGATGCCTCCCGATGAAGTGGAAGCTCTGTTTCGCAGTTTCTGCGCCGAACGTCTGAGTGATCGCAAGGTGATTCAACCCCCTGCTGCTTTTGGATCTCAGCCCTGAGCGGTCCCCCATCCGAAGCTGGATCAGCTTGCTCGTCCGAGCGAAACGCGCCCAGCTGGATGGGGCACGGACCTTACGGTGTGCAGATGTGTGGCATCTCTCCATGGGTCCGCGGCTCAACGGCTATTGGTTGATGACCTGGCTCGGCCTGGTGGCCAACCTGATCGCGCTGCCAGTGATCGGTCTCCTGGCATTTCGAGAAGGGACCTCATCCGGCATTGCTATTACGAACATCACCGTCGCCTTTTCTCTGGCTTGGCCTGCTGCGATTGTGGGCATTGTGGCTTCAGCAGGCCTGCTGGCGCAGCGACGCTGGGGAGTGATTCTGGCGATTGTGGCTCTGTCGATGAGCCTTGCAGGAGCCATCCCCTATGGCCTCGTTCGCCTGGTTCTGGGGCTGGAGCCGCAGACGATGGGATTGGGACCTGTCTTGCTTGGGTTGATCAATGTGCTGGCGCTGATCTACTGGTGCCGCCCTGCCCACAGGCGTGGCGTCAGGCTTTGATGTCTTGGCGGCAAAGCTTCCTCAGCTCGCGGGCTGTTCACTTGTGCTCGAACAGCCTCAGTATCTGGTGGTCGACAAGCCATCCGGCCTGCTGAGTCAGCCTGGCCTCGGTTGCCATCAAAGCGATTCCCTCATCACACGACTTCAGGGCTGCTGCCCTGAGCTTCGGTTGGTGCATCGCCTCGATCGGGATACGTCTGGACTCATCCTTGTGGCCAGAAATCAGAGCAGCCTGCGGTCGCTCAGTGCTCTGTTTGCTGTCCGCAGAGTTCAGAAGCTTTATCTCGCTGATGTGGTCAGGCCCTTGTCAGGCAGGCGAGGAAGCATTCAGCTTCCCCTGGCCAGACTGCAGCGACAGCCGCCTGTTTATGGACCGCACCCTGATGGCAAGCCCTGTTGCACGCTCTGGCGCAAGTGGACGCCGTCAACCGATTGCACGCGCCTTTGGTTGCGGCCTCTGACCGGGCGTTCCCATCAGTTGCGTGCTCATCTGGCTGCCGTGGATGCCCCCATCTGTGCTGATCGCATTTACACCTCCTCCGACGCGCCCGGCCCGATGCATCTGCATGCTTATGCGCTGAGTTTTCAGGACCCTTTTGACCATCGAAGGGTTCGTGTGCGCTCTGCACTCCCCTTCTGGGCACGGGCGTAGGGGCAAGGGCGTACGGGGTAAAGGCGTATGGGGCTCAAGCGGAGAAGCTGCGCTTTGCCGGAATGGGATAGGGAATGCGGCGATGACGCATTCTTCTCCAAACGCGGACGAACGACTGCATGACCAGCTCCAGTTCGGCCCGACTGAGGCTGCTCTGGCTGAGTTGGCCGTCGCTGATTCGTGCTTCCACGATCCGTTTGACCGTGTCACGAGCTTCCTGATCACTTGTGTCAGGCGGCAGTGAGCGCAGCGCTGCCTCGCATCCATCCGCCAGCATCATGATCCCTGTCTCCTTGGAGCGAGGCGTCGGTCCGTGATAGCGGAAGCGTTTCTCCGAGATGTGAGGGTTCTGCTGACGGGCTTGATGCAGGAAATAACCCATTCGCAACGTGCCCTGATGTTCAGGGATGAAGTCGGCAATGGGCCGAGGAAGCCGGTGTCGTCGTGCCAGTTTCAGCCCTTCATCAACGTGTGCTTGGAGCACTCCAGCGCTGGCCAAAGGGTCGTTCAGCTGAGTGTGCGGATTCTCTCCACTGGTCTGATTTTCGATGAACCAGTTGGGGGCATGAAGCTTGCCCACATCGTGATAGAGCGAGCCTGTTCTGATCAGGTCGACATCAGCGCCGATCGACCGCGCACCCTCCTCGGCCAGACCGCAGATCATCAGTGTGTGTTCAAAGGTGCCAGGGGCCTCTGAGGAGAGCCGCCGCAGCAATGGACGTTCCTGATCGGCAAGTTCCATCAATCGCGCTCTTGTCAGCAACCCAAAGGAACTTTCCAGCAGAGGAATGATCAGGATCGTCAGCATCATCGCCAGCCCAAGCAGCAGAGCTTCCGATGCGAGTTCACCGGCATCGGATGGCAGGCGAATCCATGTTCCTGCAAGCGGTTGGCCATCTCGGCTCATCAGCACCAGCTCAGCCAGCCATGCGCCCACCGGCAGCAAGACAGCGAGTTGCAGCAGCTGGGCTCTGCTGCGCAGACGACCTGCCTGTAAGGCAGCCACGGTGGCCGTGGCTGCGGCAATCAGCAGGCGCCCTTCGCCAAGGCCTGTGACCGGTGTGGGCCAGAGAAGACTGGCTACAGCCATCCAGGCCAGAGCACAGGTTGTGCCTAGGCCCTGAGCCAGGAGAAGAGTGGGCGGCACGATCACAGCCAGAGGGCTCACTGAGGCGCCGAACCACAGTTTGCAGGCCTGGCTCAGCAGCAACAGCCCCAGAGCGAGCAGGCCATGGGGTGCCTCCAAGCATGGACGTTCTCGGCGCATGACCAGCAGCAGAACCCCACAGCTGGCCAGTGCTTCTGTGAACCGAGTGATCCAGATGCCCAGCTTCGGGCGGCGATTCACCATCCCGAAGAAATCGAGGACGTCATAGGCCTGTGAGCTGATCGACTCCCCCTTGCGGGTGATGAGATCGCCTCGATTCACCTCAATGGTGGGGATGCCTTGTTGGGTGATCAGGTCCTCGATCAGTCGCTGGCTCCTCACCGGATCGGTTTGCAGGTTGCTGGCACCCTGAAGCGTGGTGGTCAGCACCTTGCTGCCCAGACTGCGACCTGGTTTCGTGACTGTGTTCAGGTCTTCGAGCTGCAGGTCGCTGGCCCGTCGAAGCTGTTCCTGAGCCAGGGTATTGACAAGCCCCTGACTCAACATCCTGTCGAGCGCACGGCGCAGAACCATGTCCCAGTCCCGACGCTCATCCTGGGTTCGTTTTTCCAGCCAGAGCTGCTCATCCGGAGACAGATTCACAGGCCCGATGCGCTCGGCGTCATTGCTTTTGGCAACACGCTCCAATTCGCTGAGGTGTCGCTCCAGCCGCATGCGGATCTGCTCATTTTCCTGAGGATCCAGAACCTGAACGACGGTGCTGGATCCCAGGCTTGAACGCCTCTGTTCCAGAGCTTCGCTGTCAACAACTCTTGCGTTTTTTGGTGCCACTGCATCGAAGGGGGCCGCCAGACCTGGTCGCAGGTCGGGCTCCACCAGCCAGGGCCAGCTGGAAACCAGTGCCACCAGGACACAGAGGATCAGCAGTGTGGCTTTCTGCAGCCGGTTCCAGCGCAGCACAGGTCGACGCGGTGATTCGCTCCTCAGCCAGGACCTCCAGAGACGTGCAAGGCGATGCGAACGCAAGTCAGCCGGGAGCATCCAGTACAGACGCTAGCTCTGCCGGAGCGGCATGCTGGATTCAAGTGCATCGGATGTCAATGGCCCTCAGGTTGGATGGCAAGGCCCTGGCCAAGACGCTCGAGCTGAGGCTGCAGTCTCAGATCCAATCCGCGAGTCAGTCCGCCGGTCGCCCCCCGGGGTTGGCTGTTCTGCGGGTGGGTGATGATCCAGCCAGTGCTGTCTACGTGGCTAACAAGGAAAAGGCCTGTGCCCGCATCGGCGTTGAGAGTTATGGAGCTCACCTTCCCGCAGATGCTTCGGCTGAGCAGGTGCTGGAGGCAATCCGTGCGTTGAATGACAACCCCAGGGTGGATGGGATCCTGTTGCAGCTTCCCCTTCCGCAGGGACTCGATGAAACCCCTCTGCTGGCAGCAATTAATCCTGAAAAGGATGCCGATGGTCTGCATACGCTGAATCTGGGCCGGTTGCTCAAGGGTGAGCAGGGCCCCCGCAGCTGCACTCCAGCCGGTGTGATGGCCATGCTGCGCAGTGCTGACATCGATGCTGCGGGGCGTCGTGCCGTGGTGGTCGGACGCAGCATTCTGGTGGGGCAGCCCATGGCATTGATGCTTCAGGCCGCGAACGCAACGGTGACCATTGCGCATTCGCGCACCGTGGATCTCGCTGCCCTCACTCGTCAGGCAGATATTCTGGTTGTAGCGGCCGGTCGTCCGGAAATGCTGGGAGCCGAGCATGTGAGCCCCGGCACGGTTGTGGTCGATGTTGGGATCCACCGCCGTCCTGAGGGTGGTCTTTGTGGTGATGTCAAGGCCGCAGAGCTGGAACCCATTGCCGCAGCGCTCTCGCCCGTGCCCGGAGGCGTTGGCCCCATGACCGTCACGATGCTGCTGGTCAACACCGTTGTGGCCTGGTGCCGTCGCCACGGGGTCGATCACGATCTGGCTGACTTGATCATCTGATGGTGCTTGCGGGCCCGTCGGCCTGACAGAATTCGCCCAGCATTACGCTCCCCATGACCGCCACGGCGACCAGCCCTGAAGGCGTTCCGCCGCCGGGTGAGCTTCAGCAGAGCTTTGATTTCAAGGCTTATTTGAACCAGTCCCGCGAGCGGGTCGAAGCCGCCCTGGACGCCTCGATGGGGCCTGAACGGCCGGAATCTCTCAGGGATGCGATGCGCTATTCCCTGCTGGCTGGAGGCAAGCGACTTCGCCCGATTCTCTGTCTTGCAGCCTGTGAGCTGGTGGGTGGTGATGCCTCGCTGGCCATGCCAACTGCGGTGGCGGTCGAGATGATCCACACCATGTCGCTGATCCATGACGATCTGCCGGCGATGGACAACGACGATCTGAGGCGTGGTCGACCCACCAATCACAAGGTCTACGGCGATGCCATGGCCATTCTCGCCGGTGATGCTCTGCTCAGCCGCGCTTTCGAGATGGTGGCGGTGCGCAGTGCCGATGTGCCTGCCGAGAGGTTGGTGAAGGTGGTCGGAGAGCTCGCCATGGTCTCGGGAGCGCCTGGCCTGGTGGGCGGACAGGTGGTTGATCTCGAATGCGAAGGCAAGCAGGTCGACCTCGAGACGCTGGAATACATCCATCTGCATAAGACCGCTGCGCTGCTGAGAGCCTGCGTGGTCACGGGCGCCTTGATCGGTGGCGCCAGTGATGCCCAGGTGCAGGCCATGCGCACCTACGCCAATGGCATCGGCCTGGCGTTCCAGATTGTGGACGATATTCTCGATGTCACTGCCAGCAGTGAAGTCCTGGGCAAGACGGCGGGCAAGGATCTATTGGCGGACAAGACCACCTATCCAAAACTGCTCGGACTGGAGCCTTCGAGAACCCGAGCCCTGGAATTGGTGAAAGAGGCTAAAGCCGCTCTGCAGCCTTGGAAAAACAAGGCCCAACCTCTGCTGGCTCTGGCCGATTACGTGGCCAGCAGGGATCGTTGAGCATGGATGACGTCTCTCTAAGCATCCCCCTTCAGATTCTGGACAATGGAGTTCTGGCCTGGGGGCTTGCAGCTTGCGGACTAGCTCAACTGTCGAAGTTGCTGATTGAACTCGTCGTCTTTCGCCGCTGGAGGCCTGCGGTTCTGTTCGAAACCGGTGGGATGCCGTCCAGTCATGCAGCACTTGTGAGTGGGACGGCCGCAGCGGTGGGCTGGCAGGAGGGATTCGCCTCTTCTGTTTTTGCCCTTGCCGCCACTGTGGCGTTCGTGGTGATGTATGACGCCAGCGGTGTGAGGCGTGCTGCCGGTTTCACCGCTGAACGGGTCAATGCCTTGCCGGAGTCTCTCTGGAAGACACCCTTCGAGAAACCACTCAAGCAACGGCTTGGACATTCCCGAACGGAAGTGCTGGTCGGAAGCTTGCTGGGCCCCACAATTGCTTTGCTTGGTCTCGATTTTCTGGGATCACCGCTTCAATTGACGCAACTGATCACCAACGCTCTGGGGTGACATCATTTCCCCACGCTGAACTGAGCCTCACCGAGGATCAAAACAAGGCGGCAGAGGCCTTCTCCGACTGGCTGCAGCAGAAGGATGCAAGCCTTCCTTTCGTTCTCAGCGGCTATGCCGGCAGCGGCAAGACCTTCCTGTCGATGCGTTTGCTGAGGCAGGTGGAAAGCAGCGGTCTCTGCTGGACCGTTGTGGCACCAACCCATAAAGCTGTTGGGGTTTTACGACAGGCCCTCAACCTTGAAGGTCTTCAGCCCACCTGGTACCCCTCCACAATCCACCGCTTGCTGCGTCTGAAGCTCAAGCGACAGGGTGATCGGGAGCTGTGTGAATCCACCGAACAAACCGCGGCAGCTTTGGAGCATCTCGGGCTGGTGCTGGTCGATGAGGCCTCGATGGTCGATAGCTCGTTGCTCTCGATCGCCTTGCAGTGTGCTCACCCGTTTAAGACACGACTGGTCTTTGTGGGAGATCCTGCCCAGTTGCCACCGGTGGGTGAAAGCGAAAGCCCGGTGTTCGGCATGAAACGTGCTGTTTCTGCCTGTCTGTGCGAGGTGGTTCGTCATCAGGGTCCAGTCCTTCAGCTCGCCAGCTGCCTGCGCGACGGTCGCTTGCCCTGCGAAGTTCCGCCGCTGCTGCCACCCGTGCGCTCGAATCTGGGTCAGGTGGGTGTGCTGAGCAGAGGCGACTGGTTGTCGCGTGCGCAGGAGGGTCTGCGTCAGGCCGCGGCCTCTGATAACCCTGATGCAGCAAGAATCCTCTGCTACACCAATCGCCGTCTGGAGGCCCTGGTGCCCCATGCCCGCAGGGCCATTCATGGAGAGATGGCGGATCAGATGGCCGTTTTGCCGGGTGAGGTGTTGATCACGCGTACAGCGGTGATGGCACCGGCGTCCAGCGACGGGGGCGAGACCGGTGAAGATCCCGACCTGGTGCTGGGTTCCAATCGAGAACTCGTTGTTGAAGACGTGTCGCCGGAACGCTGCGATCTGGCGGAGTTCGGAGTTGCCGGTGAAGCCCAGATGTCACTGGCCGGTCTTGGCGCTCCGGTGATCGAGACCCTCAACGCCAAGGTTCGCAGCGGTGAGCTTGAGCTCAACCTGCGCCTTCAGCCTCCCTCCGGCAGCCAGGCGAGGGAACACCTGGATGCACTGCTGAAGCGTCTGGCTCAGGACGCAAGGAATGCGGGGAAACGTGGCGGGCGACCGCTGTGGCGCCGCTACTTCCTGGTGAGGGATGCTTTCGCATCGCTTGGGCCTGCTGCTGTGCTCACGGTGCATCGCAGTCAGGGCAGCAGCTTTGGTGAGGTTTTTGTCGCTGATGATGTGTTCCCGCGCAGCCTTGATCGCCTCGCTCCTGATCGGCGGGTTTTTCATCAACAGCTGGCCTATGTGGCCGTCAGTCGCGCCAGGCATGGGGTTTATTTGGTGGGTGACAGCCAACGCAATGCAGCCTCCTGGAGCAAGGCTTTGCGCGGGATGGGCTAGTCGGTCATGGCTTTGACTTCTGAAGGCATGTGATTCGTTTCAGATCACAGTCATGCCACTGACGCCCTGCCATCCCAGGTAGATCCCGAGTCCGAGACTCACCCCACCAACCAGAAGGCTTCCACGGGCAAACAACACCTCTTTCCCTTTTTCGAGAAGTGGAACGACATTCTCGCGGCCGATGACCACGGCCAAGAAAGGGGTGAGCAGAAACAGGCTTGCTCCGAATGTGAAAGCAGCCAGGCCGACTGCTTCCTGCCAGGTGGGCAACTGCGCGGACAGAACCACACCGGCTGACTTGGCGAACAGCACGATGTCGTCGGGGCTGATGAATTCTCCGACGGAACCCAACAACAACAGCAGCGGCAGCGGCATGGCCAGGAAACGGTCGATGCCTTTGGTCCAGGACGGCGGCTCCGAACCCTCGGTAAAGGATTTGATCAGTTCCCGTCCACCGATGGCGACCAGCGCTCCGCCCGCCAGCAGATCCAGGCCCGTGCGGTGATGGGAGCCATGACTCATGTCCAGCACAAGGGAATGCCCCACCGTCACCAGCAGCGTGGCGGCAAGAAGTGTGGTGATCACCCAGGTCGCGACGAACCATCCGCCTCTTTTGATCGGGTTCGGACCCAAGAGCAGCAGTAGGAGAACGGCGATATGGATCGGCGAGAGGCCAATGCCGGTGCCATAGGCCAGCAGTTCCGCCCAGAGGGTTGTGTCGCTCATCAGAACCGGCCGTCAGCAGGCGCATTCCAGCGCACAATCGCATGCTTTCCATGCTCGAAACCAAGCACACAGATACTTCCGGTGCTCAACATCAGCAGCCTGCCGCCCACGGCTCCCAGTCCAAGCCAGGTTCCGGCCAAGGCCCGCAGAATATGCCCATGGGCAAACAGCGCCACATCTCCATTCCCAGGCGATTCCAAGGCAATCCGAATCGCGGTTTCGCAGCGTTTTTGCACGGCCTCAGCGTCTTCGCCATTGGGACAGCCATGGCTGAAGACGCTCCAGTCCGGCACCGTGCGCTGAATCTCCGGAGTGGTGATGCCCTCGTAATCACCGTAATTCCATTCCAGTAACTCCTTCATCACCATCATGTTTGCGCCCAGTCCGCCGAGCTCGCAGGTTTGGCGCGCGCGTTGCAGAGGTGAGCTGAAGACGGCAGCAAAGTTCTGCTGGCTCAGCACAGGAGCCAGTTGACGTGCCTCGTCTTCTCCCTCTGGAAGCAGAGGAAGGTCGGTGTTACCTGTGTGACGTCCGTTGCGAGCCCACTCGGTGGCTCCATGGCGAAGGAGCCAGAGCTGGCGTTGTTTTGTCATGGCCAGAAGGAGCCGTCTCTTTCCAGATTGTGACCTTCAGGGATTGATTTGGCTTCGCCTGCAATCGCTGCAATCGCTTGCGACCTCGTTGTCAGTGACGGATCTCAAACCAGTCGGCACCGGTGATTGGCATCTGACAGGGCCTGACATGACGAACCCTCGCTTCGCTCGGACCCTGTTCACACCAAAGCCTCAGTTCGTTGAGGGGGAGCTGATCGCCTTCGGCTTGCACTTCCACTCTGCCGTCATCGAGATTTCTGACCCAACCGCTGAGACCCAGTTCCAGAGCACGTCTCCGACAGGCCTGCCGGAACCCAACGCCCTGAACGGTGCCTTCCACGAGAAAACGCCAGCGCTCCTGAAGGGTGACTGACCGTTGCCGGGTGCTGCGGGTCACAAAGCGGCGACGTTCCGCTTCGCTGCGAAGCCGAGCACGGCGCGCCATCTGCAGGGGATCATCGAGGATCCTGCCCAATGGAGGTGGACCCAGCTTGCGTGGAGATTGGGCAGGTTCCATCCCTCTGCTCTGCGCTCAACTTTCCATCCTTCAACCTGCCACAGCGGCCCAAAGCTGCCAACGCTTTCATCTGATTCACTGCACAGTTGCCAGCGGTGGAACTCATGGCCCCTGAGCCTTTCACCCTTGCGCAACAGCAGGCTGTCTGTTCTTGCCTCTAGCAGCCTGTAGCCCACCTGCAGCCTTCCGCGTCTGGCTTCAAACGGCAACAGACCAGCCATCGTGTGCAGAGTTCCATCTGGACCTGCCAGACCTCGACCCAGCAGCAGCATCCCTCCGCATTCGGCGTAAATCGGCTTATCGCGAATCCATGCGTGCAGCGATGAGAAGGTTATCTTGCATTCACTCAGCTGCTCTGCATGCAGCTCCGGGAATCCTCCAGGCAGGATCAGGCCGGTCGCCTCTGCTGGTGGAGCGGCATCGCTCAAAGGACTCCAGGACAGCACCGGCATCCCCAGCAGCTCCAGGCACTCCTGCATCTCGGGGTAGCGGAAGTGGAAGGCCTCATCCTGTGCGACGGCGACGGGCAGAACGTGTTGTTGTGAGCTCTCCGGTGCTGGGAAGAAGAGACTTTGAATCGGATCCGGACCGCGCTTGGGTGACTGCAGGAGCGTGCGAAACACGTCCATGTTGAGGTGCTGCTTTGCCAGAGAAGCCCAGTGACCCAGTCGCTTTTGCAGGCAGCTCAGTTCATGGGCCGGAGCAAGACCCAGATGCCGGTTTGGCAGCTCCAGGCTGGGATCTTTCGGTAGGCAGCCCAGGCATTGCACGCCGATGTCCGTGAGCACCTCCTCAAGCAGCTCCCGATGTCTGGGACTGCTCACACGATTCAGCACAACGCCAGCAAGGTTGAGGCGTGGATCGAGATCTCTGAAGCCTCGAACCAGAGCTCCGAGTGAACGTGCCTGACCTCCGGCATCCACCACCAGCACCACCGGAATGTCCAGGTTCACCGCCACTTCGGCTGTACTCCCCTCGGAGCTGGCTCCAATGCCATCGAACAGTCCCATCACGCCCTCAACCAGGGTCATGTCAGAACGCCCGCCATAACCGTTGAAACTGAGCTGAACCCAGTGCTCTCCACAAAGGGGCAGATCCAGATTTCGGCAGGGCTGTGTTGCCGCCAGCGAAAGCAGCTGTGGGTCGAGATAGTCGGGTCCGACCTTGAAGGGCTGAATGCTGTGCCCAAGTTGGCGGGCCCAGGCAATCAGGCAGAGGCTCAGCAGAGTTTTTCCGCTGCCGCTGGCCGGAGCAGCGATCACGCAGGCCATGGTGTGAGCGGAGATGGTTTGAGCGGAGCTACAGGAGAGACCCCGCTTAGCTGGGATTCAGCTGATCAGCTTGGCAGCTAGTGGGGCCGCAGAAGCGAGCAGTGGGTTGGTGGAGTCATGGCCTCCTTCCAGCTGGCGAGACACATCCGCCTCCACTGGGGAATGCTGCACCGGAACCACTTCCTCAATCAGTTCCATGCTGGCCATTCCACCCGCTTCCAGTCGCATGCAGCCTCCGGATTCAGCGCAGAGAATCACGCAGATCGCAGGCTGGTTGTCCGGCTTGCAGATCAGGCGCAGCCCCACAATCTGACCGGGATGAATGCTGGGTTGCCCCATGGGAACCGGCGACACCCGCATCTGAACATCAGTGCCATCAGGGCGCCTGAAGTTGGCGCTGATGCTCTGGTCCGAGTTGCGCTGGGTGTGCTGCAGCTCCCAGCTCAGACGGTCGGCAATCCAGGATGCCAGAAGGAGTCCCTGGACTGGATGGTCGCCTTCGACATCAATGTCGAGTTGAACCACGTGACCAAGTGCATCGCGGCGATGCGGTGGATCGAAGACCATGGCCAGGGTTTGATGCCAGCTGCCAAGCCGCAGCCAGTTGAGATCGTTGACCGCCTGCCCTGCTTCGATCCTTGAGGCCAGCAGGTTGAGGCAGAAACCAGGTTCTCCAAGGGCGGAATCGAGAATCAGCCTTCGTGGTGAGCTGGCAAGTTGTTGCAGAAGCTCAGGGGCTTCATCGAGGGCTCCGTTCCACCACACCCAGGAGGGGAGTTCCTCCGGCAACAGAGGATCGAGAATTGTGAGCCCCTGCTGCAGCGCAGGCTTGCCTCCACGCAACACCACCACATCTCCGCAGGCGACCGTTCCACCGCCTTCTTCAGGAAGCGGGCAGTATGCAGCCACCAGGGTTTCAAGGGGCTGTTCTGAATCGAGGCTTGGCGCCAGAGTGATCAGTCGCCGCGGGCGCAGGTTGCTGAGAGCTGCATCCACGTGCTGGCCGCGCAGATCCTCGCTGGTATGCCCTCCGTCCATTTGGCTGAGGCAAGTCGCCACGGCTCCTGTGAGCGGTGGCGTGCTGATGGGCAGATCGCCATCCACAACTGCCTGACGTCCTGCGGCAATCAGCTGCGATCTCTGAACGCCGGTGATCGGTCCATCCAGGCGGCCCGTGCGCACCAGTTGTTGCTCAACCCAGGCCGGTTGCCAGACGAGCAGGCAGAAGGTGTGAGCTCCGACGTTGTTGGGCTGATCCCGCGACCAGAGTTGCTCTAGGTAGCCAGGTACCTCAGAGGGTGGTAGTTCGAGAGGGGTTTGAAGCGTGAGCTGGGGGGACATGGTGCAGCCAGTTAATTGGGACAGGTTGTGATCAGTCGGATCTGGTCAAGGACGACGCCAGAGCAGGCCATCGCGGGCAAGAAGGGCATCGGATGCAGCCGGTCCCCAGGTTCTTGACTCATAGGGGTGGATCGGCAGCTGCCAGGGGCTGTCTTCAATCAGCTCCAGAAGAGGGGTGTAGAGCCGCCAGGCCGCTTCCACCTCATCACTGCGAGTGAACAGCGTGGGATCGCCGAGCATGGCGTCGGCCAGCAGTCGGACATAGCCCTCATCGGATGGCTCTCCGAACGATTCGTCGTAGGAAAATTCCATCTCGACTGGTCGGCTGCGCATTCCGGAACCCGGAGACTTCACTTCAAAACGGAATTCAGCACCTTCATCGGGTTGAATTCTCAAAACCAGTTGATTGGCGGTCGGACCTCCACCCGCGGCATCAAAAAGGTGCACCGGCGCTTCTCTGAAGGTGAGCACGACCTCGCTGAGACGCTTGGGCAGTCGTTTACCCGTGCGCACATAGAAGGGCACACCCTGCCAACGCCAGTTGTCGATGAACAGTTTCATCGCCACATAGGTTTCTGTCGTGCTGTTGGCATCCACGCCATGTTCCTGGCGATAGCCGGGCAGGGGTGAGTCCTGGGTCCCACCAGGGCCGTACTGACCACGGATGCAGCAGTTCCAGGGTTCGTTTTCATCTGCCAGCCGTGCTGCCTGAAGAACCTTCGCCTTTTCACTGCGGATGGCTTCAGGGTCAAAGCGTCCAGGTGTTTCCATGGCTGTGATCGCCAGCATCTGGGTCAGGTGGTTCTGCACCATGTCCCTGAGGGCGCCTGATGTTTCGTAGTAGCCGGCCCGTTCCTCAACACCGACCGTTTCCGCCGCCGTGATCTGAACACTTGAGATGTAGTTCCGGTTCCAGATCGGCTCGAAGATGGTGTTGGCAAACCTCAGAACCATGATGTTCTGGACTGTTTCCTTGCCCAGATAGTGGTCAATCCGAAAGATCTGATTTTCCTGTCCGCAGCTTTGCACCACCCGATTCAGGGTTTGAGCACTGCCGTAATCCCTGCCGAAGGGCTTTTCGATCACCACACGACTGCGTTGCGGATCCTTCAGCAGGCCTGCATCAGCCAGAGCACGACAACCGCTGCCATAGAACTTCGGAGAGACTGATAAGTAGAAGGTGCGATTGCTGCGGGTGGCTCGCAATCTGTCGATCTCGTCGAGTCGGTGACCGAGCTTCACCAGGTCCTCAGGTTGCTGAAGATCCACCGGTTCGTAGAACATGCCAGCCGAGAACTGCTCCCAGGCCGCACGGTTCTCATTCACCGTGGTCTCCATGGCTTCTGCCATCTTTTGGCGAAATTCCTCATCACTCCATGGGCGCCGAGCACATCCCAGCAATGCGAATTCACTTGGCAGGCGGCGCTGTTTGAACAGCTCGAACAACGCTGGCACCAACTTGCGATGCGTGAGGTCACCACTTGCTCCGAAGATCACCAGGCATTGGGGGGCGATCACTCGCTCCTGACGCAGGCCGACCCTCAGCGGGTTTGTCATCGTTGCGCTCATGACACTGGAAGCTCTGACGAAGGTTTAACCAGGAATCCCCGTGCTGACAGTGCTCCAGAACATCCCGCCATGTTTTGTCGTCGTCTCGGGACAACCAAAACAAAAAAAAAACCCACCGAAAGGTGGGCTTTTGTCGGGAATCAGACCCTGAAGACTCAATAAGTCTCAACGTGCCAGCGGTCGGCTTTCTTCAGCTGAGGACGCAGCTCTGCCCAATCCAGCCCCTTGGAGGATGCAGCAGCTGTCATGGCCTCATCGATGCCAGGTTCCATTCCACGTAATCCACACATGTAGACATGAGTCTTGGGATCTTCGATCATCGAGAAGATTTCATCGGAGTGCTCCAGGACTCGGTCCTGGATATACATGCGACCCCCCTTGGTGTTTTTCTGCTCGCGACTAATGGCTTTCGTGTAGCGGAAGTTGTCAGGAAATTCCTCCTGATACTTTTCGAAATCGTCGTCGTAAAGGAGGTTTGGCGTCTTAGGTGCACCCATGAACAGCCAAGCCTTGCCTCGGAACTTCCAGCCGTTTTTGTCACGTTCGCCGGATTCAAACATGCGGCGCAGATAGGTCCGCATTGGGGCGATGCCGGTGCCAGTGGCAAACATGATGACGTTGGCATCCTCATCTTCAGGAAGAAGCATCTCCTTGCCTACAGGACCTGTGATCTTGACTTTGTCTCCAGGGTTGATGTCACAGAGATAAGTGGAGCAGACACCCTTGATTTCTTCTCCGGCTTCGTTCTGGTATTCGAGCTGTCGGACGCAAAGGGAAACGGTTTTGCCCGCCATGTCATCTCCATGGCGTGTGCTGGCAATTGAGTAGAGACGAAGCTTGTGCGGCTTGCCTTTGGCGTCGGTCCCTTCAGGAATAATGCCGATCGACTGGCCTTCGACATACTCAAGATGGGGATCACCCCCACTGAGGTCGAATGTGATGTGCTGAACGCGTCCAATCGCCCCTTCCTGCAGAAGGCTGTAATTGCCTAGAACGGTTCCGACAAAAGGGGTTTTGGGTTTGTAGAGATTGACGGGAACCGATTGGTGAGCAGACTTTGCAGGAGCCTTGGAAGCATCCACTTTGGTTACATGCTTGGTGGGAGCTTTAGATGCAGCTGCTTTGGAGGCAGGCTTAGCGGGAGCCTTTGCGGCTGCCGGTTTTTCAGCCTGCTTGGCAGAACTCTTCGAGGCGGGAGCCTTCGAGGAAGAAGCCTTGGCAGCAACAGCTTTAGCGATTGTAGCTTTTGTAGCCTGTGCACCTGCCTGGATCGGCTCATTGTTTGGAATCACAGACTGAATCCGGCCACCTCTGCCATTAATGGTCTGAACAGTGGTTTGCAGGCGGTCGTAGGAAACGGTGATTCGCTCTTCCGATCGAAGGTGTTTGCCGGCCTGCAGCCAGACAACGACCAGCGTGAACATCCGTTCGTTGTAGCTGCTGGTACCCGCCGAGCTGACACGCATGGAATGTCTGTTCCCTTGAAAGATCGCGCGATCATAGTCGTGTCATCAAGAGCAAGCCCAAGTCGTTCAGACCCTCACATCAGATTGCGGTCTGACCTTCAGCCTGACTTTCTTTAAGATTCCGTTGTTACCTTTTTCAGGTTGAACTTCGACGACTCCTTGCCGACCCTTCAGCGAGCAACCAGAGGTCGTCAGCAGACGATTGAACAGACTGTTGAGCGTCTGCCACAGGGCGTTCGTCGCTTGGCTGTTCAGCTGCGAACGGATCAGACAGTGGACAACCTTTGGCAGGTGCTCACTGACTACGAAGGGCTTAGCAAATTCATCCCCAATCTCAGCCGTAGCAAGCTGATTGAGCGTTCAGGAAATCGAGTTACTCTCGCTCAGGTTGGCAGTCAGCAACTGGTTTTAGGCCTGAAATTTTCAGCTGAAGTCCAGCTTGAACTCACGGAGCATCGTCCAGAAGGATTGCTTCAGTTCAGAATGCTGAAAGGTGATTTTCGTCGTTTTGAAGGTGCCTGGCGTTTGAAGGCTGTTCCTGATCAAACTCTGGTGCTGTACGAACTCACTGTTCAGGGATGTCAGGGCATGCCCGTTGCACTGATCGAGCAACGCTTGCGACAAGACCTCAATGACAACCTTCTAGCGGTTGAAGAAGAAACTATCCGGCGTTTCGGTGAGGCCTGAAAGGTTCTCTCTACTTGAGCCTTTTGGGGCACTTAAATGAGGCCCTCAGAAGCTGATCAATTGTCATAAAAAACATTCATGCTAGAGATGTTTTGCTGCGAAAAGCAAATCAATCAATACCCCCAAGGGGATTCGAACCCCTGTCGCCTCCGTGAAAGGGAGGTGTCCTAGGCCTCTAGACGATGGGGGCGAGGCCGTGCTCTCAGGTGTTCTCCCGAGCACCAAATGAAATTACGGTTCCGACTGACCCTCCGTCAAGGCAGTGATCAAGTTTTCCTGTCCTTGTCCTTGCCAGACAGGGACATTGAAGGTGAAGCAGGCTCCTTTTCCTGGTTCTGAGACAACCCAGATGCGTCCACCATGAACTTCAACGATTCGTCGGCAAACGGAGAGCCCCACTCCGAAGCCCGATGTTCCTCCTGAGGTTTGGGGAAGTCGTACACGGTCCAGAAAAATGCGTTGCTGTTCTGCTTCGGGGATGCCAGGACCGCTGTCGCTGACACTTACCTGCACCCATTGACTGGTGCGATGCACCATGGCGAGTGCAATTGTGCCGCCGTCCTGGGTGTATTTCAGAGCGTTCTCAAGAAGATTGAGCAGCACCTGACGCATGCGCCGCTGATCCGCGAAGACCAGTGGCAGATCGGCTGGAATGTCTGTGTTGATGGTCACGTCTCGACCGAGCCAGAGCTTTTCCAGTTCAAGAATTGCTTCTGCGGCAATGCTGGCCAGGTCAAGTCGCTGGGGGTTGAAAAGAGCTTCCCAGCGTGTGCTTCCCACCTCCAGCAGATCTTTGGAGAGAAGTGCGATCTCATCGAGCCGTCGCTTCAGGACGTCGCGGAATCGATTGAGATCGATCTGACCCAGTTGCTGGCTCTGCAGTGCCAGCGTCGCTGCCGTCAGGGGCGTGCGAAGTTCGTGCGCCACCATTCTCAGAAGGCGTTCTTGAGATTGCAGACGATCAATCAGCGTTTCATTCTCCTGCCGCAGAACCAACAGCTGATCCTCCAGTTGAAGCTCCCGCTGAGTACGACTTCCGTCCAGCTCGGTGGGCTTGAGGCTCAGGCCCAGTCCGCTCACGACCTCATCCTGCTGCCATCGAGGCACCCAGCCGCGTAGTTGCTGGAAAATGCTGCTACCTGCAAAGACCTGCTTTGGCATGGGTTGCAGCTTCACCAGAGCAGGTGTGACAACCAACCGGTGAAGTTCCAGCAGTTCCGGGTGCTCGACAGGATCAGCAACCTGGAGTGTCACGTCAAAACCGCAGTCCTCCTGTTCCAGGAACTGGATCAGCGAACGCAGATCCCCGCTGGAGAGATGGTGACGACCTGCGACCAGGAGCAGAGTCAGCTGCTGACGTGGTGTGGGATCGATCCCGCCCACCAGGTGTTGCTCCAAAAGATGAGCCTTACCTTATGGGTTTTTGCAAAGGTCAGCAGAACCGCTAAGATGATTTTGAACAGACTGTTGTCAGTCAGGACTTTGCATGGCCCTTCTCCCTGTCGAAAGCCGTGGTGCTCCACCCCCGGACGGTGAGTCTCCGGCTTCGCAGCGGGTTTATCTCGACAGCAATCTCAGGCGTTGGTTTGCACGAAACCTGGGCCTTTGGCGGTCACGACGTCAATACGTTTTCAAAAATGAGGAGGTCCTGTTCCTGGACATGATGATCCGGGTGGAGATCTTTGCGGAATCGAGGGTGGGCAATCCTCACTACCGCATGAGCTGGTGGCCGGAACACGAAACAGATTTCTTTGATCGCAAACCCCGTTATCAGCGTGAAGGGGTGATGGAAGCAACACTGATGGGACACCAGTTGCTGCGTAGTCGTGCCTATCTCGAAGAAGTCGAGTCACGAACGAGGATTCGTCAGGTGGATGAACACGAGGTGGTGTTCGAATCGCATTACCTCGACTGGGATGTCCAGGAATACACACGTCTGATTGATCAGGATCGTTTCCGATCGCGAGCCATCTACAGCTGGCAGAAAGGTGATCTGGAAATCGTGGAACATCACCACGAAACCCGTCTTGAAGATGCTTCGGCTCCAATTGACTCGAATTGAGTTGTGCAGTCCAAGGCGTTCTCGCCTGGTTCCCAGGCATTCCCGTTGGCGAGGTCTTTCGCGGTTCTCTGGTGACAGATTCTCCTGTCGCGCTTTGAACGGCCTTTTGTTTGGATCTTGCTGAGGCCTTGAACAAGGCTTGATCAAGATTCACAGCTTTGTTGCAGCTGCTTGTCATCTGATCCAAGCCAGCCACATGGCGTGAATCCGTCAGGTGTTGCTCGAGATGTTTGCTTGTGATCAGCTATGCATCAAAATTTGACCGCTTTCTAGTGGCTTGATCTGGGTGCCGATCTGTCAACACAGGAATCAATTTTGTTCTGTTCTCGGCTTGGAAACACTGCATACCCAGATTTTGAGCACTCCGCGGTTGGTCTGGGATTGATCTTGTCGCAACAAATACCTAGCCATTTTCAGCTGGTATGAGGCAGCATGGGACCGCTCCCCTAAGTCTGTCAGTGCGTATCCCCCGTCCCAGTCTTTCCAAGGCGTTCAGAACTGTTCTGCTGGTCGCAGCGCTTCCTCTCAATTCTTCCATTGCGTTCGCTCAAGGGGCAGGTGGAGCGAAATCCCCGGCGACAGCGATTGAAATCGAGCGAATGGTTTCAGTTGCTTCGATCAACATGTGCATTTTGTCAAAAAGCAAGGTTCCATTCTTGACTGCAATGCAGGCCAACATGGTGCCGATGGTGAGCTACATCAAGGAAGTCAACGGTTCCAAAATTTCAGGGGTCAAGAACGGACAGGCTTTGACTTCTGAGGAAGTTGCCAATGGTCTGGCGATGCAATTATTGCCTGTCGTCGGCGTTCGTTGTGGAAAGGACTTGCCTCAGGATTACAAAAAAGAGGTTACAAAAGCAGAGAAGCTGCTGAAGTCTCAGTCTGGAAGCTGACCATTGCTTCACCTGATCTATTCTGATCCATTTGGTTAAGATTAGGTCCTTTGAGTGGGTTCAGCAGGGGGCATTAATTGATAAGCCAATCTCTTCTTGTCGATTTGAAGGTTGAGATTGGCTTGATAATAATGGATTGATGTTTTCTTTATGAGTGTCTGGCAAGTCTCGGTAATGATCAGTGCATCGCAGCTCTGAGCCAACTGCTTAAAGTGCACCCCCATGACCTATCGGTCATCACCAGGTCGGCTTGATTTCAGAGACCAATCCACCAACTCCGCACCTCTGTTTGCCAATTCGTCGCTAAAACTCAGAAGTCCGCAAACTGGTGAGGTTTTCCCTCCCGCCATCTGTTGATCGGACGAGCCAGGATCATCAAAGAGTGAGCTGTCTATGGTTTCCACCGCATCCTCTGAGTCGACCATCAGCTGGGCGGGGGTTGCCCCACCAAAGCGGCTATCCGATTACAAACCTTTCCCTTTTGCTATTCCAAGGGTTGAGCTGAATGTGGTGGTGCATCAGCCTGATTCGGTTCTGGTCACGGCCGACCTGCACTTAGAGCCCTCCGATCCCAAGGCAACCACACCTCTGATTTTGAATGGGGTTGATCTTGAATTGATTTCAATCGCTATTGATGGGCACACCCTTCAGAGCAGCTCCTACGGCTTGAACCATGAACAGCTGGAAATTTTTGAACCACCAACTCACCCATTCACGTTAACGACTGTCAGTCGTCTTGATCCTCAGGCCAACACGTCACTCGAGGGTTTGTATGAAAGCGGCGGAATGCTCACAACGCAATGTGAGGCCGAAGGGTTTCGACGGATCACCTTTCATCCAGATCGTCCTGATGTTTTGAGTCGCTATCGGGTTCGGATTGAGGCAGACCGAACACGGTTTCCAGTGCTGCTTTCGAATGGAAATGAAATCAGTGCATCGGCTCTTCTCGATGATGGCTCGCGACATGAGGTTGTCTGGGAAGATCCATTTCCAAAGCCCTCCTATCTATTCGCTCTTGTAGCGGGGGACCTGCGCGAGATCAGGGACCATTACGTGACGGCTTCCGGTCGGAAGGTGACCTTGCGTCTGCATGTGGAGGCAGGTGATGAGTCGTTCACGGCCCATGCCATGGCGTCGTTGAAACGTTCCATGGAATGGGATGAGTCTGTTTATGGACTCGAGTACGACCTTGATGAATTCAATACTGTTGCCGTGCGCCACTTCAATATGGGTGCAATGGAAAATAAAAGTTTGAATATTTTCAACTCGAAGCTGGTTCTTGCTGATGCTGAATCTGCAACTGATGGTGAATTAGAGCGAATTGAAAGTGTTGTTGGACATGAGTATTTTCACAACTGGTCTGGTAATCGAATCACCTGTCGCGATTGGTTTCAGTTGTCGCTCAAGGAAGGTCTCACCGTTTTTCGTGACCAGTGTTTCACCGCCGATCTTCATTCCGAACCTTTGAAACGGATTGAAGATGCAGCGATGCTTCGCAATACTCAGTTCCGTGAGGATGCAGGTCCCACAGCTCACCCTGTGAAGCCGGACTCCTATCAAGCCATCGATAATTTTTACACCACCACGATTTATGAAAAAGGGGCCGAACTGATTCGTATGTTGCGGACCCTGCTGGGGCCTGAGCGGTTCATGCGGGGTATGAGCTTGTTTTTCCAGCGTCACGATGGAGAAGCCGCCACCACAGAGGATTTTGTTGCGGCGATCGTCGATGGTGCCGGTGCTGATGGTCAGCCTCTTGGCTTTGATGTTGAGCAATTTCGGCTTTGGTACCACCAGGCGGGAACGCCTCATGTGGCAGTGAAATCTGTCTGGGATGGTGAATCCGGACGCCTGAGCCTGACGCTGCAGCAATCCACGCCCCCCACTCCAGGGCAGGAAAGCAAGCAAGCTCTGGTGATTCCTGTGCTTTGGTCTGTCTTGCAACCCGACGGATGTGCTGGAGATGAACGGCTGTTTGTGCTTGATCAGGAGGTAAAGACCATCGTCCTGGAAGATTTGCCTCCTGCTGAGCAGCCACCGGTTGTCTCGCTGTTTCGTCGTTTCTCAGCCCCGGTGACCTGGGATGCAGGCCAGACCCTTGAAGATCTGTTTGCGCTGTTTGCTGGGGATAACGATGCCTTTGCGCGCTGGGATGCCGGCCAACAGCTTTGGAAGCGTTTGATCCTTTCCCGTGCTGCGGGAACTCCTCAGGCAGAACTGGAGTCAAGGATGCTGGATGCCCTTCGCCAACTGCTTGCTGGCAGTGGAGAACAGGACCCTGCCGTGTTGGCCACTCTCCTGGCCTTTCCCGGTTCAGCCGAACTCGAGTCGCTTCAGCGCGAAGCCGATCCCCCTGCGCTTGATCGCGCAGCCTGTGAACTGCGAGAGCAGCTTGGATCGCAGCTGGCAGCTTTGCTGAGGTCCAGACTGGATGGCGTTGCGTCCAGCCTGGACCTGGTTTGGCCTGCCGGCCAGGGTGAGCGCCAGCTCACGGGGCTGATCTGGAGCTGGCTGGCTGCTGCCGGTGATTCAAAGGCGCGCTCTGATGCTGCTCAGGCTGTCCAGGGCCCCTCGATGACGCTGGCCCGAGCGGGTCTGCGGGCATTGCAGCCGATTGACTGTGTTGAGCGCGATCAGGCTTTGCAGTCGTTCCACGATCGCTGGCAAGAGCGTCCAGTGATTTTTGACACTTGGTTCTCGCTGGAAGCTTCAACGCCGCGAGCGGATGCCCTTGAGAGGGTTGCTGCCTTGTTGGAACACCCCCGTTATGACCCCATGGCGCCCAATTCCGTGCGTGCTGTATTGGGCGGGCTCGTGGGCAATCCACGGGTCTTCCATGCTCTTGATGGCAGTGGGTATCAGTTCATGGCTGAACAGATCATCGCTGTGGATCAGCGCAACGCCATCACAGCGTCGCGGCTGGCCAAGGTGTTCAGTCGTTGGCGCACCTACGGCAGCGATCGTCAGGCCGCCGTGAAACGGGCATTGGCAACTTTGGCTTCCGCGGATCTGTCCACAAACACCCGTGAAGTGGTGACGCTGATGGAAGCCTGAACCGCGATCTACGGGTTCTGATTGAGCAGGCGAAGTTGGGCCTGGTCAGTTCAATTCAGTTCAAGCTTGTTTGGGTCTGCAGCCCTCCTCTTGCTTGTGGATTCGGTTGCAGCAGTCTCTGTTGATTGTGCAGCGCCTGCCTGACATCGAACAGTTAAGGACAACCGCGTTACGGCCTGTGAAACTCAATTGACTCGGGAATGATGCTCTCTAGGTTGCGGTTACTCGCAGGGGAGGTATGAGCAGCGAAGTTCTTGAGAATCTCCTTAAGAAAGACATTCATGAAGACACTTGGGAATGGTGGAAGTCTCATCTCTACTTTTTAAGACAGGATCAAGATTTTTACGAGGCTGAAGCCGTCTTCAAGGAGTTCAGTATGTATAAAAGCAGGCCTTGCGAGTTCGATTCTTAGTTCAAAGCGGAGTGGTGTTTTCACTATTTCGATATGGATCAAACTGGTTTGTTCGTGATCTTCAAGTCAGCAGAGATGTGATGTCGCTCTCAAATGTGAAGATGCTGTGACTTTGACCTTTTTGCCCAGGTAGCAGTGCAACGGCGCTGATGGCCTTGGGGAACGCCGCTTGACTTCTGGATACAAATGAGGAGAGATCATCGGTAGACCAAAGGCCTTTGATTCCGGTTTGACGCTCCTCAATCAGCCGTTCGTAAGCCTCATTGAATCGTTTGGCGCGGTCCTCATCGCCATTGAGCATCTCTGTGAATGCCACTTCGGGGCTTTTCTCCGTTGCAATGCGAAGCCATTCCTTGACCTCAGGGCTGTCGATTGCGGCTGATGTTGGAACCAGGTTGCCAATGCTTCCGACGCCGATCACCACGGCTTTGATGTCATCCGTACGACCATCGAGAACAACGCAAGGACAGGAGAAATCCCAAGCGCTTACCGCGTTCAGCTTGATTGCTGCTTCCACGAATATCTCTCGGCATTCAGACACCAAGACGTCCAGACGGGCTCGATTTGATGACATGCGCGTTTTCGCTTTGGTCCGAGTCGTAGAAACTTATTCCATTCTCTCGAAAGAGCATTCAGCTTTGTGGATCGCTGCAATCAGGAGAGCCAGCTGGAATCCACCGAGAAAGTGAGAACGCCGTGATCTTCCGTTTCGTTCCCCTCCGTGATGGCGACGCAGGCAATCTCCCCTTGTTCAAAACACTGCTTCGATTTAAGGGCGAATTTGGCAGCTTCGGAATACGACCAAACAGCGATTCCGTGTTGATGGCGTTCATCGGTATAGCGATCCCAGAGCTTTGAGAAGTGTTCTGCTTCCGGTCCATGCATGAATTCATCAAGGGCTTCCTCGGCGCCAACCTGCTTGAAACGCGCCAGAAACGAGCGCAGCAGTGGATTGTCGATCACGTTGCTTGTGGTGATCGTGCCTGTGAGACCTCGCACTGATGTCTTCAGAACTCGTTTGGGATGCTCTCTGGCATCTATGACAATTACAGGGCACTGCAAATCCCAGGTGGCTCTGTTCAGCAGTTCCCTTGCTGCTTCAGACATCTCTTCGCGAAGCTCGCTAATGAGCGTTCTGACAATGAGAGTGGGTTCCTTCATTGTTTGAATTTAAGGCTTGCACCGATCAGGAAAACAGTTCAAGCCTGTCTTCAACCATCCCCTACCACGCAGTGCAGCAAGCCAGATCGCTTGACAAAGGATGTAAGGCTCCGCTCAGAACATGATCAGACGTCATGACTGATCGATTCAGTCTTTTCAGTTCGGTCTTGCCAGTTCAGTCTTGCCAGTGACAGTGACCTGAACGTTGTACTGACTCTGGTTCACTCAGCACAAGACGGGGCAAGTTTTCCCTGCCATGTCACGTCCTACGACATTGAAGACCATCAAGATCTGTCTGGTAGGACTGGCAGATCCTGATGGCGTATCGGGGCTTTTGGCGATGACCAATCAAACCGTGAAACGCTCCCAAACGCTGCGACTGGTGTTTTTAACCCTGGTCAACGACCGGGTGGCACGCACACTGATCAATTGCATCCTTCCTTACATCGTCGTTCGCTTTCACTTGTCCGGTCTGATGCTTGGGCTGATCATGGCGAGCATCACACTGACCTCAGCGGTTTCGGCTCCAATCGCTGGAAGGTTGAGCGATCGTTGTGGCCGTCGAAAGATCCTGCTTGGCTGCCTGGGCATCAGCACCGTCGGCATGTCCATTTTTGGCTTTGCCTCAACTGTTCCTGCTCTGTTCACCGGCCGTTTGGTCGACGGCATCGGTGGTGGCAGCGAAGCGACTTCGGAGGCCGTGATCGCGGACATCACGCCTCGCAAAGATCAGACGAAAACTTTCGGTCTAGTCGCCATGGCCAGCGCCATTGGCCTGATTGCTGGCCCAGGGCTGGGAGGTCTCTTCGCAAGTCTCAATGTGCGCCTGCCTGTCTGGATCGCCAGCATCATGTTGTTCCTTAACGTGATTTTGATCGCTGCTGGATTTCAGGAAACCAGGTGCTCTGATTCACCTAAGCAACCATTTGCTTTGCCAGAACGTTCCTGGCCGAAACTGATTGGTCTTGCTTACACCCTCCTGATGATGGCTGGTTATGGCGGCCTCTATGCAGCAAGTCTGATGTTGCACGGTGTAAACAAGGTGAATGTCAGCACCGCTGGATTTGTGTTCAGTTTTGCAGGATTGCTCTGCGTGCTTCAGCAGTGGCTGATTCTTCCTCGTCTAAGTCGACATTGCAGTGACCATGGAATCTTTCGAATTGGCTGCTGCTTAAATATTGCTGGAGCTGCGGTGATCTGGGCAGTCCAGATTCCATCGAGCTTTGTCACCACTTTGGTGGGTGTCAGCCTGATGTCGATGGGCTTGGCTCTGACTTCTGCTGCGATTTGCTCCTTGTTTGCCCGCGGTTCCTCCTCAGGCCAGGCTATGGGGACACTCCAATTGTTAAAGGACCTCGGGATTGGAATTGGCCCGCCGCTCGTGGGTTACGCCTTTGATATGGTTCTTCGAGGTGCATTCCTGCTGGTTGTATTGCTTGCTCTGGTCGGATTCGTAGTGGATTTGATGGCACCAAGACAGCCACAGATCGACTCACTTTTGAGTGCGCCCTGAATTCTTTGAGCCAGTATGAGATCATGCACCACCAAATTGATTCTGTGATCTTTTGATCAAATAAGGCATGTCAAAGTCATGGCATCTTCTCTCTTTATTTCACCCTTGTCTGTTGCCCTGCAGTTGATATCCCACTAAAGCTTATAAATGTTGGGTATTGATCGATGGCTTTTATCTCCTGTTTGCCTGTGAATAGCGCCGCTAATTTATGGGCGGGACTGAAATTATTGCTTTGTATTGAAACAGTGTTTTGCCTCTTCTTTTGTGCCGCGCCACTACTTATATCCTTTTATTCTGTATCAAATATTTCTTGTAAGGCTCTCTTCCTTCATGACTTATATTCCCAAGCCAGCCATCGATATTGGCAGGTGGAAAAAAGGAGCTGCGCTTGTTAAAAAACCATCTGCCTTCATTCATTAGAATGTTTGGAACTGAATCATCTTGTGGTGATCAGCGGTAAAAGAAATTACCCGATTTGAGGAGGCTTCCTGTATTTGGTGTCATAAATGGGTAGTTCCCACTCGGGGTCAGTGCTTGCGGACACTGCTTTCAGCACGACTTCTCTCAACTCTCTCTTCGGATTTGATTTTTGTTGCTCTTGTGTTGGTTCTTCCATTGCGCTGTCCAATGATTATCCAAACCATAGCCACGGTTCCAGTGATAAGCAGGCATTTCTGAAACTTTCTTCTTTTGTTGTTGGAAACATCTACGGTAAGGATGTCAGCAAGAGGGGAATGCGCAACAGGTCATGCAAAGAGATAGGAGAATTAAAGATAGAAACAACAGGTCAGAAGAACAGAAGGATAAGCAGAGGGATGTGTAGGCGGCACTGCCTTCCGCCTCTCAGTGTCCTTGCAGGACCATCTCTGGCTCATTGAGTGCCATCCAGGCGCTGTCCATAGAGAGGGCATAGAGAATTGGCCCCGACGCCGATATCTGCATGTCCTTTGCAGTCTGTTTGATATGGGCGTGGAAGTCTCACTGTCCATCTTTATCATCACCTTTTGTAAGTTCGCTTCTTTTTCGACCGTTCAACGGGTTTGTTTCTTTTGGACAGCATCTCTGCTGCGTAAGCGGCATGCTGATTGCAAATCTAATTTGTGAAAGTATGTTTGCCCCTGGCTGGGTGCATATATGGACGCCTGCATGTATTTAGAGACAGGAGTGCTGCAAATGATCAAATAGGCGAGAAAACCTGCTTTTGCGTCTTGTGAAGAACGACAAATGCTTGACTATGTGTAAGGGAACAACGGTCTGAGTGTGATTATTATCAAGAATCAGGTTTCTGTTGCAGGCCCAAACCATCGTTCGACGTCCTAACCAGTTCAGGCTGTTCTGGTTGAAGGTCTGAACCTCTCTGGTTCCAAACTCCTTTCACTCCTTGCAAATCCTTGTGTGACTGCATGAGTCATAACTCCTTCTCGTGGAAACCCTAAGAAGCTCCATGTTGAATTGTTATTCGATGGATGTTTACTGGTTCTGAGAGCCCAATTTCTGCAAGGCATCTCGGCGAAACTTTGAACCCTCCTTGCCGCTATGTGCGCCCCACAATCCCTCCCAGTAGAAGTAAATCACCCCATAACCTTGCTCGTTGCTGAGTCGCTTTTTTTCCGTAAGTACAGGGATTGGTGTGGTTCTTTTCCCGAAACCAGCAAGAACTCCGATCTGTACGGGCAACCCCCACTGACGTGCTTTGCGCAATGCGGGTTGATTGAGATCTTTGGCAAACCCCTTGAGTGAATAGGCATAGTTCTGGACGACCAGATCATCAATCAATTCTCCAACGGCCCAGAGCTCCCAGTCCTGCAGCCAGTGGTTGTAGGCAAATCGAAAAGGTCCTGGCGAGAGACTGATGCGTTGTGGGAGTGACTCCTTCTCCAATCGATCTCTCAGTTCTCTCAACAGGCCTGTCAGTTGACGACGTCTCCAGGTCATCCAATAGCGATTGGTGTGATCCTTGGGTGGCGGAGATCCGGTCTGCGTTTCATACAAAGCAGAGGTGAAGGGGTCGTATCCCAGTTCCACCGGCCATGCGAAGTGGTCATCCAGTTGGAGACCGTCCATCCGGCAGCGTTTCATCACCTCCACCACCAGGCCGATGAAACGTTCGCGCACCTCAGGATGGGCGGGGTTGAGCCACACCATTTCCTTGCCGTGCATGGTCATGACGGTGTTGCCGTCAGCTCGTGCTAAGACCCATTCAGGCTGTTGACGAACGATTGTCGAATCAGCCGGCTCCATCAGTCCGTATTCAAACCATGGGATGACCTTCATCCCGCGTTGATGCGCCTGTTCACTCAGGGTGCAGATGGGGTCTAGCTGAAGCCCGGCTTTCTTCAAGGCCGGTTCAACCGGTGCGAAACGACTGCGATGAAAGGTGGTACCGCGACTCCACACATTGGGATAGATGGCATTGAATCCTGCCGCCTTCAGTTCATCCATTGCCCGGATGAGGCTTTGACGGTCGTAGTAGAGACGGCTTGGGCTGTTGGTCAGCCATACTCCCAGCGTGCGCCTGGGTTGAACTGAGGGCAGCTGTGCTGATGCTGGAGCTGCAATGCAGATGCTCAACATTCCAGCAATCAGGCCTGCGCTAGTTAGGTGGAGCTGATTGTGAGTGCGGGTAATCGGTTCTGCTGAGCAACGGTTGTTAGCCCTCATAGGACGTTTGCGATCGTTTGAGGGGTGCTTCCGCCCAATGTTCTAGCTCAGTGATGCGCCTCCGATAACTCTCGTGGTTTAACCCATAGCGCACCTGCGTAGTGATGCTCGAACCTGAAGCTCATCGCCTTTCGAGAACGGATTCCTGTGCAGTAATCCAAAACTGTAATTGTGGTGGTGGCTGGTTCTTCATTAACGCTTGATCGCAGAAGAATTATTTTGTCCATTTTTGAAAAATGTGATCTTGAAATATTGAGTCGTGATCGCTAAATTGCTGATTTAAAGATTATGCCCGTATTCGAGAGAGGTTCTGTGTTGAGGCTGGCGCTATTCATTGTCTGCTCCATCTCTACGGCATAGATGAAGATTGATTTTGTATCTGCGGATGCTTTTAGGGTGGTCTTGTCAGGCTTATTCTTTAGACTCATTCTGATTCTCGGCTCTTAAATATGTCGGTAATAGTATCTAGATTTCTCTTTGATGCCTGGCACGATTGAGCTTGGTTAAAGCCTGGTCAATAAGTTGATGTCACTAAAAATGTGACATTAAAGCTCCGCCAAGCTAGGGGTTTCCATGACCTGCTGATGAGCAGCAAAGCTGAAACTGCCTACCGCAGCTGGCATCAGCAGTAAAAGCGGGGCAATGTGCTCAGCAATGAGGTGTTGAGTCCAATGCAGCGTTCTTTGCGCCTGTCGTTATCGCTGAGCGGTGTTGCTGCACTGGCACTCGCTAATACACCTCTGCTGCCTGCATCTGCTCAAGAAGAAGAGGGCAGTGCAGATGATCTCGGGGTCATGGAGATCAACCTCAAGGATGCGGTCAAGTTCAACTGGGGTTTTCAAGGCGCACTCCAGGGAGCAGGCACACCCAATCAAGCCGGTATCGGCGGGTTTCTGCCAATTGCTGTGGGCGAGAACAGTGTGTTCTTTGCTGATGTTCTGCTCAACGCCAACTTTGCTGATTACGGCGGCACCAGCAGCATCGTCAACACCGAGGTCGCTGGTACAACAATCAGCACCTCATCAAGACTTGGCTACCGCTGGCTGAATGGCGACCGCTCCTGGATGTTCGGGGCGAATGCTGGCTATGACAGCAGGCCAATGAATACAGGCAATGCTGACTCAGGTGTCACGCTCTACGACAAGGAAAGTGCTTTTTTCCAGCAAATCGCCGCTGGGTTAGAAGCAGTCTCTGATACCTGGAACTTCAATGCCTACGCTCTTGTCCCTGTCGGTGATACGGAGCAGCGCCTCAATAGCCGTTATCTCGGCGGGGCACTTGATACCTATGGCCTGGATGTTGGTTATTTCATCACCCCTGAACTCAATGCCTCTGTTGGTTACTACTACCAAAGCGGAGATCTAGGAGAAGCAGATGGTTCAGGCGTACAGGTGGAGCTGGATTATCAGATCGCTGATGGTTTAACTGCTGGCATCAATGTTTCCTATGACGAAGCTTTTGAAACCAGAGTTTCAGGAAACATCAGCTATCGCTTTGGTAGCAATAGTACTGCTGCGGAAATCAAGAAAAAAGCATGGCAAAAACCAACCATTCAAGGTTTGTCTGAAAGCGTTAAAAACAGGAATATACGCATTCATGATGCAGCAAAAATCACGGGTCAGCGCTGCAACAAAGCTTCAATTACAACAGATGTTAATAAGCATAAATATCATTGCAGAAAAGAGCGCTTTACGACCGCAGGCAGCATTAACACATACACTAAATTAGTTTGGACTACGGGCTTATGGTAAGGCTAGAAGTAGGATAAAAAGAAAAACTTTCTATCAGATCGTGGCTGCTAGGAAGGCCTCAAAAGCGTAATTTAATCGTTCAGCGTCTGGTGGGTCTGGGTTTAGGACTCACTTACTTGGTGCGATTTATGTAATATCTAAATTGCATTAAAGTCTGCTCACGTAAAAATCCCTTCGCCTTTGGTCTCGCCAGTGGCTAGTTGTTGCTCTGTAGTTGCATCGTTAATTGAGAAAGTAATCTATTGAACAACAGTTTTGTGTCAACACCGCGGATGCCATTCGCTCTTCTAAATCTCACCGAAACTTGCTGCCACTCTTTTGTAATTTGATTGAGTCTGATAATAAAGGCAAGTGGTGATTTCAATTGTCCTTGTGATACTCGGTCCTTTTTGCTTGGTCTGCCTCTGCCTTTTTCAATCAGTCGTTTCAGTATTCCTGAGCCCCAATGGAACCCAGAGCCGCCTTTGCTTTTGTGGCGGTAGTACTGGCAAAACCACTCATATCTCCTGGAAAAGCCTTTCAGGCTTGATGCCAATTGCCAAAAAACTGGGGTGCCACTCACTGATGCCATCACACTACCTGCCGTAGTGCTCGTAACTTGAATAGGGGTAATAAAATTCTTTTCGCACCCCAGCTTCTTCCGGGTTGGCGTGGAGATGCCGCAAGGTATTCAGCACTCGCCTGTGATCTTTTGGAGCAATCGCAGTGGCGTAATATCTGGCTTCCCAAAAATGCCCACAGCGACCAGAAAGGCGGTTTAGTGCCATCGCTGAAGTCCACGCAACCCAATGCATCAATTTCGGCAGCTCTTTTGCATCATCAGGACGCACTTGCAAGTGCAGATGGTTAGCCGTCAGGCACACCGCATACAAGCGATGAGGCAGCTTCTGCGTGGCTTTGGTGAGTACAGCTAGAAGCGCATCAGGCCTCAAACCTTTGGCGATTAAGAATTGCCGATGCGACTATTGCATCTGAGCGTAATGTGAAAGGGGTGGCCTGCTGGCAGATAGAGTGGTTGACGTGTCACGTACGGACCAATATTCTATGCCATTATTGACACGATGCTAACGATGAGTTTTTAAAAGTTAGATGGTTAGTAGCACCAAACGTTTTAAGCAGCATCACCATGCTGTTTGTACTGAGCTCGATGGCGAAGTCGCTTTATTTCAAAGTAACACTTGCGACTATCTTGTTCTCAATGAGACAGGCTCAGCTATTTGGAACGCACTGAAAACTCAACCAACACTGCCTGAACTCTGCAAGCATTTACAGGGCGAATATGAAGTCTCCCCGGATGAATGCAAGCTATCTGTTGAGGCTTGGCTAGAAGCTGGCTTGGAGAAAAAGGTGATTGCCGTGGTTGATGACTAAAACGAGAAATGTGTTTTTAGTTTTCTTACCCAAATTTCACCGCCAAGTTGATTCCCTCCAAGCATTTGGAAGCCAAGGCGTGCAAAATAACGCCGCATGGATGCTTTCTGTAAGCCAGGATTAATGTTTTCAGCTAGTAATACTTTTGCTCGATGATCACGCTTCTCTACTTCGCGATCAAACCCCCGAAGGAATGTCTTAAAGAGCTGATTCGCTAAACGTTGCTGGAAGGTATTTCGGGCTATTGGCGTGATGTACATGCGTTGAAAGTAGGCATGGCTTCCAAGCTCTAGTGAAGTTTCCAGCTCTCGTAATACGACAAAGACAATTCCATTAATTGCTCCTGATTGATCACGTGAGATTGCGGCTGGCTGTCGCGATATGGGCTTTTTGAGCAGATCTATTTGCTCTAAGCTATGGCTGTTTCTTGATACAGTTTTGAACGATCTCAACTCTTCTTGATATGCATTTCTATGCTGGCTCCAGAAAGCTCTCAACTCACGTTTCAGCTGGTCATTCACCTCTCCAAATACAAATTCAATTCGTGGATCAGTCAACTTCTGGCCCTTCATATTCAAAGCGTTTCATGGTGTCAGATAATCCCTTGGCGAGTCGTTTTCTCTGCTCGATTGAAAGCTGCTCTGCTCCTTCTCCTGTACGACCTGAGCGAAAGAAACGCTCACAACCGACAGGCTTTTCTGCAAAGCCATCAACGTCTTCTTCAAGTTTCTTGAGTTTTTCAATAGAAGTGTTTTCTAGTGCTTGATCAATCAGATGATCGTCGTTCGGGAGGCCTAAAAAGGTTGCTAGTTCTGTGAATGTTTCCAATCCTTTCGCTAACATATCCTCATAGCGCATGATCAAGACTGGTAGCTGAGTTTGATCAGCCCATGAGCGGACATGTTGATCCCAGCGGCCCATGTATTGACGCACCTGATGGCCGCCAAAGCGTTCGCCTGGCACCAGCGCTGCATTGGCATCCAGTAGGAAATCAACGCACCGACCCAGCGGCCATGAGAAGAAGTGACTGAGTGATACGGCTACATCCTCTGGGTGGCGCAGTATATAAACAACTCCAGAGCAACCTGTTGTACTCACCACCGGGCGTCCACGAGAATCAGGAGATTGAAATGCATCATGGACTTTATGAAAGCGCTCTCCTTCTGCGAATAGCCATGCACTGGCACCGGCATGTCCACGCAACAGATCAAGTTCACTAAAACTTAGATCACAACTATTGACTCCTAATTGGTCGTCCAGCCAAAGCCTGGATGAGGCAATCGCTCCAGTTTCAATATCCTGATTAAGGTTGAGTTCTTCTCCAGTATTGTCTCCTGCAAGTTTTATCAATTCAGTGATAAAAACCCTGCACCAGGTGTTGCCAGATTTTGGATAAGAAGCCAGATACCAGTAGCTGTGATCTTCATTCATTGCTTGCGTCTTTTTCTATCGCTTCTCTGCTTTGTTGCATCGATTCGGGTTGCATCAGGTCCACCTCCTTGAGGCTTGCGGCCATTGCTTCGATTCCATCTGGAACGGTCAAGGCATGTAACGGCACCGTTCGCGCTAATGCAGCTGCCTGCATAAACAGCTGCGGTTCTGCGGCCATGCCTCGATACATCCTGGCGTGGAAGGCTTGGTTGCGCAGACGCATCAAGGCAGTTGTTTGGTAGAAATTCAGTGAAGCCTTGATAGATAATTTTTCCTTTTCAACGCCTCCCTCAACGTCATCTCCCTTGCGCGAATCCTCTTTTGCGCGATTTAAGCCATAAATCAGCCGCAATGGTGCTGGCTGTGGCGTGCAAGCTAAATCTTCAGCTAACAACGCATATCGCTTAAGTCCCTTTCGTACAGGTGGCAGCAGCGCCCAATTCAATTCCAAAGCCAGAGCAGCGTCATGCCAGAGCTTGAGTTGATGCATCCCTGGCTGAACCAACCCATCAGGGCTCACGGCAACGAGCTCACTGCTGAGTAAGCGCCAACCGTTTTGAAGCAAAGACCAGGCCAGGGTGGACTTACCGGCAGCTGGATGTCCCAACAGCAGGATGGCCTCACCATCACGCTCCAGCGCTGTTCCATGCAAAACCAATGCACCACGCTGGATTGCTAGGGCTCCAAGCCCACTGGTGACAGCAAACGCGCGGATGTCGCGATCGCTGACGCTGTCATCCCAGCGCTGCCATTCCAAACGCTCACCACCAGTGGCACGAAACCAACCAATGCCTTCAAGTTCTAGGCGCCAATCCTGAGGAGCTAACTGCAGGGTTGGAGTGCTGTGAGGGCTCGAGTCAAGTTCGGGCCATTGCTCATGATCTCCCCGTTGGATTTGAACTTGTGAGTCACTTGCTGACTCCGAGGCCGTCAATTCAGGTAAAACCAAATCGCTGCTGAGCTCTGCCCCAAAGGCGCGATAGCGATGGGGCATGTTCAACGAGTCAGTGAGGTTTTCAGCAGTCTCTCGCGGATGAGGCTGAGTTGGTCAGAACTTGATCGAATGTCGATTATTCGAGCTGAAGAGTCGTTGCTCTTCTCTGCTAATCATCATTTAGCGGAACATCGAGCTGACGGAGCTCTCCTCATGAATACGCCAGATCGCTTCGCCCAGCATGTTGGCGACCGAGAGCACCTGCAACTGCGGAAACACACGGTCTGAAGGGATTGGAATCGAGTTGGTCACCACCACCTGTTCAAAAAGGCCCTCTGCAGAGAGACGCTCCGCTGCAGGTGGTGAGAACACGGCATGGCTGGCGCAGGCAAGCACACGACGCGCGCCCTTCTCACGCAGCAGGCGTGCACCGGCGCAGATTGTGCCACCGGTATCGATCATGTCGTCGATGAGAATGGCGGTCTTGTTTTGGACATCGCCAATCACTGTGAGGCTTTCGGCCATGTTGTGACCTGTGCGCCGTTTGTCGATAATCGCCAAAGGCGCATCGTTCATCTGTTTGGCAAAGGCTCTGGCGCGTGCGACACCGCCCACGTCGGGAGACACCACCACCACCTCGCCCAGATCCTGATCGGATAAATAGTCGACAAGAACCGGAGAGCCGTAGATGTGATCGCAGGGAATGTCGAAGTAGCCCTGGATCTGAGCGGAATGGAGATCCATCGCCAGCACTCGGTCAACACCGGAGGTCACCAGCAGGTTGGCGGTCAGTTTTGCGGTGATCGACTCACGGCCAGCCGTTTTGCGGTCAGCTCTTGCATAGCCGTAGTAAGGCACAACAGCGGTGACCTGACGGGCGGATGCGCGACGACAGGCATCGACCATGATCAGCAGCTCCATCAGGTGATCGTTGACGGGAGCACAAGTGGGCTGGATCAGGAAAACGTCGCAGCCACGGATGGATTCCTGAATCTGCACGTAGAGCTCGCCGTCAGCGAAGCGTTTGCAGACTCTTGGACCATCCGGTACACCGAGATAGGCGGCGATCTCACGCGAAAGGGCAGGGTTTGACGTTCCGGTGAAAAGTCGCAGACGCCGCGTGTCGTGCTGAATCTTTTCCTGTTCGGCGCGGGCTGCAGTCAGGAATCCGGTCACGATGCCCGCGAACGAGAAACTGGTGCACCGATCGTAGAGGTGCACGGTCCCATTCACCCTGGGCATTTCCTCCATCGGTCCTCTTAACGTGCCTTGATGTTTCAGAACCTTCTGGTCGTCACCGGTGCCGGTCCTCTGCCTGAATTGCAGATGTCCGCAGCCTGTAGCTCCCTGGCTGCCGAGTTTGGAGCCGTTCTCCTGGAAGAAGGCTGCGGTCTTGCACCGCACCCATTTCTCCGCGAACTGGCTGCAAACATCAGCGATTCCAACACGTTGACCGTGCTCAAGCTGAGCGGTGATGTTGGTGTTGATGAAAGCGGGGAAGGCAGCTGGATGGAAGCTCTCGCGGCCTGGCGAGCTCCTGTTCTGATGCTGGCTCAGCCTCGACCCGATGGTCGCTTCAGTGGGATTGTCCCAGCTTCTGTGGCTTTTGCTCGAGCTCTCAACCTCTCTCTGCTGGGGTTAGTGCAACTGGGCGGTGAGTGGGATGCCTCTGCACGACGCCATGACGGTCTCCCCTGGTGTGGATGTCTGCAGGGCCCTGATGATGACCCAAGAGGGCTGATCAGTTGTCTGCAGCATCGTCAGGGGGTGTTGGCCAGAGGGGGAGTGGCTGGTTCGGCTTGAGTTCCCGCATCACCTGCTGCCCTGTGCGAGGGGCGAGTTCCAGCTGGCTGATCACAGGGGGTTGATCGCTGCTGAGTGCCGCCGCTGTCAGGCTCATCATCTCAATTGGAGTGAGATCTGTTTCCATCTGCGCGCTCACCTCGCCAATCACTGCGGGCAGGAGGGCGATGGCATTCGGTTGATTCAGCTGATCGTGAATTCCCTTCAACAGACTCTGCTGTCGTGTGCGGCGTGCTTGATCATTCTTGGGCTGAGGCCTGTAACGCGCAAGTTGCTCAGCTTGGCGACCGTTGAGCGTTTGCCGCCCCGCCTGCAGGTTCACGCTGTAGTTCTGGGCCTTGTCCTTGTGCTCATAAGACTGATTGAGAGTGACTTCCACTTCACCCAGTCCATCCACAAGGCTGCGAAGTGCCTGTCGCGGCATCACCACAAATCGGTCCGGTTCCCCTTCCTTCAATCCCACCACTTCAGCGATTACATCGGCTGTGAGGGCCACGCCGCCAAGCGGATAGGCATCAGCTAACGACTGAAGCGTTTTTCGCCCGGGCAGATTCACCGCAAGTTCTGTCGGTAGCTGCAGCACTTGGACGGGTTCGCTGGAGCTCACCTGGACGAGCATCAGGCTGTCGGCATTGGCGGGGCCTTTGGGCGCGGCTTTGTTGTTTGGATCATTGATTCCATCTGCGTCAATGCCCACCACCAGCACCATGACCGGACGCTCTGGAAGTGGCGCCAGACTGGCTGGATCATCTGCGGAAGGCGGTTCCGCCGCCATCGGGTCGGGTTTCGGCCAGATCACACCGAGACCTCCAGCGATCAGGCTGGCCCCTGCCACAGCAGTAGCGATTCTCAGAACGGTTCTGAATGGATGGCTTCCGAACCATCGCGTCAATCGGCTTGGTGAAGGATCACCCGTCGGTCCCTCGTCCTTCATTGCGCCGGATCCTCCAGAACTGAGTCGCAGTCTCGCCTGGTTCTAAGCGAATAATGGAAGGTGTCGACCCTATGGCCATGCTTCTGAACGACGACTTCCGCCATCGTCCGCCAGACAAGGTGCGCGTTGTGGTCTTCGGTGCAACCGGGTATATCGGTCGTTTCGTGGTGAAGGAGCTCATCACGCGCGGTTACAACGTCGTGGCTTTCGCCCGTGAGCGCAGTGGTGTGGGCGGCCGCCAGAGTCAGGAGAGTGTGAAAGCGGATTTCCCTGGTGCGGAGGTTCGGTTCGGCGACGTTACCAATTCCGATTCACTGGCTCGCAATGTTTTCGATCAGCCGGTGGATGTGGTGATCAGCTGCCTCGCGTCACGCACCGGCGGACGTAAGGATTCTTGGGCCATCGATTATGAGGCCACCCTCAACACCTATCGGCAGGGAAAGAAGGCAGGGCTCTCGCATTTTGTTCTTTTGTCAGCAATCTGCGTTCAAAAACCTCTGTTGGAATTTCAGAAGGCGAAGCTTGCGCTTGAGGCGGAGCTTCGCGATGGCTCTGATGTGACATATTCCATCGTTCGCCCGACGGCTTTTTTCAAAAGCCTGGGAGCTCAGGTTGAAAGTTGTCGCAAGGGCGCCCCGTACGTGCTGTTCGGAGATGGTGAGCTGGCAAGTTGCAAGCCAATCAGTGAGTCTGATCTGGCGTCCTATCTCAGTGATTGTGTGGTTGATCAAGACAAGGTCAACCAGATTTTGCCGATTGGAGGACCCGGAGAGGCCTTAAGTGCCCGCCAGCAGGGCGAACTGCTGTTCAAGGCTTTAGGGAAAAAACCCTGGATGATTTCCCTGCCGATTGCATTGATGGATCTTCCTGTGGGTTGTCTCGAATTTCTATCCGGGAAGTTTCCCTCACTTGAAGACACGGCTGAATTTGGAAAGATCGGCCGCTACTACGCTGCAGAGTCAATGCTTGTCTGGGACGAACAGCGCCAGCAATACGACAGTGCAGCGACGCCCTCCTATGGCACCGACACTTTGGAGCAGTTTTTTGAACGCGTTGTGCGTGATGGGATGGACGGCCAGGACCTCGGTGATGCTGCTCTGTTCTGACGTCATGTCGTTGACTTTCAAAGCGAGTCGCGCGTGACAACTGCTTCTCTGCCGCGTCGTCGCGTCGGTGTTCTCCTGCATCCGACAGCTCTTCCAGGCTCGCCTGTGTGCGGAGGATTAGGAGCTCCTGCCCGCTTTTGGATCAAGGCCCTTGCCCAGCACGGCATCGGCGTGTGGCAATTGCTGCCACTGTCACCGCCGGATGGAACCGGGTCTCCCTACAGCTCTCCATCCAGTTTTGCCATCAATCCCTGGATGCTGGATGCCAAGGATCTGAGCGATCAGGGATTTCTTCAACCAGGTGATCTGGAGGCTCTTCCCGCTGATGAGGCAGACGGTCTTTCACTGGATTTCTCCCTCGCAGATCGGCGTGCTTCTGCTCTGGCCAGGCAATTGCGCCATTGCTGGGACCAGCTGTCGCACTCCCACCATGCGGCCTTTGATCGATGGCGACGGGATCAATCCCGTTGGCTTCAGGATCACGCTGCATTCCTCGTGCTGCGTGAACAAAACGAGGGACGTCCCTGGTGGGACTGGCCTCAGGAGCTGGCTGTTCACGATCAGAGAGCTTTGGAGGAGTGGCGCCAGGCCAATCAGGATCGTCTTCTGGAGCAGGAGCTACTTCAGTGGCATCTGAGCCTGCAATGGATGCGGCTGCGTGAGCTTGCCCGTGAACTCGATGTGGAGATTCTCGGGGATCTTCCCTTTTATGTGGCCCGAGACAGCGCTGATGTCTGGAGCCATCGCGCATTGTTTTCCATTGCCGCGGATGGAAGGCTGCGAGAACAAAGTGGGGTTCCGCCTGACTATTTCTCCGCGACAGGACAGCTGTGGGGAACGCCGGTTTACAGCTGGCCCCGGCACCGCAGCACAGGATTTCGCTGGTGGAGGGATCGTCTGCGGCGTCAGTGGCAGCTCGCCGACCGACTGAGACTGGATCATTTCCGTGCGTTGGCGTCCTACTGGTCTGTTCCCGGTGGGGAGTCCACGGCCATCAACGGAGCTTGGCGACGATCTCCTGGTCGTGAGTTGCTCAGCTGTCTGCGTCGGGATGCGGGAGGCCGCTTACCGCTGGTGGCCGAGGACCTGGGGGTGATCACTCCTGATGTGGAGCAGCTGCGTGATCATTTTCATCTACCTGGAATGAAGGTGCTGCAGTTCGCTTTTGATGGCAATCCCCGGAACCCTTACCTGCCGTCCAATATCCATGGCACCGGATGGGCGGTCTATTCAGGAACTCACGATAATCCAACAAGCCTGGGTTGGTGGCAACGGCTTGATGGCGACTCCCGTGCTCGCTTTGCCAGTTGCCTTGATGGCCCAGTTGAGGCCCCCGGCTGGCAGCTGCTGGAGCTGGGCATGGCTTCAACGGCTCAGTTGGTGATCGCACCACTGCAGGACCTGCTGCACCTGGATGATGCCGCCCGCTTCAACACCCCCGGAACGGTCGGAGGCAACTGGAGTTGGCGTCTACCAGTGTTTGACGATTCGCTGGATGGAGCACTTCAGGGCTATGGATTGCGTGCTGAAGTCTGGTCAAGGCGATAGATCCCGGGCTGATCGTTCTGCGCCTTTTGGGGGAGCCCGTCCCAGCGAACATCTCCTGCAGCGGGTGCCGGTTGAACGCTGAGCTGAAGAGGTGGCAGCAGCTGAAGGGTGAGGGTGCCGGTTGCTCCTTTGAGAGAACTGCGATCGCCTCCTTCACTGCTGAGCGTCAGGGTGCTCGGTTGCTTCAGGGTGACCTCAAGCACCCCCGGCAGCGGTTGGTTGTCCAGAAGCTTTGCAACGGAGTCAGCCGTTTGTTGCGACCTGAGCTCAGCAAGCGGGCGCAGGCCTTGCAGGAGCGCATCGGAGTCCTGCTGAAGATTCAGTGGAACAGGAGTGAAGGACTTGGTGTTATCGATTGCCAGCTGTCGTTGCTGTTGATTCAACGCGAGCAGCGACACGCTGATCACAACGATGTAGACGAGGCTCCCCTGCCAGGTGGTGAAGATGTCGATGCTTCCCAGAGTGAAGCGTGTCCGCCGCAGATCCTGGGGCAGTCGCTGTTGAAAACAGTCTTCAGGCAGTGCTCCGCTCAGGCTGTTGGGCTCGAGCTGGAAGTACTGCTCCAGTCGGTGCAGCATGGCCACCAGGTAAGCCGGTTCCGGTAGGCGGTCTGCCCAGCCCCGTTCCAGAGCTTCCAGAACCGGTGTGGTGATGCGCACCTCCCGAGACAGATCTCTCAGGCTCAGCCCTCGTTGTTCACGGTGCTGTCTCAGACGTTGCCCAGCCTCGATCAGTGGGACTGCTGTGACCGCTTGATCTGTTGCAGTGTCTTCACTCTGACGTCTTCTTCGCCAGCGCCATGGGAAGGAACGTTTGTACAAAGCCATGGCCGATTTATGCCTCACCTGCCTGAGAGCTGATCAGGCTTCGCCATTCTTGCCTGGATAGCTTGCGCCAGCATCCTTCTTCAGTGGATCCAAGCGCCAGACCGCCGATTGCAACCCGCTGTAGGTCCAGAACGGAATGACCGAGCAGCGAGACAATCCTGCGGATCTGTCGGTTGCGTCCTTCTCGCAGAATGACTTCCAGAGTGCTGTATCCACGCTTGCTGTGGAGGAGTTTCACGCTGGCCGGGAGGGTTCGAGAGCCATCCAGTTCCATGCCTTGTCGCCATTGTTCCAGCTTCGACTGATCCGGTGTCCCGGTCACTGTCACCCTGTAGGTCTTGCTATGGGCATAGCGGGGGTGTGTGAGCTTGAGGGTGAGCTCTCCCTGGTTGCTGAGTAACAAAGCTCCACGGCTGTCGGCATCCAGTCGCCCTACCGGATGCAGTCCTCGCCGGAGCTCGGCAGGAATCAGGTCCAGCACGGTCTCGCGACCCTGAGGGTCATGGCAGCTGCTGATTACACCAGGAGGTTTGTTGAGCAGCAGGACCCGCTCTGCAGTCATCTTGGTTAACGGCGTCCCATCCACACAGATCAGATCCGTTTCGGGATCAGCCTGATCACCGAGTTCTGCCATCGTTCCGTTCACTTCGACCCGGCCCTGCCGCAGCAGGTTTTCTGCCTGGCGTCGTGAGCAGTGCCCAGCGGCGGACATCAGTTTCTGAAGTCGCTGGCGCATTCAGCTCGGTTTTGTCTCAGTGGTCACCGCGCGGTAGCAACAGTTCAATCGATGTGCCTCCGTCAGGGTGATTACGGGCCTGAACCCGTCCTCCATGGTTCACCGCAATCTGTTGGACGATGGCCAGTCCCAGGCCGCTGCCGCTTTGGCTGGAACGGGCACGGGAGGGGTCGCCGCGGTAGAAGCGCTGGAACATGTTGGTGAGATCGCTCTCACTCAGCCCAGGGCCATGGTCCCGGATACAGACAAGCCACCATGCACCACTGGGGAGGATCTTCACGTCAACGGCGCTTCCCTGAGGAGAGAAGCGCAAGGCGTTGTCCAGCAAGTTGAGGATGGCACGATGCAAGCGGCGTTGATCTCCCAGAAGTGGTCCTGGCTCTCCGGTGTTGAGGGAGAGTGTGACCTCTCGCTGATCTGCTAGCGGACGGATGCTGTTCCAGGCGGCCTCTATCAGCTCTTCAAGGATGACTGGTGAGTAGCTCCCCTGCTCGTGAGGAAGGATGTTCTCCAGCCTTGAGAGCTCTAGCAAATCCTCCACCATCAGTTGCAGGCGTCTCAGTTCCTTCTGCAGACGCTCCACAAGAATGCCGTCATCAGCGGACACTGCTGTTTCCAGCCGATCGCTCACAAGCATCAGAGCCGTGAGTGGGGTCTTCAGTTCATGGGCAACATCACTTACCCAGCGTTCCTGTTGGGCCTGCTGTGCTTCCAGGGATTGTCTGTTCTGGAGGAGCACCAGCAACCATTCGTCCGAGCCGGGCAGAACGATGGCTTCGAGAGGCACACCTTGCTGTTCCCATTCACAGCGTTGCGGCCGTTGTTGATAGCGGACGCTCACGATTGCCTCTTCAAGCTGAGGCACGGTCACAACATCCTCGAGGGCCTGTCCTCGTACGAGCAGATTGCTGGAGAACTGCAGCAAACGTTCCGCTCTTGAGTTGATGAAACCGATCGTCAGATCCGGTGTGAGCACCAGCCACCCTTGGGTGGCTGCATCGATCCAGGCCAGAAGTTGAGCTGTACTCAGCGAGTGACCGGACAAAACCGGAGAGATCTGAGCTGTATGCCGTCGGGCACCGGTGCGCAGATTGAAGCGGTTGTGCAAAACCCAACCGCTCACAACACCGATCGTGATGCCGAGGATGAGCGAAGCCTCTGAACTCACATCAATCAGCCGAATCGGTATCCGAATCCACGAACGGTTCGGATGTGGTCTGGAGAGGAGGGAGTGGTCTCGATTTTTTCCCGTAGCCAGCGGATATGCACGTCGACGGTTTTGGTGTCTCCGACGAAGTCGATGCCCCAGATCTGTTCCAACAGCTGATCGCGGCTCCAGACACGCTTAGGGTTGCGCATCAGTAATTCCAGAATCTTGTATTCCTTGGGGGCAAGGCTGAGATCCTCGCCATCCCGCGTCACCCTGCATTCCTGGCAGTAAAGACAAAGGTTGCCACGTTCAACGATGTTGTCCCTGCTGGAGGGGTTCGGAATGATTCGCTGCGAGCGTCGCAGCAGTGCCCGGCAGCGGGCCACCAACTCCCGGAGTCCGAACGGTTTGATCAGATAGTCATCAGCACCCACTTCGAGGCCGAGCACTCGATCGGTTTCGCTGTCCCTGGCGCTGATCACAAGGATTGGGGTGGTGTTATTGAGCTTCCTGAGCTCGCGACAGAGATCCAGTCCTCCCAGTCCAGGAAGCATCAGATCAAGCACAAGCGCATCAACAACGTTTGCCTGCGCTTCGGTGAGCATGGCCAAGGCTTCGCTCCCATTACCGCAGGCACTCACCTCAAATCCCTCGGCTCTGAGCGCTTCCTTGACGGTCTCCCTGATCGAGGTGTCGTCCTCCACTACCAGAAGGTGAGCAGCACTGACGTTGTTGGAAGCTTCGGAGCTGCTGGCGGTGGCGAAGGTCACCGGGGACTTTTGGATTGGCCTCATTCTGGCCATAAGTCTTTTCTGTGGGTCATTAGCGGGAAACGCCTGTAAACGATGGTAAATTAAGAAACGAATAGGTTTCGTAATTAGTCGATGTCGCCCTTGTCCCTGTTACCCGATGCGGACCTGGTGCGTTCCTACTTGCGGGACATCGGTCGTGTGCCGCTGCTGAGCCATCAGCAGGAGATCACGCTGGGTCGTCAGGTGCAGGAACTGATGGATCTGGAAGCCCAGGAAGCGGAGCTGAGCGATCAACGCGGCGGAGAGACTGTGCCGGCGGCGGAGCTGGCCGAGGCGGCCGGGCTGAGTGCAGCGCAACTGAAGCGCAAGCTTCAGGCTGGTCGCCGCGCCAAGGAACGGATGGTGGCGGCGAATCTGCGCCTGGTGGTGAGTGTGGCCAAGAAGTACACCAAGCGGAATATGGAACTGCTGGATCTGATCCAGGAGGGAACGATCGGCCTGGTGCGAGGTGTGGAGAAGTTCGACCCGACCCGTGGCTACAAGTTCAGCACCTATGCGTACTGGTGGATCCGTCAGGGGATCACGCGTGCGATTGCGGAGAAGAGCCGGACGATCCGTTTGCCGATCCACATCACGGAGATGCTGAACAAGCTGAAGAAAGGTCAGCGTGAATTGAGTCAGGAGCTTGGCCGGACGCCATCGGTGACGGAACTGGCTGGATTTGTGGAGCTGCCTGAGGAGGAGGTGAAGGATTTGATGTGCCGTGCGCGTCAGCCTGTGAGCCTGGAGATGAAGGTGGGCGATGGCGATGACACCGAACTGCTGGACTTGTTGGCGGGTGATGGCGAACTGCCGAGTGAGCAGGTGGAAGGCGAGTGCCTGAAGGGAGATCTGGGCGATCTGCTGGGCCAGCTGCCGGAACTGCAGGAGCGTGTGTTGCGGATGCGCTACGGGATGGACGGCGAGGATCCGATGAGCCTCACGGCCATTGCTAAATCGCTGAAAATGAGCCGTGATCGCACCCGCAAGCTCGAACGCGAAGGCCTGGAAATGCTGCGTCGGGGTGATGTGCAGTTAGAGGCCTACGTTTTGGCTTGACAGCAGCAAACTGAACGACAGCAATCAGAAGAATTCGTCGAAGTTGTCGAAATCAACCGCCTTGAAGTTTCCAGCCTCCACCTGCGTCATCAATCGCTCAAGCTGAGCCCAGAGTGCGCCACCTGTGAGGATTGAGAGCACAAAGGCACTCAGATAGGCCGCACCTGAAGCAAAGCCGAAAACCTGAAGTGATCCTCCTATAAACAAGGTGACGCCAATCAGTATTCCCGTGTAACTCATCACGGTTTCAGCGTTGCCGAGAGGAAGCAATGGCAACCTGTCTTTCTTCCAGCCATCAAGACGATTCTGAACAAGCCTTGAGAAGGTGAGTCCGCAGGCCAAGCTGATTGCTAAGCCAAGCCCAGCCATGGCATATGGCGGCTGCTGAAGGTTGGCGTAGTCCAGCAGGATGTCATCCATGCTGAGGCCGCCGAATGCTTCAGTCAGCAGGTCGATCTGAGCCTGATCGAGCTCGATTGGAGCAGTGTCGGGCGCGATCGACATAAGTCAGTGAGTGAGTCTTTGAATGGCCATTATCGCTGTGCCACTGCAGGGGTGATGGGCCCGTTCGGCCTGAATCAGGCCGCCAGTGGATTCAGGCGTTGCATCACACCCTCCGCAATCTGTCGAGGTCCAAAGGTCTTTCTCATCAATGCGGTGAGCTCTTTCAGATCTGAGATGTTCAGGCGGTCATCCTTGACCAGGGTCAGCAAGAGGCGCTGACGCAGGTTTCCCCCATCTCGACTCAGCAACAGGCGAAGGCCGGCCCCTGCCACCGGCAGCAGCTCCCCACTACTCTGACCACCCGAGTAGTTGCCAACGACGTCGAGAAGACCTTCAAGTCGCTCAACGCGCAGACTTCCCTGCTCATCAAAGATCACGTCCATCAGTTTCTCTCGCATTTCTCTGGTGTCGCCAGCGAGCAGTCGCTTGGCCACATAGGGGTAGGCCACCGCGATAATGCGGAAATCGGGGTCAAGTCTTAGAGCAAGGCCTTCCTGGCTAACCACTGCACGAATGATCAGGGCGAAGCGTGCAGGGACTCGGAAGGGGTAGTCGTACATCAATTCCGAGAATCGGTCGGTGATTGCCTTGAAGTTGAAGGAACCAACAGAATCGCCAAGACTGCCTCCCAGCGCATCTTCCAGGGCGGGAATGATCGGCGCCAGATCAGCATCGGGTGAAAGAAATCCGAGCTCCTGAAAATCCCTGGCAACCGCTTCGAAATCACGATTGATCAGGTGGACAACAGCTCCAGTGAGCGTCAGTCGATCCTGATCACTAATGGAATCCATCATGCCGAAATCCACGTAGGCCACGTGACCGAGATCGCCACTGCGTCCTGGAAGAGCGAAGAGGTTGCCGGGGTGGGGGTCGGCATGGAAATAACCGAATTCCAGAAGTTGCTGGAGACCGCTGATCACGCCTGTGCGGATCAGAGCCGCAGGATCAAGGCGCTGTGACTTGAGTTCCTGAGGATCGCGAAGCTTGGTGCCCTGGATCCAGCTGGTGGTGAGAACGCGACGGCTTGAAAGCTCTTCGTCAACGTCAGGAATGGTGACCGCGTCATTGTCAGCGAACAACCTTGAGAAGTGCCGGGCGTTGTCCGCTTCGCAGCAGTAATCGATTTCTTCAAACAGGCTTCGCCCGAACTCATCAATGATTTCTCCGAGTCCAAAGCCCAGATTCAGTGGCAGAAAAGGGGCAGCCAGAATTCCCAGACTGCGAATCAAAACCATGTCCCGCCGCAGGATGAAGGTCAGATTCGGTCTCTGAACTTTGACCGCGACCCATCGCTGTGAACCGACGCGGGCCTTGTAGACCTGTCCAAGACTTGCGGCCGCAGTCGGAGTATCCGGGAATTCATCAAAAAGCTGATCTGCCGGAGCACCCAGTTCCGTTTCGATCGTGTTCAGCGCGATTGCATGGTCGAAGGAAGGCAGATCGTCTTGAAGTCGTGTCAGTTCATCCAGCCAGTCACGACGGATCAGATCCGGCCGAGTCGAAAGGGCTTGCCCAACCTTGATGAAGCAGGGACCGAGGTTGGTCAGGGTGCGCAACAGTGTGCGAGCCAGATTGCGCTGAACACGTGGATCTTTGCTACTGCCCCTCAGCAGCAAGCTCAAGACCAGTCCAAGCAGAGCCCAGGAGATCTGGATCAAGCGCGGTATGCCGATCCATGGGCGCATCAAGAGCCATCGGACATCTCGGCCCGGGTTGTAGCGAAGCGAATCCACGCCCAGCAGCGCTAGGGATTTTTGATCTTAGAGAGTTCTCAAGGCTTCACGATGCCTCCGTGTTGCGGAGAGCTGACCGATCAGAACCGCCAGCAGCGGCAGGGATTGCCATGCTGGATCAGGGAAGTCCATCTGAAATGACAGGGCCGGTTATGCCGCTCTCTGTCGTCTGTTGCTTGCGCTCATGCCGTCGCTTCTAGAGCTTCTGCGACCTGATCGACGGCTGGCTTTGCATCTGCCGGTGCATGGACGTGGTGCAGCCCTGCCACCGCGTCTGCAGCGGTTGCTGCGTCAGTCACCGGGTAGCTGGGACCTGCCCGAGTTGCCGGAGATCGGTGGTCCGCTCGAAGCGCAGGGCGCTGTGGCGAGCAGTCAGGCGCGGCTGGCTGAAGTGATGGGTGTTGATCACTGCTGGTTTGGCGTGAACGGTGCCACGGGGCTGCTCCAGGCCGGCCTGCTGGCGATGGCGCAACCCGGAGAGGCTGTGCTGCTGCCTCGCAATGCCCATCGCTCTCTGATCGCTGCCTGTGAGCTGGGCGGCGTGATGCCGGTGTTTCTTCCAGTGCCGTTTTTCTCCGATCGCGGCCACGCCGGTGCAATGACCGTTGAAGGTCTGCGGCAGAGCCTGGACCCCTGGCCTGATCCAGGTCGTCGTATTTCCGGTGCTGTTCTTGTTCATCCCACCTATCACGGCTATTGCGCTGAGATCCGCGAGCTGATCGAGCTGCTCCATGCCAAGGGGTTGCCGGTGATGGTGGATGAAGCCCATGGCACGCATCTGGCTTTTGCCTCAGGTGAGGGTTGTTCTGTGTCCGCTCTTGCCGCAGGAGCCGATCTGGTTGTGCATTCCCTGCATAAATCAGCGCCTGGACTGGCACAGACAGCGGTGCTGTGGCACCGATCCGAACGGGTGGAGCACGAACGGCTGCAACGTTCTCTGACCAGACTGCAGACCACGAGCCCCAGTGCTCTGCTGCTGGCCTCATGTGAGACAACCCTTGATTGGTTGCAGTCCAGCAGTTGGACTTCGTGGTTTGAGGCTCGACGGGACGAAGCCATCAACCTGATCGATGGTCTTCGCGAGCGGGGAGTGATGCTCCACCCCGGTGATGACCCGCTGCGACTGATTCTTGCAACGGCAGAGATCGGTGTCAGCGGTCTGGATGCGGATGACTTTTGTATGCGTCGGGGTGTGATCGCTGAGTTGCCTGAGCCGCTTTGTCTCACCGTCTGTCTGGGCTTCGCCAAGCATCGGGGATTGGCGAAGCGCCTGGCGATGATCTGGCAGGCCTTAGCCCGTGAAGGTGATGGAATGCCGCTGCCTGTCATTCCGGAGCCGCCATTTCAAGGCCCCTCGATTCCCGAACTCACTCCTGATCAAGCACAACGTCATCCCCATTGCAGGCGTCGATTGGCTGAGTGTGCTGATCAGATTGCAGCTGAGTTGATCTGCCCTTATCCACCGGGTGTTCCTCTGCTCGTACCGGGAGAGAGAATCTCTGCAGATCGCTGCCATTGGCTCCAGTCTCAGCATCAGCGATGGCCCGATCAAGTGCCCGGTATGGTGAAGGTTCTGGCCTGAAGGGCCCTGGGATCTGACAGGTGATTTCAGACGCCACAACCGGGAAGGCCCAAAGCACGCGGCGAGCTGCCGATCACAAACGCCTGGTCAGCGGGTTGCTGGTGGGGCTGTTCGGGTTAGTGGTAGTGGGTCTGGGAGGTTGGTGGTTCACGATTGCCCTGGGTGTGATTGTGCATCTGGGTTTGCTGGAGTTCTTCCGCATGGCCCAGTTCAAAGGCATGCGTCCAGCCACCAAAACCACACTCGTGGCTTGCCAGCTCCTGCTGATCAGTACCCAGTGGTCTGTTCACGGAGGCATCGCCTCCTCTCTCGCCGATGCGGTTTTGCCTCTTTCCGGTGCTGCAATCTGCGGCTGGTTGCTGTTGCAGCCGATCACCGGTTCGATTGCGGACATTGCCGCCTCGATCTTCGGTCTCTTTTATCTGGGGTTTCTACCCAGTCATTGGCTGCGCCTTCGCAACCTCCAGGCTGTGGACATCGCGCCCCTGGTCGACCACATTCCATGGGACTGGGTCAGCTCCGGCCTGCTGATCACCCTGATGGCCTGCCTGTTGGTGGTGGCGAGTGACATCGGCTCTTACGTCATCGGTCGCCGCTTCGGTCGGCACCCTCTTTCTCCGATCTCCCCTGCCAAAACCATTGAAGGTGCTTACGGCGGACTGGCTTCGGCGCTGCTGCTTGGTGCACTTGGAGGTGCACTGCTGGAGTGGCCCTATGGACCTTTTACCGGTGGTTGTCTTGGTGCGCTTGTAGCTCTCTTCGCTCTGGTGGGTGATCTCACTGAATCGATGATGAAGCGAGATGCAGGCGTCAAGGATTCCGGTGATGCCCTGCCTGGCCATGGCGGAATCCTGGATCGGATCGACAGCTATCTGTTCACACCAGCCGTGGTCTTTTATGTCGTGACCCTGGTGATGCCAGTGATGGCTAGGGGTTGACCCTTGAGGGGTGCCCCTGCAGGGATGAACCGTTTGGTTATGAACCGTTCAGGGATTAACCGTTTAGGGATGAACCGTGGCATTGCCCTTGATCACCAGCTGGCCGCCCTGCAAACGGGCATCATCGATCGTGATGGACTCATCCATCGGCAGAAAAAATTGTCCTTCAGCATCGCAATGGTTGAGCCTGATGGTTCCCCGATCCGCACTGAGTGAAAAGCTGCGCTGCACAGGGTCTTTGCCGGTGATCACATCCGCTGTCAGCACCAGGCGATCGTTGTCGATCGCCAGCGACCTCAGTGGCGTAAGGCCCATCAGCTGTTCAGCCAGTAGATCCGCCAACCATCGCCAGCGATCGGTCGCCAGAGCCTTGTTCAGATCAGTGCCGCCCAGCACCACCTCTCCTTCGATGCTGAAGGGATCTTTGAGCTGCACCGGCTGGTTGGGTTGACCAGGACGAAAGACGGTCTTCAGTGCTCCGGATTGCAACTCGACGCGCATCAGCGGCAGCTGATCGAAACTCACCCTGCGAGCCTCGAGCGAGACACCTTTCAAACGTCCTCTCAGCAGCTCGATGGCGGACCCTTGAAGGGCCAGGTTCAACTCGTCAACCGAGTCGCACTGGCTGCGGATCCAGCGTTGAAGACCACTGGCCAGGATCTGCAGAACGGGGCCGGAGCTGGTCTGGGGCATGGAAGCTGAGCACCACGATGGCGGATCAGGGCCCCATCATCCGATGAGGTCTGATGGACGACTGTTGGAAAGGGTGGATTGGAACCAGTTGAGACAGCGTTCGGCAACCCGATCGGGCTGATCGATGTGGGGAAGATGTCCGCAATCCTCGAACTGTTCAATCCTGTCGTTGAGAATCAGAGCTGCTGCTTTTTTCTGTGGAGCTCTGAGGATCCTGTCATTGTCTCCCCAGATCACGTGCAGAGGCTGATTGGGAAGCGGTGTGCCGCAACCTGCAAAACCTCCACTACGGGCAAAAGCTGCGAGGGCTTCGGCCCATCCCGGGCACTGCAGATGCAGTGAGGCAATCTGCTCTTCCGCGGCACCGACGTTGGCGTCGGGATCGGCAAAGGCCTGTCGACAAAGGCCTCGACGCACTCCCGGGCGACTGAGGAACCAGGCGCCAAAGCGATCCAACACAGGGGGGACAGGCATCGGTCTCCCAGTGAGTCCTGCCGGAGCGAGCAGCATCAATGCCTCGATCCGATGGGGCTGACGTCGTGCCATTTCGACGGCTACGGACCCTCCCATGGACGCTCCGATCAAGCCGCACTGGGATCCTTTCGGGAGGTGTTCAAGCACCGCATCCAGATGACTCAGTACCTTTTCGGGCCCATAGATCGCATCAACGGGTCTCGGTGAGAAGCCAAAGCCGAACAGATCGGGAATAAACAGTTGGAAGTGTTGGCTCAACAACGGGGCCAGACGGCGATATTCCAGGAAACTGCTGTCGAAGCCATGAAGCAGCAAAAGAGGAGGCCCTTGCCCGACAACAGCAACAGGAAACGAGGCGTCAATGCTGAGTTCGGGCAGATCCCACCACTCGAGATGCTCAGCCAGAGTGCGGGCTTTTGGATCCAGCAGTTCGCCTTTGATGGAATTCAACAGTGCTTTCAAGGCACCACTGGGCTCGTTTCAGCAGCTCCCACAAGAGCTTCCATCAAGGCAACTGGAGTGACTTCGAAGGGGAGATGATGCAGATCAGATCCCTCTCTGCAGGCGAACTGGCAGACCTGCTGCAGTTGATTGAGGCTGGCATGACCTAGCCCCAGGTCATCCAGGCAGACCGGCAGACCCAGTTCGCGTAAGAGATGCAACAGCTGGACATGGGCCTGCGCAGCCAAACGGTTGCCGCCGAGGCGCTCTTCCAGTCGCAGCTGCACAAGGATGCCAAACCCCACTTTCTCGCCATGCAGAACGGAATGACACGCTTCCAGTTGAGTCAGGCCGTTATGAACTGCGTGAGCGGCGACCGTTCGACAGCGAGCTCCACCGAGACCACCAATAACTCCCGCAGTGAGTCCACAGGCGTCGACAACCCGCCTCCAGGCTTCCCCTCCAGGTTCCTGGAGGGCCTCGATGCTGTCGATCAGCAGCTGGTCTCGCAGCACTCTGGCCATTTGCACGGCCTGCTGAATGACCCCGTCATGGCTGGACCCGCTACTGACGGAGGCTTCGTACCACTTGGCAAGCGCGTCGGCGATCCCGCTGGCCAGGGTGCGTGAAGGCGCCTTCAGCAGTAAGTCATGATCAAAAACCAACAGATCTGGGCAGCGCTTGAGGCCTTGATCACATTCAAAGGCACCATCAGGGCTGTACAGATTCGAGAGGGCGGTCCAGCCGGCGCAGGTTGCGGCACTCAGTGGAACCGTGACACAGGGGACATCAAGCCTGTCCGCCAGAAGCTTGCCACTGTCGAGGACCTTGCCGCCCCCTGCCGCAATCACTCCATCGCAGGACTGCCTGATGAAATCGTTTTGAATCCGCTGAAGATCCAGCTCACAGCAATCATGTTCGAGATTCTGCTGAAATACCCGTAGACCGCTTTGGTTGAGTTCACGACAGAGACGGGATCGAATCGACTGCGTGGACTCACTTCTGCCGAGCAGCAGAGGGTTGCTGAAGAGCTTTGAAATTGGCTTCTGAGCCTCATCCCAGGCTCCAGACCCACGTATGACCTGGGCAGGAGCGATGGAATGAACTGAGATTGGGGTTTTGCTGGAGGCTGATTGGATCATCCAGGTCAGAGACCGGCACCAGCGAGAGCAGGTGTTTCGCTGGGTACAGCGGTGAGATGCTTCACCACCACCTTGCCATCTTCCACGTCCACTTCAGCGGAATCACCATCTTTGATGCGACCGGAAAGGACTTCTTCAGCAAGGCTGTCTTCAAGCAGACGCATCACCGCTCGACGCAAGGGACGGGCTCCGTAGGCGGGGTTGTATCCCTCCTCGACAAGACGTTCCTTGAAAGCATCGGAAACAGACAGAGTGATTCCTTTTTCACCGATGCGATTGAAGACCTCGCGCAACATGATTTCTGCGATCTCCTTGACTTCCTCGCGATTCAGTTGCCTGAACACAATGATTTCATCAAGACGATTGAGGAATTCAGGACGGAAGTACTGTTTGAGCTCTTCATTGACGAGCGATTTGATGCGGTTGTACTGATTCTCCTCGGCGTTTTCATCACCAGAGAATTCGAAACCAAGTCCACCACCACCTTTCTCAATCACTTTCGAACCAATGTTCGAAGTCATGATGATCAGAGTGTTTTTGAAATCAACAGTGCGACCTTTGGAATCGGTGAGACGTCCGTCTTCAAGTAGTTGCAGGAGGAGATTGAACACATCGGGATGCGCTTTTTCAATCTCGTCGAATAGAACAACGGTGTAAGGGCGTCTTCGTACAGCCTCAGTAAGCTGGCCACCCTCATTGAAGCCCACATAACCAGGAGGTGAACCGATCAGTTTACTGACCGTATGTCTCTCCATGAATTCCGACATGTCTAGACGGATCATGGCGTCTTCACTTCCGAAGAAGTACGCAGCCAGGGCTTTTGTCAGTTCTGTTTTGCCTACACCTGTTGGTCCGGAGAAGATGAAGCTGGCAATCGGACGATTCGGATTCTTGAGACCAACGCGTGCTCGGCGAATCGCTTTGGAAACTGCTTTCACAGCTTCGTCCTGTCCGATCAGACGCTTGTGAAGCGTCTCTTCCATATTCAGCAACTTGACGGACTCACTTTCGGTGAGCTTCTGCACGGGAACACCGGTCCAGGACGCCACGATCTGGGCAATGTCCTCTTCGCTGACCACCGGGGTGGTTGATTCGGCAACAGCACCCTGGAAGGACGTCTGATCGGAGCCAAACGCTGATGACTCAGCCGAGGATTCGGAGGTTTCGCTGGATTCGGCAGATTCGCTGGACGTATCCTGGCGGCTGTTCTGAAGCAGTGTGCGAATTTTTTCACGCAGTTCTACTTCCTTGTCTCGCAGTTCACCGGCACGGGCAAAGTCCTGCTCCCGGACGGCATCTTCTTTCTCTTTCTGAACTGTGCGCAGCTCTTTGTCGACTTCCTTGGCTTCAGGGGGGAGCTTTGAATTCAGCAGCCGCACGCGGCTGCCGGCCTCATCGATCAGATCGATTGCCTTGTCAGGCAGAAAGCGATCGGAGATGTAGCGATCGCCGAGGGTGGCCGCGGCTTCCAGGGCTTCATCGGTGATGCGCAGGCGGTGATGCTGTTCGTAGCGCTCACGCAGTCCACGCAGAATTTCGATGGTGTCCTCGATGGAAGGTTCACCGACGTTGACCGGCTGGAAGCGTCGTTCCAGAGCCGCATCTCTCTCAATGTGCTTCCGGTACTCATCCAGTGTGGTGGCGCCGATGCATTGCAGCTCGCCTCTGGCAAGGGCTGGTTTGAGGATATTGGCAGCATCAATGGCACCCTCTGCGGCACCCGCGCCAATCAATGTGTGCACCTCGTCGATCACAAGAATCACATTGCCGGCGCCCTTGATTTCCTCCATAATTTTTTTGAGGCGCTCCTCGAATTCACCTCGGTATTTGGTCCCGGCAACCAGAAGACCGATATCGAGAGTGAGAACACGCTTGTCTTCGAGGATGTCGGGAATATCACCCTGTTGGATGCGCTGAGCCAGACCTTCAGCAATGGCCGTTTTGCCAACACCCGGCTCACCGATCAGCACAGGATTGTTCTTGGTGCGGCGGCCAAGGATCTGAATGACACGATCAATTTCGTTGTGACGTCCCACCACCGGATCAAGCTTGGCCTCACTGGCCAACTGTGTGAGATTGCTGCCGAATTCATCGAGCGTGGGTGTTTTGGTGGATCCTTTGGAACCAGAGCCACCACCGCCTCCAGCTCCAACTTCAGCGGTTTCGCCGAGCATCCGGATCACCTGAGTGCGGACCTTGGCCAGATCCACCCCGAGATTTTCAAGAACGCGCGCTGCAACACCCTCTCCTTCACGGATCAGGCCAAGAAGCAAATGCTCCGTGCCGATGTAGTTGTGACCCAGTTGACGGGCCTCCTCAAGAGAAAGCTCGAGAACACGCTTGGCACGCGGTGTGAATGGAATTTCTACGGCGACGAAACCAGATCCGCGGCCAATGATTTTTTCAACCTCAACGCGGGCATCCTTGAGGTTCACACCCATGGACTTCAGCACTTTTGCTGCAACACCAGTTCCTTCACCGATCAGCCCGAGCAGGATTTGCTCAGTTCCCACGAAATTGTGACCGAGTCGTCTTGCCTCTTCTTGGGCAAGCATGATCACCTTGATGGCCTTCTCGGTAAACCTCTCGAACATTGTTCAGGCCGACAGCTGTTCGACCCAACCTATCAGGGCTGAACGGGTGGTTGTGGATCAATGATCCAAAGGCACATCCCAGTGTTGTTGCGGGTTGGATGCCTCAGATAGTATTAATCAATGCCGAAATGTGTTCCTTTATTCAGTTTGATCAGTGCGGAAATCCCTACCACTTCCGATTGATCTCGACTGAAGCAGGGCATCGTCGCCGTTTGCGTAGTAACCGGTTCTGCGACCTGTGATGCAGAAACCGCTGTGGGCGTAGAAGGCCCGGCCCGCGGCATTCGTTGCTGCCACTTCAAGGGTGGCTGACACTGCTCCTAGAGATGAAGCCCGATCGATGATCGACTGCAGCACCCTCGCTCCGAAACCGCGGCGTTGATGCATCGGATCCACCGCCACAGCCATGATCTGAAGTTCATCAAGAACCAGCCATCCAGAGGCCAGGGCGATCAGGCTTCGATCCTCGGTGTCGATGCCCATCACCAGCCGGTTGTTCTCTGAAAGCTCGCTCTCCCACTGCTGTTTCGTCCAGAGCCCCTTCAAGGCAAGGCGATCAAGCCGCAGGCAGGCACTGAGGTCGTCGGGACCCAGTCGTCGTGCGTTGACGGCCACTTCACCAACCAAAACCGCACTGCCTGGGCGACGCGCCTCCTTACATTGCCTGTCCGACCGACCCGACGCTCCATGCCACAGCCCTACGAATCAGGGTGTGACCTGAACAGTCCGAATCGCAATCTTGCGCCGATCACAGCAGAACTTGACGATCAGGGCCGTCTCGCGGTCGGGGGCTGTGCTTTGAGCGAGCTGGCCAAGCGCTATGGCACGCCTCTTTATGTTCTGGACGAAGCCAGCATTCGTCAGGCCTGCCAGGCTTACCGCAACGCACTGAAGCGTCACTACCCAGGGCCATCACTGGCGATCTATGCCTCGAAGGCCAACAGCTCATTAGCTCTGACGGCCCTGGTGGCGTCGGAGGGTTTGGGGCTTGATGCCGTCTCGGCGGGTGAATTAATGACCGCCCTGGATGGCGGCATGCCTGCCGAGAGGGTGGTGCTTCACGGCAATAACAAATCGGTCGAAGAGCTGGCGTTGGCTTACGGCCATGACGTGATGGTGGTGGCGGACAACCAGCACGACCTGGATTGTCTTGAAAAGATTGTTCCTGAAGGCGGGCAGCCTGTACGGCTGATGCTTCGCTTCACGCCCGGTATTGAGTGTCATACCCACGAGTACATCCGCACGGGGCATCTCGACAGCAAGTTTGGCTTTGACCCTGATCAGCTCGAGCCTGTGCTCCGCAGGCTCCAGGGCTGTTCCTGGGCGAGGGTTGAAGGCCTTCATGCCCATATCGGCTCACAGATTTTTGAGCTTGAGCCCCATCGCGACCTGGCCGCTGTCATGGCCGATGCGCTGGGTCTGGCCCTTGAACTCGGCCATCCCGTCCGGGATCTGAATGTTGGAGGAGGACTGGGAATCCGCTACGTGGAAAGCGACGATCCACCGACAATCGATGCCTGGGTGAAAGTCGTGGCTGAAGCCGTCGTGGCGGCCTGCAGAGAGCGAGGTCTTGAGTTGCCGCGTTTGCTCTGCGAGCCAGGCCGGTCGCTGGTGGCGCCCTCAGGTGTGACGGTCTATACCGTCGGTTCCCGCAAGGTGGTGCCGGGGATCCGAACCTATCTGTCTGTTGATGGAGGCATGAGTGACAACCCCAGGCCGATCACGTATCAATCTCTCTACACCACATGTTTGGCGGACCGTCCACTGGCAGGTGCTGAAGAAACAGTGACTCTGGCGGGTAAGCACTGTGAGTCGGGAGATGTGCTGCTCAAGGATCTTGCTTTCCCTGCCTGCAGCAGTGGCGAGATTCTGGCGGTCTTCGCCACCGGTGCTTACAACGCTTCGATGAGTTCCAATTACAACCGCATTCCAAGACCAGCCGCTGTACTTGTGCATGCAGGAGATGCTGAGCTGGTTCAGCGTCGAGAGCAGCCTGAAGATCTGCTGCGTTACGACCTGATGCCTGAGCGGTTGCGCTCTGTAAACTAGGGACACCAAAGGGCGAAGGCGAAGGTGTTGGAGGTGTTGCAACTGCGCCTTCTTCTAGATGTCCTCTGCGCTTCTCTCCTCGGCTTTTTGCTCTTCACCAGAGTCAATGAGCAAAGAACGCTTTGGCTGTTGCGGGGCTACCTCTTCCTCGTCGCGCTGGCCTGGTTCGTCAAGCGCTTTTTCAATCTGCCGCTGACCTCAACGCTCATTGATGCGTTGGTCCTTGCCTGCTCGTTGTCGCTGGCCATTCTCTGGCAGGGAGAGTTGCGTCGGTTGATGGAACTTCTCGGCACGGGCCGTCTTGCTGTGTTGCTGGGAAATCCCCAGAGCAAAATGAGGGCGACTGCCAGCACCGTTGCCCAGCTCACCGACGCGGCGGGTCGCCTGTCTAAGAGTCGTCGTGGGGCCTTGATTGTTGTCGATCTCGGCAGTGATCTGAGACCGGAGGATTTTCTCAATCCTGGCGTCACCATTGATGCCCAGCTCAGCAGTGAACTGCTGCTGAATCTGTTCGCTTCCGATACGCCTCTTCACGACGGTGCCGTTGTGATCAAGGGCAGCCGCATCATCTCTGCGGGGGTGATCCTGCCGTTGTCACGGCAGGGCATCAGTCGCTACGGCACGCGGCATCTGGCGGCTCTGGGTATCACTGAGCGGTTTGACCGCTGCATCTGCGTGGTGATTTCCGAAGAGACCGGTACCTTGTCTCTGGCAAACCAGGGACGTCTGGAACGCCCGATCACGAGCTCACGCTTGCAGGATTTGCTCACCGAGTTGATTGCTGCGTCTGTGTCGACCGCGCCGGTGAAATCACCATCTCCGCGTAGCGTGAGTTCAGGCACACAGGATTCACTGCCTTGAGCCAAAGACTGGCTGTCAGTACTGATCAAGCGGCACCCCGGTGCTGTCCTGAGGGACTGGATCCACGCAGGATGCCTGGTCATATCGCGGTGATCATGGACGGCAACGGGCGCTGGGCAAAAGCTCGAGGTCTGCCACGGGTCATGGGACACAGGGCCGGTGTTGAAGCGCTCAAATCCACCCTCAGGTCATGTAGCGACTGGGGTGTTGAAGCACTCACCGCCTATGCCTTCTCCACCGAGAACTGGTCCCGGCCAGGTGACGAGGTGAATTTTCTGATGACTCTGTTTGAAAGCGTTCTACAGCGGGAGCTGCAAGCGCTTGAGCAGGAACAGGTGCGGATCCGCTTCCTCGGAGATTTGGACGCACTGCCGGCCAAGCTGCAGTCACTGATCGCTGAAGCCACGCATCGGACCTCTGGAAACAGCGGCATTCACTTCAATGTCTGCACGAATTACGGCGGTCGTCGTGAGTTGGTGCGTGCCAGCCAGCGGCTGGCGGAACGCGTGGCTCGTGGAGAGTTGCAGCCATCGCAGATCGATGAAGATGCACTGGCAGCTGAATTGTTCACGGCAGGGGAGCGTGATCCGGATCTGTTGATCAGGACCAGCGGCGAGCGGCGGATCAGTAATTTCCTGCTCTGGCAGCTGGCTTACGCCGAGATCCATGTCACCGATCTTTTCTGGCCGGATTTCGACGCTGAGGCTCTCGAGCTCGCTCTGCAGGATTACCAGGGCCGTCAGAGACGTTTTGGTGGACTTCAGTCCATCGAGCCCCACGCTCTGGGATCCTGAGAGCAGCGGCAATGGTGGCTGGTTCAATGACGGACACGGTGGACCTACGCCACGACTGGAGTCTTGAGGAGATCCAAGACCTTCTTGACCTTCCGCTGATGGATCTGCTCTGGCGCGCCCAAAGCGTGCATCGGGCTGCCAATCCTGGTTACCGGGTTCAGCTGGCGTCCTTGCTCAGCGTCAAGACCGGTGGCTGCGAGGAGGACTGCGCCTACTGCTCTCAGTCGATGTACCACAGCAGTGATGTCGCTGGTCAGGCTGATTTAGAGGTGAAGGCTGTCCTGGAGCGGGCTCGTGCGGCTGCGGATGCTGGTGCGGATCGCTTCTGCATGGGCTGGGCCTGGAGAGAAATCCGTGAAGGACCGGCCTTTGAGTCGATGCTGAGGATGGTTCGAGGCGTTCGTGAGCTGGGCCTTGAAGCCTGCGTGACTGCAGGAATGCTGACGGACACGCAGGCGGAGCGTCTGGCCGAAGCCGGACTCACGGCGTACAACCACAACCTCGACACCAGTCCGGAGCACTACGACCGGATCATCACCACCCGAACCTATGAGGAGAGGCTGGAGACACTGCAGCGCGTGCGTCGTGCCGGAGTCACGCTCTGTTGCGGTGGAATCATCGGCATGGGTGAAACGCTTCGGGACCGTGCCTCGATGCTGCGGGTCCTCGCCTGCATCGACCCGCACCCTGAGAGCGTCCCGATCAATGGTCTGGTGGCTGTTGAGGGAACACCGCTCGAGGGTCTGCCCACCGTTGATCCGCTTGAGCTGGTGCGGATGGTGGCCGTCGCCAGAATTCTGATGCCGTTTAGCCGCGTGCGTCTGAGCGCCGGCCGGGAAGAACTCAATCGGGAAGCTCAGATCCTCTGCCTTCAGGCCGGTGCCGATTCAATTTTTTACGGCGATACCTTGCTCACAACCGGTAACCCAGCTGTGGATGCCGACCGGGCCCTGCTTGAAGCTGCAGGTGTTCAGGCCAGCTGGCATGAACAGTCACTCGAGAAGCAGCCTGAGCAGGAGATAGCAGCGGCATGACGGCTGCGCAAGCCGAAATACCATCGTTTCTTGTGGCCGCGTGGAACGCTCCAGTCAGCCTCCGAGCCAAGCGCTAGTCGCTGCAATTCAGCAGCTAGCCGCTGCGATCAACGGCCGAAATGTATGGGCCCTCTGTCATGAAGAAGGGGGGCTCTCTGTCCCCCCTGAAGGCCGCTGAGACCTATTCCCGGTGGTCTCTGACCTTGGATTATTTCTAACCACGCTGTAGCCATATAGACATCCGCTGAAGTACCTGTCTTTGGCAGCAAGGATGTGGCAACCAAGGCTCTACGTCAGCTCCCCAAGCGGGTTCGGCCGCAACCTATCCACTGCGTTGAAGCTCTTTCCAGAGAGCAACGGCGTCCGCGTATCGCATCTCCCAGCGTTTCTTGAGCAAAGCCGGACCATCTGGCATTGGCAACCTTGGTCAATGAGCAACATTCGTTTTTGCCTCGGTTTTTTTGCTGGACCCCTGTGAAACGGTGCAAGCCAATAACCCCTCGGTTCCGAGAGCCAACCATCCATGTCCATCCTTGATGGTAAAAGTCGATGACATGCCATTAAGAAAATTCTGTAACTTTGTTGGTTGTGTCTTGCGCACTTCTGGATAGAAACTTGTGCCTCTAGTTTGTGATGAATTTCCTTGTAGGTCGACTATTTTTATTTGTAAGAACATGCCTTAGGTCGCTTTGGCCCGCATGTCGCTTTGAGTTTGATTAAGTTGAATGTGACCTCTTTGAGTTTTTAAGCAGTTTTCTGTTGGCGCCTATATTGAGGCGAATGAGTGGTAGCGGCATTGCATAACGAAAAAAAACAGGGATTGGCCTATCGCTATGCCCTTCTCTTTCTGATCGCCTTGATCTGGGGGTCGCAATTTCTTTTTAACCACTTTGCCTTGCAGGTCTTTACGGCTGAATCTGTGGCATGGCTGAGGGCGGCAATTGGATTTCTAACGCTCAGTTTTTTCATGGCTTTAGCACCAGGATCACGAGATTCAAAGACCAATGGATTCTCTGGTTCACGCTATTGGCTGCAGATCATTCTTGTTGGTTTTTTTGAGGCGACATTGCCTTTCTTTTTAGTTGCATGGGGACAGCAGCATGTTAATAGTGCTGTCGCTGCAATCCTGATGTCACTTGTGGCAATATTCACGCTTGTATTGGTTGTAATGTTTGTGAGAGATGAGTCTGTTACCAAAGGCAAATTCATTGGAATCATGCTCGGCTTCATTGGCGTCGTTGTTCTTCTCTGGCCGCAGTTCAGCCAATCCACTGGTACAGGAAGCGCACTTGGGAGCCTGGCCATCCTTGCTGCTGCTATGAGCTTTGCCGTTAGCCTTGTGCTGATTCGTCGATTGCCTCAGGCCGGCTCTCCTGTTCTTACCGCTAGAAATATCCTTTTCTGTGGAACTGTTGAGTTGGGCGCAGTTTTATTGCTAATGAGGCAGCCTTTAGTGCATCACCCCTTACAGACCAGTGCAGTGATTGCTTTATTGGCTCAAGGAGTTCTAGCTGGTGGTGTCGTCTACGTTTTGTACGTACGTCTTGTTAACGTGGCAGGTGCTACTTTTGCTGGGTTTGCTAACTATCTCGTCCCTGTTGTGGGTGTTTTCTTGGGAGTCTTTTTCTTGAAAGACCATTTGCCGCTCAGTGCCTATTTTTCAATTCTGATTATTGCTTTAGCCATATTTGCAGCCGAATGGAGGCCAGTTCGTCTTGATTCTGTTGATTAAATGCAGGGTTAAGACGAATCCCCTACTTTTTATGATCAGGTGAAATAGCTTGGGAAAGCAGATCTGAGTATCAGAATGTCTTGTTATGGCTAAGGCTTTTGTCGATTAAATCGACATTGTTTCCAGTTGGTGCGCTCGTTGGTTCGTGATCGGATTCTCAGCCGAAGATACGCGTCACATTTTCGGCAGCCCTAAAGCGGTGATGCCGTAACTGCCTGAAATCCAATGGCTGGCGGTCCTCTGCTGACAGCAGTGCGCTGGCTTTGTTGGATATGTAGACCATCCGTTTTTCGCAGGCCAGTTGCTCTTTCTGCGTTGGTGCTTGTCGAATGGTTTCCGGGCCTCGTTCAACATCTCGGCAGGGTTGTCGGTAAAGCTCTTTGGCATTGCCAGCAGTCGATCCTTCCAGGACGGGCAGAGGTTGGCTTCACAGCTGCTTCCTTTCTTGTCATCCGCGCAGCGGATATCGGTTCCGATCTCGACCGGCACCCGGTTCCACAGCCCTTGTCGAGATGCCGGCTGCGTTGAGCTGTGACCTTGACCGAAAGCTTGAGGCTTCGATCTCCTGCAGTGCTTGGCATTTGTCTGTAGCGAGCGGCCCACTTGCTACAGGCAGATCCGAGCCTTCCTGGGCTTCTTTGAATTGATCGATTGCCCTCTTGGTGGCCGAAGGGAATTGAGGTCAGAAGCGTCAGCCCCCGCGTCAATCCTGATCCAAGGCTTTTTGCGAGGTTGGTATTTGCCGTCGTGCTCGATGGTTAGCCAAAGGGTGTCCCCGCGAAGCCTGAGACTGGGCCTATGAACCGTCAGCTCTGGCAGCTTCCGAAACTGACCGCCAAGGGTCCTCACTCGCCGTGGACTTGCCCGCAAGCTACGCCTGCACTGCACAGACTTGTTGCGCTGTTAGGGCCATCTGAACAATTTCGAGACTCATTTCGTTTGTCATGACCAGTACGCCTCCCCGTCAAAAAACGGTTTCTGAGGATTCGGTCGTGTCACGTGTCTCAGGGGATTACCTTGTCGCCGCCTTTTACGCCTTCACCTCGCTTGCGCCTGATGAACTGGGGTCCTTGCTGACAGATCTGCCTCAACTGGCGTTGCGCGAACAGGTTGTGGGTTCTGTGTTGCTGGCACCGGAAGGAGTGAATGGCACGATCAGCGGCCCCGACCGGGGAGTGACCATGATCCTGGAGTACCTGCGCAGCAAGATCACACTTGGGGATGCCCATTTCGAGCGCCTTCAGGTGAAGCGGAGCCGCTGTAGCCGCCAGGTGTTCCGTCGTTTCAAGGCCCGTCGCAAGCGCGAGATCGTCAGTCTGGGGCAGCCTTGTGCAGATCCCCGGCGCAATGTGGGCACCTACGTCGACCCGCATCACTGGAACGAGCTTGTGGATGACCCCGACACGCTGGTCATCGACACCCGTAATCGCTACGAGGTGGCTGTTGGCAGCTTCGTCGGTTCCCTGGACCCGGAAACGGAGACGTTCCGGGATTTCCCTGACTGGGTGGAACAGCATCTCCGCCCGCTGGTTGAGCGTATGTCACCGGCTCGCATCGCCATGTTCTGTACCGGTGGAATCCGTTGTGAGAAGGCCAGCAGCTTTCTGCAACAGCGTGGATTCCCCGAGGTTCATCATCTCAAGGGCGGCATTCTCAACTATCTGGATCAGGTGCCTGAAGAGCAAAGCCGCTGGGAGGGTGAGTGTTTCGTTTTCGATCAACGCGTGGCCCTCAACCATCAGCTCGAGCCTGGCGAGCACAGCCTGTGTCATGCCTGTGGTCTGCCGCTGACGCCGAAGCAGCGGCAATTGGAGAGTTACATCCCCGGAGTGCAGTGTCTGCAATGCAGGGACCGTTTCACCGATGGCGACCGGGCACGCTTCGCGATGCGGCAGAGCCAGCTCAAGCATGGCCACCTCAACCAATCATCCGGCTGGCCATCCAGCCCTGATAAGCACGGATGAGCGAAAGACCTGTTCTTTACAGCTTCCGTCGCTGTCCATATGCGATGCGCGCCCGTTGGGCCCTGCTGCAAGCAGGCCAGATCGTGCATTGGAGGGAAATTGCACTCAAGGACAAACCGGCGCCGATGCTCGAGGCTTCTCCGAAAGGAACGGTGCCGGTTCTGGTTCTCGCTGACGGCACGGTGATCGATGAAAGTCTTGCCGTGATGTCCTGGGCGCTCAACCAGGCGGACCCGAGCGATCTCTGCCGGCAGGGCTCAAGCAAGGCGCAGGACTGCATCCGGCAGCTGATTGAGGTCAACGACACAACCTTCAAGCACCATCTCGATCGCTTCAAATACAGCGATCGCTATCCGGGGCAGTCCAGACAGGAGCATCAGCAGCGGGGGTTGGGCGTGTTGCGGAGTTGGTCTGAGCGGATTGGTGACTGTGGTGGCTGGCTTGTGGATGGCCGCTGTTCGCTTGCTGACGGTGCGCTCTGGCCGTTTGTGCGTCAGTGGCGTATCGCTGATCCTGAAGGATTTGATGCTGATGAAGCTTTGGAGCCGCTGCGCCGATGGTTGATGCGCTTTCTGCAGCATCCGGATTTTGAGCGCCTGATGCAGAGGGCTGATCCCTGGCACCCCGGAGGGCTTCAGCCCCTGTTCCCCGCAGATGCCGTTGACGTTCCAGCTGACCAGCCCTTGTTCCATCTGGCGCTGGCTGAAGACTGGAATGCTGCAAGCCGCTCAGGCCAGTACGGCATCTCAACCCGTGGTCTGCATCTCGATCAGGTGGGATTTATTCATCTGTCCTGGCGAGAACAGGTGGCGGGCACCTATGAGCGCTTCTATGCGGATGCGGACTCTGTGCTCCTGCTCACCATTGATGCGGCACAGCTGACCTCTCCTCTGCGCGCCGATGCAATTCCAAGCGGGGAGTTGTTCCCGCACCTCTATGGACCCTTGCCGATCAAAGCTGTGATTGATGCCAGTCCCTTGACAGGTGCGGAGAGCTGATGCTGGATCAACTGGAGAGGGAAGCCCGTCAGCGAGATCTGCTGCTGAGGCTTCAGGTCGGCCGCCCACTGGGCCTATGGAGTCTGCGGCTTGTGGTGGCCCGTTCGCAGTCGGAACGACTGCAGCTTCTCGGTGAGATGAAGGCCTGGGCCTACAGCGGGCCCCATGGATTGCAGCTCGACACCATGCGCGTGCTGCCGGCTGCCCCTGCGGGATGCGGTGATCTCATCTGGGCGGCAACGATGGCCTGGGCGATGGAGGTCACTCCTTGCCGGAAGGCCAGGCTGCTGGCCATTCGTGATGACGACAAACAGCATCAATGCCTTGTGCGGTACTTCAGGTGTCGAGGGTTTGAACCCGTGCGCGAGGTGCAGGCAGCACTCTGGGATCTTCCCTTGCGGATGGTCTGGGGCGGCGCTGGTGCACTGATGCTTGGAGACTGCGCGCAGGTTCGCGATCGGGCCGTGGAGCGGTGGCGTCAGTCCGCGGCGTGATAGCTGCTGCGCACCAGAGGGCCACTTCTCACCACTGAGAACCCAAGGTCGCGGGCCACCGATCCCAGCTCTTCGAATTCATCAGGATGCCAGTAGCGGGCGACCGGAATGTGGGCCAGTGACGGGCGTAGGTACTGCCCGATGGTGAGCCGCTGGCAGTCAACGGCTCGCAGGTCGCGCATCGTTTCGATTACTTCATCCCGACTTTCTCCAAGGCCCAGCATCAGGCCGCTTTTGGTGGGAATCTCCGGTGCCAGTGTCCGCGCTGCGGCGAGCAGTCCGAGGGATCGCTCGTAGGTGGCTCCCCTGCGAACCTCGCGTTGTAGGCGTTGCACGGTTTCGAGGTTGTGGTTGAAGCACACCGGCGCTGCATTCAGCACCGTCGCCAGCCGATCACGTTGAGCACTGATGGCTTTCCTGGGGTTGGAGTGCCCTCCCCAGAAATCCGAGGTCAACACTTCGATGGCGATCAGTGGATTCCTTGCCCTGATCGCGTCCATTGCAGAGGTGAATAAGCAGGCCCCATGGTCATCGAGGTCATCGCGCGCCACGGCTGTGAGCACGACGTATCGCAGCCCCATGGCTTCAACGGCATCGGCAACCCTCTCGGCTTCGAGCGGGTTGACGGCCTGCGCGCGACCTTTCTCCACCTGGCAGAACGCGCAGCTGCGCGTGCAGATCGATCCCCCAAGCAGGAACGTGGCGGTGCCGGCGGCATAACACTCACCCCTGTTGGGGCAGCGCCCTTCCTCGCAGATGGTGTGAAGGGCGTTGGACTTCACCAGCCCCTGCACTCTTTCGATGGCAGAGGCCTCTCCCAGGGGGCGACGCAGCCACTCGGGCAACCGCTCCTGCGGCTGGATGGCTGAAAAGCGGCTGGTCTTGCGCACGCCTTTAAACGTGTCTGCTTTCAGAGTGGCTCCATTTCCACGAAGAGAGAACCTGATTGCCGATTCCATACCGGTGATCGATCGCCTCGCTGCAGTCAGCAGTGCAGATCAGTCCACTTCGCGTCGACCCTCCAGTGCACGGCTGAGAGTCACATCGTCGGCGTACTCAAGTTCACTGCCTACCGGGAGTCCGTAGGCAATGCGGCTGACCCGGGTGAACGGCTTGAGCAACCTGGCCACGTAGAGGCTTGTGGTGTCTCCTTCCACGCTGGGTGTGAGAGCCAGAATCACTTCCTCCACGTCATCGGCGGCCACTCGCTTCACCAGGCTGCTGATCTGGAGCAGATCGGGCCCAATTCCATCCATGGGAGAGATCAGCCCTCCCAGAACGTGATAACGCCCGCTGAATTCCCGGGTTCGTTCGAGCGCAAGTAGATCGCGTGAATCAGCAACCACACAGATCTGGCCGTTGGAACGCTCTTCGTTACGGCAGATCTCACACACGGAATCGGCACTGAGGTGAAAGCAGGTCTGGCATTGCCCGACCTGGGTGCGTGCGGCCAGCAGGGCATCCGCGAAACTGCGGATCTGCTCTTCCGGTTGCCTGAGCAGATGCAGAGCCAGTCGCTGCGCGGTGCGGGGTCCAATCCCCGGCAGTCGCTCGAACTGGTCGATCAGACGAGCAAGGGGTCGGGTGAATCCGCTCAGAACACTGAGGCAAGTGGCGAAAATCTAAACAGGGGAAGCTGCGGGCAGAATGGCGCGCATTCGGTCAACTTCAATTCAAGTTCCTCAATGGGCTCATTGCTGCGTCAACCGCTCCGGTCACTGCTCGTTTTGCTTTGTGTGCTGATGCTCAGCGCCTGCGGCGGAGCCAGCGCCGGCCTCAACTCCTTCAAGAGTCCCGATGGCCGCTACGCCTTCCTCTACCCCACCGGCTGGACTCGGGTTGCGGTGACCGGTGGGCCAGCTGTGGTGTTTCACGACCTGATCCACAGTGATGAAACGGTGAGCCTGGTGGTCTCCGATGTTGATCCCGATGATGATCTTGAGAGTCTCGGGAGCGCCGTGGCTGTTGGCGAGCGACTGCGGCGTGAGGTGATCGCTCCTGATGGAACTGGGCGGAATGCCGAGCTGATCGCAGCGACTGAGCGTGATTCCGATGGTCATGTCTTCTACGACCTGGAATATGCCGTGCACCTGGAGGACCGCGATCGCCATGAGCTGGCCACAGTGGTGGTCGATCGCGGTCGGCTCTATACCTTGGCAACCAGCACCAATGAAGATCGCTGGTCGAAGGTTCAGGGACTGTTCAGTTCAGTGATCAGTTCGTTCACGCTGTTGATCTGAGTCTTCGGACGTCGCTCTGAACTGTCCTCTCGGCAGCGGCAGTGACAGTTCATCGCCAGCAAGATGGCATGCATGACCACGTCTTCCCGCGTTGAGCGTCTTCGGGGCCGATGGAACGGCCTCACCGACCATCAGCAGGTCGGCGCCTCACTGGCCGGGGTGGGTGCTCTGTTTGGCGCATGGCTTCTGTTCTGGCCGGTGCCCACTGAAGTTGAAGGCCGCGGTGTTCTGATCTATCCCGATAACGCTGGGATTCTCAATGCCAGGGCAGCTGGCCAGGTCCTGAGCATCAACACCGAGGTCGGCGAGGGTGTGGGCAAGGGTCAGGTGCTGATGACTCTGTATTTGCCTGTGCTGGAACGGAAGCTCGATCAGCAGAAGGGGAATCTGCGTCAATTAGTGCGTCAGAACGCGGAACTGGATGAGCGGGATGCTCTGCGTATCCGCACAGCCAAGCTGGCTCTTGATACAGCTCTGGCCAAGCTGGACGACGATGAAAAGCGTCTGTCCCGGCTTCAGGCGACTTACAACAGCAAGCTCGACAACCTCAACTGGTTGGCGAGACGGGAGGTGGTGGCTCCATTGGCCCAGGAGGTAGTGTCTGCGGAACAGGGCCTCACCACGACAAGTGTCCAGCTGGATGACATCAAGATTCAGCGCAAAGACCAGATCACCGATTTTCAGCAGATCAAGCTCAACATCGAGTCTGAAAAGCTGGATCGACGCTTTCAGATCGATGATCTCAAGCGGGAGATCAAGGTCATGGAGGCCAGAATCGCCTTTGACGGGAATGTCACTGCGGTGCGCAGTGGCACGGTGCTTGACCTGCAGGTCATTCAGGGGCAGACGGTCAAGCTTGGTGATCGTCTGGGTACCATTGGCCGTAACACCAGACCTCCGAAGGGCGAAAGCAAAACCGGAGGTGATCTGATCGCTGTTTCGTATTTCTCGCCTGCTGATGCCCGTCGACTTCCGATTGGCTTGCCGGTGGAGGTTGTGCCCCTCTGGAATCAGCGCGGTCGTTTTGGGGGGATTGTTGGCAAGGTGCGCAGTGTGCTCACCCTTCCCGCCACGCAGGAAGACATCTCCACCACCATCGGCAACAACCAGTTGGCCGAAGCGCTTGTCGAAAACGGTCCGGTGATGCGTGCTGAAATCGAGCTCGACCGTCACCCCCGCACTGACGACGGCTACCGATGGACGCTTTCGCAGGGCAGTGGAGTCTTCCCGATCCGCGAGGGTCTCACCGTGGATACGTTCGCCTATGTGGAGTGGCGCTCCCCGGTCACTTACATCATTCCCGGGTTGCGTTCGCTCACCGGTGGGTTCCGCACATTCCGTATCGATCGCATCTGGGATCTGCCGTTCCTGCGGCAGCCCGGGACCCCTTAATGATGTTCTGACTTGGCCATGTCACTCCGCCCCCTTCTGCGTCAGGAACTTCCCTGGCTGGTTTCAGAACTGGTTCTGCTGATCGTTCTGCTCAATGCCAATCCACCTGAACTGTGGTTCTGGCTTGTTGTGTTCATCGTTATTTTCGGCTATCGAATCGAGCGGTGGTGGTCGTCCAGACCCGCTGATAAGTAGTACGGCAGCGCTGTTTCTCAGAGTGCTCCATGCCGAATAAGAACTGCGCCCGTTTCGATGAGTTGAGTTCAGCAAAGAGGCGAGATCAGCTGACGGTTGGGGTTGGGTTCTGTTCGTTTCAGATCACCATGGCTGAGGGGCACCATCCCCGATGACATTCGCAGCCGCGTCCATCGGCGCAGGCTTCAGAGCAGAAGGCTTTGCCGTTGCTCATCACAGCTTTCGCCGTCGGAACGATGCACTGACAGCCTTGGTATTCACACCTGATCAGATCAGCATCCATGGGTGACTCCGGGATCGATGATCTTGGTTTATTCCTGTAGAAAGTTTCTCGATAGGGCAAGAGCCGCCCATGAAGGTTCGGTTTCAGGACCAAGGCCGAATGTTTCCCGGAGTACGGGTGACGCTCTAGCTGGCCATAGCTATTGCTTCAGTATTGGTCAACCATCCTTCCAGAAGGGCATTCCAGAGCCTTCCCAGGGCAGCTCAATGCTTTGAACGGATCCCAAATCCCTTTGATTCGCCTTCAGGGCTTGGCACGATTGAGCGCAGTTGAGCAGACATAACGGGATTTAATGAATCATCAAATCTGCTACCAATGGGAAGACAAGCCAGTATTCGCTCAGCGCCGGTTTTCAATTCTGATTACCAGATGTTCGGCTGGTCAGGGTTGATTCAGTTCATGCATTGAGAACCCCTCCAGGGTTAGTTCCGTAGGAACCGTTGTATCAGGATCTGTTGGCATGGGCAGTAGTTCGCGCAGCAGCTGGGCGTAGGTCACATTCACGTCCACAGTTGCGATCAGGCGGTTGACCAGTGAATCAACCAGCTGTGTCTGAGTCACCGAGAGATCCACTTCATTGGTGAGTCCTGTCTTGTAGCGGAGTGTGCTGTCCCGGAAGGCTTCCTTGCTTGCTCCCACTGCGCGCCGCGCAGAAACCAGCTTGGCAAGACTTGCTTCATGATTCAGGAAAGCCCGTTCGAGGCGAAGCCGGATGGTGTTGCGGGTGGCGGCGTACGACTGGCTTGCTGCCTGCTCCTGCAGTGAAAGAGCTTTCACGGCATTCGCCGTTGCACCAGCATTGAAGATCATCCAGTTGAACGCGAGTCCAACCGACCAGTCGTATCCCGCCACCTGCTCCAGGGGGAAAAACGTGCCACCGCAGCATGCCTCCATCACAGAGAAGTTGAAGGTGCGCTCCACCGATGCCATGCCTCCCACGGAGGCGAACAGGCTCAGCTTGGGCAGCAGCTGAGCTGCAGTTTCGTCCTGCTGCAATGCCAGGGCCCGACGTGTGGCGAGGATCGCATCGAGCTCGGGGTTGCTGTCGTAGGCGGCTAACAAGGACTGTTCAAGACTCAGCGGCCAGGCCGGGGCCAGCCCGATTGAATCGCCTGCACTGGGAATCACATCGGCGGGCAGATTCAACAGGGTCCATAACGCTCTTCTTGCAACAGCTCGATCAGCCAGCGCCTGGATCAGTTCCTCCTGATCGGTGGCGAGGGTTGCATTGCGGCGCAAAAGATCCACTCGCGGCACAAGCCCTGCCTGTTTGAGATTGAGCGTGTCTTCCAGCACGATCAGGTCGGTTCGCACCACCGCATCACGGATGCGCACCAACTGCTCATTCAGCTGAAGCTGGTAGTAAGCCTCACTGATCTCGAGTTGCAGAGCTCGGAGCTGGTTGGCGTACTGCTGTTTGAACTGCTGAAGCTTGGCATCGGCGGAGCGGACCCTTGGTGTGCGGGCGAAGTCGATCAGCGCGTAGTTGAGTTGCAGGCCCGCCTGAGAGTCAACGCCGTTGGAGTCGGCATACAACCCACCTCCTGCCGGTATGTAGAAGGGGCCGTCCGTTCCGCTGATCTTTTTGTCGTCGTTTTCGAGGACCGCGAAATTGGTGTTCTGGCCCTTTTTGGCGAACAGAGGACCAAATCCGAAGTTGTTGTTGCCATAAGGCGAAAATGTGGTGCTGCCGCTCTGGAAACCCTCTAGATCGGCAAACACACTGATGGTGGGCCAGTAAGCCCCTGAGAGCGAGGCGACCGTGGCGCCCTGAGCAGCAATCTGTTCCCGTTGAATCTGAAGCTCGGGATTGTTGCGGAAGGCAATCGCGATCGCCTGTTGCAGGCTCACGGATTTCACCGTGGAGCTTTGATCAGCCAGTCCAGGAAGGCTGAGGGGTGGATCTGGAAGGCTGTCGTCCTGGCTGAGCGCATCTTCGGCCGGTCGGTTGGCGTCCATGAGGTTGGACGGGAGTTTCGGCGCCTTCAGGTTGTCCGAATCATCAAGATCTGGAGCAGGGCCCAACAGCGTGTCCAGGCTGTCGAGTTGTTGGTTCAGTTGGCTCCAGCTGCGTTCGAGCTGATAGGTATTGTCGCCGTAATTGAGGCGGGCTGGAGCTCCTGCATCCGGAGTGGCTTTAGAGGCCGCCGGCAACAGCAGGCCAACAATCGGGATCAGAAATGAACCCCTGATGAACGACCTGATCAAGGGATGAGCCTGTTGTCCTTGAGGGCCTTGATCCTGACGCCGTACAACAACTTCAGCGAGTTGAAGTGACAGGCTTCGATCTGGCCATTCCCGGCAGGCAGTCGTGCATGACGGAAGCTCCATGCTCGATCAGGGATGAGCGCAGAACGATCTGTCGCATCCGCTCTGGGGAGATGTCTGCCTCCTTGCCCTTGCGTCCAGCATGCAATTCGAGGCTCATCGTCAGCTGTTCGGCCACCGCTTCTAGATCTCTGTTCATCACCATCAGGGCTTGCAGATCGAGGCACTGCTTCTCGGCTAGATCGGGCTGGCGCAGGTTTCCGGACAGGGCTGTAAGGAGGTTGATCTGATGCTTGAGAACTTCCGCCTCTTCGAGATGAAGCGCCTTGATGCTCTGTGGTGACTGTATTGGTGCCGGCAGTCCTCGCAAGCCATCCAGCACTGAAATCAGCTGCGAGATCAGCAAGTCAAGTGCGGTCCAGAGCTGGTGCAGCGGGTGGTTCTCTGGATTCAGGCCCAGTTCCACCTGGGCCTGGTCGCGTTGCTGTCTCAGGGCATTGAGCTGTTGCAAGATCTCGGTTCGTCTGTCTCTGCGATTGGTCATTGAAATTCGGGTGGGAGTTTCCTCCTCCAGCCGTTGTTTCTCCAGCTCAAATTCTTGGATCAGTTCGTCGATGAATCGGGCGAACTGCCTGTGAAGCGACGGAATCGTGCCGCTGGGCCAGACGTAGCGGGTCGCCCACAGCGATAGCGCGATGCCGAAGGCTGTCCAGAACAGGCGCGACATGCCCCAGATTGATTCCTCTGCGCTGTGGACCAGCCAGCCCATGATCACGATGTTGCCGGCGACTTTGTAACCCACCTGCAATCCCAGAGCACCTCCGAGCAGACGAACGCTGGCGAGGGCCAGACCGAGCCCAAGGGGTAGAGGAAGTTCAAGACCGCGAGAGAAGAGCAACACGATCACCACACCCATCACCGACCCGAGGATGCGTTGAATACTCAGCTTCATCGAGTTGCCGTAGCTTCCCGACAGAACCGCGGCTGTGCAAAGAGGCACGTAGTAGCCGAAAGGAACAGAGTTCAGCAATCCGAAGCCTGCACCCAGACCCGTCACCAGGGCGAGTCGAAGGTCGGATCGCAGGATCCAGCGATTGGTTTGTTTTGCGGAGCCGCTCATGATGCTCGCTCGGCATTGAGCAGTTGCTGGCAGGTCAGCACACGTCGGAAGCGGGTCACCTGTTCTTCAAGAGCGATCCGTTGGGGTAACGACAACCCTTCATCGCAGCCGTTCAGATCCAGTCGACGTCGGGGTGCTGGGCGTTCAGCTAGGTATCTGCCAAGTGCAGGGAGATATTCGCTCCCCTTGTCCCGGTGAAGCCGTTCAATCAGCCGTTCCACGAGTAGCCAACGCACCTGTTGGCAGCGCCACAAACTGAGGCACTGGCGCCAGTGGTCGCGATCCAGTCGCTGTACATGACGAGGCCCCAGACTCAGCTCCACATTGATCAGACGCTGCAGCTCCAGAAGCTTGTTCGTGATAACTGCAGGCTGGATTTCAGGTGGAGGAGAACCCATGCCCTGCAGCGCAAGACTGTGGGCCTCGATCCTTGTTTGCAGAAGGTCGGTGAGCTGTTCGTGCAGGTTCTGCATCCGAGCCAGACGGTTCTTCGGCCAGAGCAGACGACCCATCACCAGGGCCACAATGATTCCCACCAGCGTGTCGATGCTGCGGTTGAACACGTAGTCCCAGCTCAGCGTGGAATAGCTGTGAATGCCCAGAAACATCACGCTGACTGTCACGGCTGTGGACATCCCACTCGCCCAACCAAACCGCCGCAGCAGCGGAATCGTGATCAACAGGCTCACCAGGATGCCGATCCAGCCGGTCATGATCGAATGGACCAGAAAGGTGACCAATCCACCGCTCACAGTTCCGAGGATGCGTCCGCGCGCAGCTCTCAGGCTGTTCTCGTCCTGGTCGTCAACGACAATATTAACGGCCAGAAGCGGATACCAGAGATAAGCGATCCGTTGAAAGTGTTGAGCGATGGCACACGTGATCAGGATGCTTAACCCGAGCCTGAGGCTCTGTCGCAGCAGATTCCTGTCCACAGATGCAACCGCCGGCGTCGCCATTTTGGACGCCTTAGGCGATGAAGTCTCGTCGTTGGCTCAGTAGAGGAAGCGGTAGCGCCAGCTGCTGGATTCGCTGGCATCACCACCGCGCTGTTGTGCAGGCCATGCCGTATCGAGATAACTGATGCCGTTTCGGTAGAAGGGACGTGCATCAAGACGCTCGGTTTCCAGTTCTGTCAGACCCATCGCTGTGATTAATCCGCCCAGCTCCATGGCACCGAGATCGGTCTCAAGATTGTTGCCGGCTTCTTTGATCAGAGCGGGCAGTTTCACCAGATGTTCAGGCCGGGTGAGTCGGCTGAATAGGCTTTTCAGCACGAGCTGCTGCCGCGCCAGACGACCCAGGTCACCTTCCTCATCGTGTCTCCAGCGCAGGAAACCCTCAAGATCTCGACCTTTGAGCAGCTGAGGTCCCGGTTGCAGATCGATCAGCAGGCCCTGACTGTTGTCGCGGTAATAAAGGCGTTTGGGGACATCGACTTCAACGCCGCCCACCAGATCACTGAGTGTGCGGATCCCATTGAGGTTCACAAGGATGTGGTGGTCGATCGGTCGACCCATCAGCCTTGATAACTCAGCCTTCACCGCTTCATGCCCCCCGTAGGCATAAAGAGCATTGGCTTTGACAGGCCCGAAGCTATGGGAATCAATGAAGCTGTCTCTTGGAATCTGAGTGATGGAGGTGCGGCCTCCTTCCACCTTCAACGTGAAGATCGCGTCGGTATTGCCGCCACCATCATCAACCCCGAGCACAAGAATTTCGCGGTTATCGAAGACGGACCAGGCTGAAAAAGGGTTGCTGACAGGAAGCAGCAGGGGAGCTTCGGATTCAGGTATGAGCGAGCGGCTGAGGGGAATCGCCAGCAAAAAACCCCCTGTCAACCCAACGATGGCTGACAGGATCAGGGTTTTTGGCCGAACTTTCCTCGCTTCATCCATTGACGCACTTTAAGCCCAAAATCTCAATTTCTTAATGATTCCTTGCTTGGTTGGCTTGGTTCAGGTCAGGGGTTCGCTGATCACCATCGAAGCGCAATTCAGCACAGACACCAGATTGCTGGTTCGATCACTCGCTGGGATGGGCAAGCCTGCGACCTGACGGCGCTGAGAGCGCAGGATCACCAGATCGTGATCGCGGCTGCTGAGTTCGATCTTGGCTTCAACCCCTGGCCCGGACGCGAGCTGAATGCGAATGACGGCGCCCATGCTGTTGCGAGGTTGCCACCGACGCAGCTCATGTTTGATCCGGATTCGTTCCGATCGATTGAGCCGAGGATCACAGATGTGCAGCAGTGTGATCAGGCCCTGCTCGCTGGATTGGCTCGCGAGAATCCGCTGGGCGAGTTCAAACTGTTCGCGAGCGCTGGCGGAGAGATCTTTGATTGGAACAAGAATTCTTTGAAGCGTTTCGATCGGACGGTCAGCCAGGTTGACCACCACAACCGGGCAGTGTGCGGTGCGGCAGACACCGTCCACGAGGTCACCGAAGAACCAGCGCCTCACCTTGTCCGGTCGTCCCGCTCCAATCATCAAAAGATCAGCACCCTGCTCCAGTGCGCTGCGACTCATTCCGCCTGCGATGTCTTCATCCAGCCTCAGCAGGCAGCGGGTTTTGACCTGCAGCTGCCTGCCGATAGCCGCAGCCTGGGACAGTCGTTCTCTGGCAGATGCCACTGCACGATTCAAGCCCCCTCGCGCTTCTTCAAGGCTGGGACACACAAGAGCAAGGGGCAGCAACTGACCCTGCAGTTCGGCACCACCGCTCAGCAGCCGAGAGGCAATGCTCAGCAGCCCCTGTTCCGTGGAAGGATTTGCGATCGGAACGACGATGGTCAGTGGTCGGCTGACCACATCGAATGGGGTGTCATCGTCTGATGAGGTGTCGTCGCCAAGCTCTGTGTTGCTCGGCCTTGTCCATTTCGGTTCCACCAGTTGCCTGACGGATCGTGCGGTGAGGATTGGTCCAAGGGTTGCGGTCACCACCATCATCGCCAGAACCGCATTCAGCACCGACTGGTCGAGCAATCCGGCCTCGTAGCCAATGAATGCTGTGGCCAGTGTGGCCGCAACCTGTGGCATGGCCAACGACCACATCATCACAATCTGATTGCCGTTGTACCGGAAGGCCCGGCCGGCAATCAGGCTTACTATCCCTTTGCAGCTGATCACACCGATCACCATCAAGAGAGGCAGCTGAAAGTGGGTGATGGAGTTTTTAAGGCTGCTCAGATCCAGCAGGAGGCCGAGGTGAATGAAAAAGATGGGGATGAACAGAGCCGCACCAACCAGAATCACCTGCTGTTTTGACTTTCCCTCCGGCAGCACGGAGTTCACCGCCAGTCCAGCCAGAAAGGCCCCAACGATTTTTTCGACGCCGGCAAGTTCCGCACCAAGCGAAGCGATGAACAGGATGAGCAAAATGGTGAGGAAGATCCGACTTTCGTCGTTGACGCTTCCGCGGAAGATCCTGCGTCCGACCTTGCGAATGATGGCGACGACTGCCACGGCAAAAATTGCGACGCTGGCGATCAGTCCGGCCAGATTGGTCAGTGAAAAGGAGTGCCTGCCAAGACCGATGGCGATCGCGAGTACGACCAGAGAGGCGATATCGGTGAGAATGGTGCTGCCCACGCTGACCACGACAGCCTCGTCTCGCTGCGCTCCATAACTACGCACGATTGGGTAGCCCAAAGGGGTATGCGTTGCAATCAGGCTCCCAATCAGCAGGCAGGGAACCAATGGGTAGCCGAGCAGGAGTCCGATGGCTCCCCCTGTTGCCATGCCACCGACAAAATGGAGAACTCCAATCTTCAGAGATCGACTGCGTACTCTATTGAATTCATCGAGATCAATCTCCAATCCCACAATGAACAGGAGGTAGATCGCGCCGATGTCAGAGACGAGTTGAAGGGTCTCACCGTCTGGCTGCAGAAGTTTGAGAGCGCTGGGGCCCATCAGGACGCCAGCGAGCAGCAGTCCGACGAGATCGGGAAGGCCTGTTCGCCTGAACAGTGGCGGAACCAGCATGGCCAGCGCCACGAGCAAGGCCATGCTTCCCAATGGCTGATGTGCCAGATGGGACAGCGAAGTGAACCCCGGTGACGCCGCAGCGAGCTGGTGGAGCATCAAAGGATCAGTGCTTCATCGCGGCGAAGTCCGGCCTGAACGCGCCAGAGATCGGCGTAAACACCGGCTTGATGCAGCAGTTGTTCATGGCTTCCGTCTTCCACGATGCAACCGTGATCCATGACAACGATGCGATCAGCATGTCGAACTGTGCTGAGTCGATGGGCAATCACCAGTGTGGTGCGGTTCGCGGTGATGCGCATCAGTGAACGCTGGATCGCAGCTTCGGTGTCGTTGTCGACTGCAGCCGTTGCTTCATCAAGGATCAACACAGGAGCGTTCTTCAGGATCGCTCTCGCCAATGCGATGCGTTGGCGCTGCCCTCCTGAGAGACGTTGTCCTCTTTCTCCCACGATGGTGTCGAACTGTTCCGGCAGTGCCTGGATGAACTCAAGCGCTTCGGCCTTTCGAGCGGCGGCACGCACCTCTTCCGGCGATGCGTTCGGTGCTCCATAGGCGATGTTCTCAGCCACGCTGCCGTGAAAGAGATAGACGTCCTGACTGACAAGCGCGATGGAGCGCCGAAGATCATCGAGTCGCAGTTGCTCAATCGGGATTTCATCCAGGAAAATTTTCCCTGAATTGAGGGGATACAGCCTCAGCAGGAGTTTCACCAGCGAGCTTTTGCCTGAACCGGTGGCTCCGACAATTCCTAGTGTTTTTCCTGCGGGAATGGTCAGGTTGAATTTGTTCAGCAGAGCTGGTCGATTTCGATAGGCAAAATCGACCAGCTCGTAGCGGATGTCTCCATGCACCTGGTCTGCGGCGAGGCAGCGGCTTCCACCCGCGATCTGGATCGGTGTGTCGATCAGATCCAGCACCCGATTGGTTGAGGCCATGGAGCGTTGGTAGTCATCCAGTGTGCGGCCAAGCGTGGTGAGTGGCCAGAGCAACCTCTGGGTGATGAAGACAAGAAAGCTGTAGGTTCCAACTGCGATCACGCCATTCCTTGCCTGCACCCCACCGACCAGCAGGATTGCCAAGAACGCAAACAGAATGGCGAAACGGATCAGCGGAATGAAAGCAGCCGAGATCCTGATGGCATGGCGGTTGCACTCCCTGTAGGCATCACTTTCCCGGCGTAGCTGCTCAAGCTCCCAATCTTCTTGAGCAAAGCTTTTGATGGTGAGCATGCCTCCAATGTTGTTGGTGAGCCTTGAGGCCATGTCTCCTGCTCGCCGGCGTACATCGCCGTAGCGTGGGGCAAGACGGCTCTGGAAATTCAGCGAGCCCCAGAGAATGATTGGGATCGGCAGGAAGGCGAAGAGCGCCACACCTGGTGCCAGCGCCGTCATCAAACCACCTACCAGCAGCACTGTTGTGATGAGATGCAGGATCTCATTGGCGCCATGGTTCAGAAATCTCTCAAGCTGATTGATGTCATCGTTGAGCACCGTGAGCAGCCGTCCGCTGCTGTCGTGTTCGAAGAAGTCCATCTCCAGTTTCTGGAGATGGTCATAGGTCTCAAGGCGCAGGCTGTGTTGAGCGCTCTGGGCCAGGTTTCGCCAGAGCAGGCCATACAGATACTCAAAAAAGGATTCAGCCGTCCAGACCAGGAAAGACAGTATCGCCAGCACGATCAGCTGACTCAACACCGTTGTGGCTCCAAGTTGAGCAAGCCAGGACGTGTCCTGCTGAACAACCACATCCACGGCGAGAGCGATCAGTACCGGTGGTGCCAGATCGAAGATTTTGTTGATCACTGAGCAGCTGGCAGCACACCAAACCCTCCGGCGGTAGGGGCGCAGATGCTGGAACAAACGAATCAGAGGCGCCTGCTCAATGGCATGGGGCTTGGAATGAGGCATCCGCTCGGGCTGATCACAGCTTCATTCAAGCGTTGAGCCACCTGTCAAGCCCTGACTGGTTTTTATTACGACGAAAGGAGTGTCTCTACAACGGTTTCTAGATCGTTTCTACGACGATCCCAGCTCGGCTCTAAGCGGCACTAGACGCGCCTTTGACGATCCTGTGGGTCTTGGCCGCGACTTCCCTGGCGCATTCCCATCCCCTTTGAAGAGATCTATAAGAGATCGCTGAACGTGTTGCGCCCACGCCCTTCTAGGCAGTAGTGCAGGTGTACTGTTGCCAGGTTGGGTGGGCTGCGCATGGAGGAATGGGATTTCGTTGACGAGCGCGAGCTGCAGGGCTGGAAGGGCTCGCGTATTTGCCTCACCTGTCAGCACTTCACCTATGGCGTGGATGGCCACTGCAGAACGATGGTGGCCTGCAATCTCAGGCGGCAGCAGCTCCAGCAAGGCGATCATCTGATCAGGCGCTGTCGCCATTGGTCGCCAACCTGGCAGGACCAGGTTGGATGGTGCCCACAGCACGGCTGACGCTGTAGCTGGCCATGGCTATGTCTTCTGTACTGACCAATCACCGATGTCTTTAGAACAGCTCAAAGCCTTCCTCGCCAAAATCAAGGACGATTCCAGTCTTCAGGAAAAACTAAAAGCAACTAAGTTGCCTGAAGATGTCGTGCATATTGCTCAAGGATATGGTTACGAAATCACCGCTAATGAGATAAGCAAGCTCAGAGAGGACGAACTAGAAAGCTTGGCTGGTGGTAATTTGCAAACAACTGTATCAATGGCGGGGTATGTCTGTCCTTCTGATGATACCAACTGCCCCAATATTTGCCCCTAATGATTCAATCAACAGTAGTTAATTGACAAATCAGCCTAGCCACCGTTCATTGATTGCAGCTATTGACTGCTTTATGATCACCTGACGGTGCGACTTCAGAATTTTACTGTGCCTGGCAGATAGGATCGATGCCCATGTCCTTGGAACAACTCAAAGCCTTCCTGGAAAAAGTTAGAGGGGACAGCTGTCTCCAGGATAAATTGAAGATGGCGAATTCGCCTGATGAGGTTGTTGATATCGCAAAAGAGCAGGGATGCGAATTTACCACTGACAGTCTTAATGAACTCAGTGAAAAAGAATTAGAAGTTATTCTTGGTGGTTGGAGATGTTCAGTGGGTCCTCAGACGAATAAGCAAAATTGGACGCAAGCTCTGTGTTGTCAAAAAGGCCAGATCTGAATGAACAGCCAAGTTGAAAACCTGCTAAAAATTCCGCTGAACAGCGCTGCTACCCATGTCAGAAGAAGAACTCAAGCCCTTCCTGGAGAAGGTGAAAGAAAATAGCGGTCTTCTGGAAAAACTTAAGGCCGATTCTGATGCAGTCGTTGTAATGGCTAAAGACAGGGGTGCAATTTCTGTTGACGACTCAAAACGGGATGAGCTGCGCGGCAATGAATGGAAGACGTTGTCCGGTGGTTGGAGCAACGCAGATAGAATCAAAATTTTTGATTATTTCAGCAACCCACCTGTAACTATCGATTCCCAGCTTATGCATTTTAAGGCCCCTGCATTGAAAGGTTTTTTATTTCTATGCCCCACCCCTCAAAAAAAGCCCATAAACCAGCCACCAAATATCTGCAGCTCTGAGCGCAGTTGGGCTGAAATGGACAGCTTTTAATGAGTAATCAAACTTGCTGTCTACCACCAACTGCTGTCAAAACTCGTTCGGCACTCGTTCGGCGGCAGTTATCAACTCAGGCTCCCAGGCTTAGGCGCCCTGAATGTGGCTGAGCTCGTCCTCTGCTTGGACCTGTGTGTGGTGCTGTTTGCGTTGATATTGGTTGGGTGGATGCTGCTCAGGGCATGTTTGCGAGCTTGCAGGCGTGCTTCGGCCACAATGCGAAATCCTGCTTCTCGCCCCTTCAGCAGATCGCGCCAGCTGATATCAAAATTTTCGCAATAGCAAGCCCTTGTTGAGGCTGGTTTGGTCGAGACTCCTGCAGCGATTGGCTACAACAGCAGCACGAATCAGCAGCTCAGCATCTTCGGCATGCACGCCTCGGTGGAAACCCGCGGCTTTCTAAGACACTGTCACAGCGTTTGGCCGATCTGAGCAAGTGTTGTCTCAGTGATGCCAGTGCAAGTCACTGTGTTGATGTACTCAATGCTTTTTTGTTTTGCGCGAACGCTTGGTTTATGTCACAGCCGAGGTAGACCGTAAAGAGAACGAAGAGGTTGTATGACCCGTTCACGCGCACTGAACCGCTTTCATCGGTTCTGGCACATCGTCATCGGCAGGTCCTGCGTTGCAGAGTCCCTAGCCTTCAGCCTGAAAGGGGGCACACGGAACCACTGAACGTGAGTGATCGTTTGAAGCGACGTGCTCTTATGCGTGATCAGCGACTGGATGGATTGGAGCAGGAGCCGGCTGTCTGAGCCGGCTCCAAGGCATGAATCACCAGCGATTTCCGCCACCGCCGCCGTATCCGCCGCCATCGCGGCTGCCGCCGCCGCCGCCGCCATAACCACCGCGACCGCCGCCACCGCCACCGCCACCGCGCTCACGAGGTGTGGCCTTGTTGACACGGATCATTCGACCCATCCATTCAACGTTTTGAAGGTCGTCGATTGCTTTCTGCTCGTCCTCGTCGGTGTTCATTTCAACGAAGCCAAAGCCGCGCTTGCGACCGGTTTCTCTGTCGAGTGGAAGGCTGGCGCTCTTCACTTCGCCGTACTGGCTGAACAGGTCAAGCAGGTCTTCCTGCTCAGCCTGGAAGGAGAGATTGCCGATGTAAATGGTCATTTCCTGTTGGGACCGATGGACATTTGATCAGTGAAGCCGTGGTCCGAATTGGAAGTCCTTGATGCTGTAGCCGAGAAGCTGAAGCCGGGGGGAGCGAGCCGATCAGAGCCGAACGATGAAGCTGATGCCATGACACGCTACAGCCTGGACAGGAAAGAGATGCGAAACCGATGTCTGATTTCCGACGGGGCTTGTTGATGAGTGGATGGCTGGGTGTCGGATCACCTTCCCCTGCTCAGCGATGGACACCTCAGTTTCTGCGTGAAGCCGTGATCAATTGCTGATGTAATTCAGATTTTGAAGCGTTCTGCAGCCTCCTGTTTGCAGGTTTCCTGGGCCGCTTCAATCGTGCTCAGCAGAGATTGCCACTGAATTGAATTGCCCTGGTTCATTTCCCTGAGAAAGCACTCACAGGTAAAATCTCCCATCCCCTCAGGAGGGATTTTCCCGGCCTGATTCATGGCTGTCTTAAAACCTGCAAGACAAAGCTGGGTGATCTTGTTTTCAGCTTCCATGGAGCTTGCCGGCAAGGAGGCCGGAATCAGCGTGGCGAGAGCCATGCTGATCAAGCAATTGCGGCCGACCATCAGGTTCAGGAGGCTTGAGAGATCTGAAGCTCTCGGTTCATGACTTTCAGTTTGCGAAGAGCGTTGTACACATCCTCAGGCATGCCTTTGGGCAGATCCACAAGGCTGTGCGCATCAAAGATCTGAATCCTTCCGATCATTCGCCCTTGAAGGCCTGATTCATTGGCAATCGCACCGACGAGGTTCCCCGGTTTGACGCGGTCGCGATAACCCACCTCAACCCTGTAGCGCATCATGTTGTCCTCGGGTGGGCGTGATTCCCGATCCACGCGGCGACGATCACGACCGCGCGAATCACGCCGATCATCACGCCGATCGGCGCGGGCAGGTGTCTTGAGCCAGCTTTCATCACCTTGAACCAGCAGAGGTTGATCACCCACTGCAAGCTTCAGTGCTGCAACTGCCAGCTGCTCCATGCTCAGCTCGTTCTCCTGGCCCACCCTTTGAATCAGCTCCTGCAGCAGCGCTGTTTCCTCGTTGGTTTCGGCTGAAGCCGCCTGAGTCAGACGACTGCAAAGCCGATTCAGCCTGCTTTCGTTGATTTGGGCATTGCTGGGAATGTCCATCGGTTCAATGGCCTGACCCACCGCCCGTTCGAGGTTGCCGACAAAGCGACGTTCCCGAGGCGTGATGAACAGGATGGCTTCCCCTGTGCGACCGGCACGACCTGTGCGCCCGATGCGGTGCACGTAAGCCTCGCTGTCGAATGGCATGTCGTAGTTGATCACCAGCCCAATCCGGTCCACATCGAGACCACGGGCGGCCACGTCTGTGGCCACAAGGATGTTCACCGTGCCCTTGCGCAGGCGATCAACAGTGCGTTCGCGCTGGTTCTGCGGAACATCGCCATTGAGAACCGCAACATCGTGCCCTGATGCCTCCAGGGACTCAGCCACGGTGAGGGTGATGGCCTTAGTGCGGGCGAAAATGATCACGCCTTCCCCGGTCACAGCCTCCAGGACCCGGTTCAGGGCTTCGAGTTTGTGAGCGTTCTGAAGCGTGATGGATCTGTGGCGGATTCGTCTGGCCTCACGGTCTTTGGTCTTGATGGTGATCTCCGCCGGTTCGCTCAGATAGCGCTTTGAGAGACGGCGGATTTCGTTCGGCATCGTTGCCGAGAACAGCACCACCTGACGTTGATCAGGCAGTTGTTCGAGGATCCACTCCACATCATCGATGAAGCCCATCCGCAGCATCTCGTCGGCTTCATCCAGCACCAGACTGCGCAGCCCTGAGGTGTTGAGCGTTCCCTGGCGCATGTGGTCCATCACCCTGCCAGGGGTACCGACCACCACATCCACACCACGCTTGAGGGCATGAATCTGTGATCTGAAATCGGATCCTCCGTAGATCGCCAGCACATTGAGATGGGGATGTCCGGCGGCATAGGCCTTGAAGGAGTCGGCCACCTGCATGGCCAGTTCGCGGGTGGGTGCAAGCACCAGCACCCTGGGCTGATTGCTGCGCCCCTCAAGGCGTTCCAGCAGGGGAAGCGCGAAGGCAGCCGTCTTACCTGTGCCTGTCTGAGCCTGGCCGACTAGATCGCGTCCCAGCATGAGTTCCGGGATCGCCGCTTTCTGAATCGGGGATGGTTCCTTGTAGCCCTTTTCTTCCAGAGTCTTCAGCAAGGCCTCGCTGAATCCGAATCCGGCAAAGCCGGAAGGATTCGGCTCCTCAGGGATTTGGTTTGCAGCTGATTCGCCTTCTCCGCTCGGTTCAATCACGGTGGAGAAGAGATTCTGCTCCTCAGCGGCGACTTTCTGTTGAGGAAGTTCGGAAACAGTGAGGTCCACTGCGCAGGGCTCTACAGCCTGCGATTGTGTCTGGGTCATGTCGATGAAGGCGGTCTGCCTGATTGATCCTTCAAATCAGGCCTGCAACGTCCCATCGGCATGTTGTGCCGCGCTGTATTGCTTGCCTTCTTTTCAAAGGTGAGAAATTAATTTATCACCCTGCCGAAGTCATCCTCCAGTCGTTCGATGTCGGACTCCAGCAGAATTGCTCCCTGTTGGACTTCGATAATCAGAAGATCTCCGGGGCCTCCGAAGGCTCGGTGAATGGCCTTGACGGGAATTTCAAAAGTGTTTCCGACCGAAGCGTCTATCCAGGCGCCATCGCAATAGACAGACCCTGTGCCAGCGGCAATCACCCAATGCTCGCTGCGATGTTGGTGGCGCTGCAGGCTGAGCCGTGCGTTCTCTTTGACAAGCAGCCGCTTCACTTTGTAGCCGGGCCCTTCGGCCAGCTCCTCGTACCAACCCCAGGGACGCTCCACTCTCGTTGTCACACCGACCCCTGACGATCGATCGCCCCAAGCATGCCGCTGCTCTTCAAAGATGCCAGTCGCATCACAGTCAGTTGATGTCGCGCTCTGGTGATAGCGGTGTAGAGAAGAGCTGTGTTGCTTGCGTCATCGCAAGGTGGCCAGAGCAACAGAACCTGATCAGCCTCGCTGCCCTGAGCTTTGTGGACGGTGAGAGCAAGCGCAGGCTCGATTCGCCGGATTCTGGCGGGGTGCAGCAGTCGATAAACCCCTTTGCCGGAGTCATCACTGCATCGGAACAGCAGTCTGCGTGTCTCGCCACTGCCAATGCACAGACCGAGGTCTCCATTGGCAAGACCCAGTTCCATTTGATTGTCGCTGCAGAGAACCGGCAGCCCCTCGGGCCAGTCACCGGCATCAGTGCCCGACACCAGATGCCGGTGAAGACTGTCCACGCCCCATAACCCACGACGTCGCGGACAAAGCACGATCAAGGCATCGAGATGCTCCAGCAGGGCATTGGCCTGTTCGGGATCTGGAGAGCCATCAGCTCTGACGTCCAGGCTGTTGGCCGCCAGTCTCAGCTTTTCCAGCTGCTGATTCACGGCATCCGTCACCGCATCTGGAAACCCAGAAGACTCCGTCAGCAGTTGATGCACGTTGGCCTCGTCATCGAGATCAGCGAGATCAGCCCAGAAGGCCACCGGCCCCTTCTGGCACAGCAGGGAACTCAGCCGAGCCAGGTCTCCTCGATTTCTGTACACCTGATGAAGACGCACAGCAGCAGCGCCGAATCGCCGTTGGAGGTCCGCTTTCTGGAGGTGCTGCCAGACAGCTCCCACTCCGATCGGCGGCAACTGGTTGGCATCACCAACAAGCAACAGCTGTGCATTGTCTGGCAGAGCATCCATTAGTGCCTGCGCCAGGGTCAGGTCGACCATTGACGCTTCGTCGACCACCAGCAGATCCAGCGCCAGAGGATTGCGGCGATGGCGGCTGAAGCCTCCTGGTCTGGCCTGCAGCAGCCGATGCAGTGTGGTGCAGGGCAATTCCGAGGTGCGTTGATCGCAGCGGATCGCGTCCTGCAGTCGTCGTGCCGCTTTGCCTGTCGGAGCAGCCAGATGAATGCGCAGGTCGCCACGATCGGCCATGGCTTGAATCAACATGGCGCGAACGGTGTTGGTTTTGCCGGTACCAGGCCCTCCACTCAGTAACACCACCCTGTGATTGCTGACGGCGTTCACCGCCGCCAGCTGCTCCGGATTCAACTGCTGGTCTGAAGCCATGGCTTCGATGTCACTCTCACTGCGACGTCCGTTTGGGTTACCGAAGGGTGGAAGTGCGCTGCGTTTGATCAGCGTCTGCTCCAGTGTCTCCATGCCCTGATGCCAACGTCGCCAGAGCAGGTGATCCCCGTCCATTACCATCAGCACAGGGTCTCTGTGCAGCCAGCCACTGGCTTCAAGCACCTGTCGGTGCGTCTCTGGCCAGCCATCGGTCTCAAGCTCAGAGGGTTGCTTGCCGTCGGCTCCCAGATCGATGCTCATTTCTCCCTGGCTGAGGGCCTGGGTCATCGCCTGCACTAGGTCGTTGAGTGCGGTGAGCTCGTTGTCACCGAACTCTGCCGGAGGGGGACAGCGACGCAGCAGCATCGACATCATTCCTCTGCTCAGAGCCGTTGAGGAACCTGTTCGATCACGTGGATCCATCAGGCCTCACCTCTCAGAACAGAATCGAGAGCGCGGAGGCGTTGAAGAGGTGCGGCTTCAAGAATCACGCCGCTGCCACCAGATCTGGAAACACCACGAAGGAACACGTAGGCGTACCCGCCAAGATGTCGCTCAGGTTGATAGCCGTCCAGCCGCCACTGCAGAAATCGGTGCAGGGCTACGAGGTAGAGATGGGCCTGGAGAGGATAGTGATGCTGGTACATCTGCTCCTCCATGGCGCACTGTGAATAGTGTCGTGGTCCGCAGTGCAGCGGACGCCCATTTACATCTCTTTCACCGATCCAGTTGCTTTTCCAGTCCGCAACCCACCAGCGTGCCGTGGCGGGGTCGTTGCCATCTGTGAACACCAGATCGATGGAGCCGGTAAGAAAGCCTCGGCTCAGAAACTCCAGATCTTCGAGGGAATCGGCATAGCGTTCACCGAACCGTCGGTTGGGTTCGATGCGAAAGGCACGCGCCAGTTGCTTGGGCTGGACTGCTCTGCCCTGGTGAGCCACAGGCAAATCAAAACTGAGTTCATGCAGGCGTCGTCCACTGTGCAGTGACCTCAGCTGCAGATCGCCGAGTGGTCCTCCAAAGGGGGCTTGCACCAGTGTCTCCAGACCCTCGAAAACTGCATCAACCAGGTCGGTCTCCAGGCCGGAGCGCGTCAGTTCTCGTTCCACCAGAGCGCGATTGTTCTCCTGTTCGATCTCTTGATCGAAGGGAATCTGCTCCAGGATGCGGTGCAGGCAATCACCGGCTGCTGCACCCCTCGGGAATGATCCCAAGGGGCTGTCATCCGGATCTATCGGCTCACCCTGATCATCGAACAAGAGGCGTTCGGAGTCTGCGCCGGTCCTGGCATCCATGTCGCGCCCTTCCTCAAGGTTGCGGGGGTCCGGGCTGGTGGCTTTCGCACTGCCATGACTTGAGATCCAGGCCGAATAGCTGCTGCGCCCCCAGCTGCGATCAAAGCTGTGACCTGGCACTGCACCACATTGCAGGTTCCGTTCAACAACTCGGGGGTGCCAGCGCTCGAGAACAGGATTGATTTCGGTTCGGTGCAGGCTGATCAACGGTCCCGGTGGATCAGCGAGTTTCTCCAGCCATGGTGCGAGTGGATTGCCTTCCTGGCGTGCTGCCCTGGCCTGAAACAGAACAAGATGGCGTTCGGCCCGCGTGATCGCGACATAGGCGAGGCGTTCTGCTTCCGCTCGACTTTCAAGTAGATCGCAATGACTGGCCGCGTGCCCCAGTCCCCATTGAGCATTGAGCGCTACGCGCCAGCTGCCGGAGTTATCCCCCGGGGGCACACGCCACAGTGGACCTTTCCCTGGGGAGGGCGCTTCCCATAAATAGGGGCAGATCACCACCGGATACTGCAGACCCTTGCTGCGATGAACAGTCACAACGGCAATCGCACATTCGGCCAGATCACTGAAGGGCTGTCGCTGTTCCTGGATTGTGTCTGGAGGGTGAAAGCGTTGGCGTCGCAACCAGTCGGCACCACTGGAAGCATCCAACCCCAGGCGGTGCATTGTGTCCTGCACGAGTCGTGCACATTGCTGAAGGTCGCCGAGTAAGCGGCCGCGGCTGGACAGATCTGCCACGGTCTGCCCATCCATCAGGCGTGCCAGGCAACCCATCAGTCCCAGTTTCGGCAGCTCGACGGCAAGCTGCTGGAGCTGTGAAGCCAGCTGATCCAGCTGACCGTTGTCATCGGCGGCTGCTAGATCCTCGCTTCTCCACTGCAGGAGTGAGGACACCGCCAACTGCCGTAAGCCACCGGTATGGGCAGGACGGGCGAGCGCGTCAAGAAATGTCTGCAGATCGGAGGCTCCTTGGCTGGTGAAGACATCGCCCTGACTGACAAGGCGGCTCGGTAGACCGGCAGCCGCCAGTTCGGCTCGAATGTCTTCGGCCTGACGATGCCTGCTCACCAGGATGCAGAGTTCGGAGGGATCCAGGTCCGGATCGTGTCCCAGGGTGAGCAGGATCAGGTTTGTTGCAATGCGGGGGATCCGCTCCTCCAGTGAAGTTCTGCTGCTTCCCCCGTCGTCGTCATCAGGATTGATGTCGACAATCTGGAGTGATGAGCTCCCCTTCGGTAGTGGTAGTGGTTGTGCGCAAGACCTTGGGATGACTTCGGGTACCGATAGTTCGGAGAGCCGAAGTCCAGGAGCCATCAGCTGGTTCATGGCCTTCATCAGTAGCGGTGTTGTGCGGCGGTTGTCGAGCAGTTCATCGATGCAATCCGCATCACGCCGTGCCGCTTTATAGGTGTTCAGATCTCCACCTCGGAAGCGGTAGATCGCCTGTTTGGGGTCACCGACCATCAGCAGCAGGTGGTTCGGCGTTGTGAAGGCGGTTTTGAGCAGTCTCCACTGAAGCGGGTCGGTGTCCTGAAATTCATCGATCAGCACGACGCGGTAACGCGCTCGCAGAGGCGTGATCCAGGCTTCTGCTGTTTCTGACTGTGCGGGGTCGAGTGCGTCCAGCAGCCCTGAGAATCCAACCACTCCGCATTGTTGGCGTCGGGCATGGAGCTGCTTCAGTCCCTTGATCAGCAGATGGCGCCAGGTCTGTTCGGCTGGTCCGTCCCAGAGGTCGGCAACAGCGGCCTGCAGTGCGGGACAGGCAAGGTTGGGATCGGCTTCACCGCAGGAACGCGCTGTTTTCTGAAAGGTGCCTGGATGGAAATAAGCACCGAGAAGCACCTGGTTACGGACTTCGATGTAGTGGATTGGATGTCCACTGGTCTTGCTGATGTGGTCCGTCCAAGTGTCGAGCTCTCGGCTTCGGTCTTTTCTGGGGCGGGCACTGAAAGGCTTGGTGTCGCTACAACCGACGCTTCTCCATTCAGCGGCGCAGCCTCGAAGGGCTTGTTCCAGGGCCGCACCATCGGTGTGCCATAGATCGAGGAAGAGCTCCCAGCGGCTCTGCAACCAGCTCTGAAACACCTCACAAAGAGATTGCTCCGCTGCAATCGCTTCCGCGTCTTCTGCGATGCGCACCGCACAGTCACCATCAAGCTTCTGGAGTGCGGAGGTGAGCGCTTCGGGCGAAAGACCTGCTCGCATCAGTCCAGCCACATGTCCAGGTTCAAGCTTGAGGACCTCTTCTCGCCAGAGGTCATGAGCCACCTGGATGGCCAGGGTCTGTGGATCATCGTCAAGGTTGAGATCGATGGCCTGACCGTTCTGCAGCGCCTGCCGACGAAGACTGCGGCGGCAGAATCCATGGATTGTTGTGATGTCGGCCCGCTCCAGGGCTTCGAGGGCCTCGAGCAGTCGACTGGCCAATAGCCTGCGCTGCTTGGAATCCTGCCCGTGTTGTTCAAGCCAGTTCTGCAGGACTGCATCCGTTTCAGGCAACAGGGTGCTGTTCCGTTCCTTTTTCAGCAGGCCCTGCAGCGCCGAGTCAAGACGACATCCAATCCTGTCGCGCAACTCATCGGCGGCGGCTTCCGTGAAGGTCACCACAAGCAGTTGATCGAGGCTCAACGCTTTCTCCGTCACCAGTCGCAGTACGAGGTGGGCCAGGGCGAAGGTCTTCCCCGTTCCAGCGCTCGCCTCCAGGAGTCGAACGCCGGGCGTCAAGGGGTAGGTATTGGCTTCGAATCGTCTCGTTCCACCAGCGGTTGCCATCTTCATCAGCACCGTGCCTCGAGTAAGGGCTCATACAACGCCTGGAAGGCTGCTCCGAAACCTTCATGACCCAACAGCAACTCGGCGTCACAGTGGCTGCCGAAGCAGACTTTCTGTTCGGACTGATCCCGTTCAGCCCAGGCGCTGAAGCTTCCCTGCCAGCGATTGATGAAGGCCCTGTCCGCTGCTTCCGCCCCTTTGGACCACGCCAGTGCCCTGGCCAGGCCGCTGTCGGGTGGGACAGGCCAGCACACTTTTGATCCATGCTGAGCCAGCCTTTGCAGAACCCTGATCTCGTGTTCAGCCTCCAGTGGTTTCAGCGCTCTCCAGCGCATGGCGATATGGAATTGATCGGCTTTTGTACTGCCGTCTTGTCGGCACACCACTGCGGTGTTGCAGTCTGCATCTTCCAGCTGGGCAAGCAGGTGCTTCAGCCAGCTCTGCAGCAGAGTACGTGACCTCAGCCTTGATGTGCTGATCTGAACGGCTGTCTCGCCCGCCATCACAAGGGCTGAACGCTGAGAGGTCGGTTGCTGCTGTAGGCGCAGAGGCCCGAGGCTCAGAGCAGTCTTTTGGAGGTTCTGCCAGCGTCGCTCCAGCCGATCGTCAGCCAGTTCAGCAGCAGCGCCAGGAGGCATCAGGCCTTGCCCGTAACTGCGTGCAATCCAGTCTCCCGTCGCCTCAACATCCCAGCGGGCGTTGGGATCGTTGGCCAGCAGATCGAGCTGTTCAGAGAGACGCTGGCTGAGCAACTGATGACAGTCGAGTTCCGGTAACGACAGGGGTGAAAGATCGTTGACGGGATCGCACCATTCAGCAGCATCGATGCCCTGGCGTTTCAGCCATTCCTTCTGAGGGGCTTGCAGCCAGCGTTCCAGTGTTTCGATCGCCTCCGAGGTGATTGGCAAGCCTGCATCGCTTGTTGGATGCTGCCAATCAAGGGGCAGGGCCAGGCCCAAATCACGATGCTGTTGATCATTCCCGGTCTGTGCATCGAGATTGCGTCGAGCGTTCAAAAGTCTGCGGTCGCAACTGATCGCATCGGTTTGTGGCGTAGCCATGAAATTGGCGACATCCAGAGGATTGGCTGGAGGGTGAATCAGCAGCAGATCCATCTGCTGTGGGTCGAGCTGCTCTGCAAGCAGACTCAGCCACTGTTGTACTGGTGGGCATGGCGGCAGGTTCTCGCCTTGTCGTTCATCACGGCTACTCCAGCTGATCAGCAGATGCTGTCGAGCTGAGAGCAGTGCCTCAAGCAACACATAACGATCCTGGTCGGTGCTGCTGGGGTCGCCGAGTCGGCGTTGCAGTTCGAGCAGGTGAAAGCCTGCACGTTCCTGATGCCTTGGGAAGGCGGACGCATCAAGACCCATCAACACGATCACGCGATGTGGGATGGCTCGCATGGGCTCCAGCGCGCTGATCGTGAGAGCACCGCTGCGGTGGCCGAAGCGGCCGCTTTCCGTTGAAAGTGCTTCCTCCAGCACCCTGATCACAACAGCAATATCCAGCTCCAGCGAGCAGTCATTGGCCTGCAGCTGCCAGTACTCCAGGCATTGATGAATGGCCTGCAACTCCCAATCCCATTGACCACCGTCATTGAAAATCTGCTGAAGCAGCTTGCGCAGTCGATCCACCCATTCAGTGCAGGGAGCGCTGCGACGCAATTGGGCGATCCATCCGGCCAGTTGATCCAGCAGTGGCCACCACAACTGCAGTTGCTGCAGGCTCAGATCCGTCAGCGCAGGTGCGCAGGAATCAATGGCCAGTCCAGGTTCTTCCGGTAAGGCCAGACCCAGCAGCCAGCGATCCAGGCACCAGCGCAAGCTATTGGTTTCATCTCCGTTGCGTTCACCTGCATCCAGACCCCAGCGGAAGCCACTGCGCTGAAGTGCATCAGTGATCGCCATCGCGTCCTGCGATGAAAGCTGTTGCAGGTCTTGCAGTGCTGGGTTACCAAGCAGCGCTTCCAGTCCGCTTGCGGTCAGCCGATCAGCGCTCAGGCGCAACAGGCTCATGAAGGCCTGCTGAAGCCCAGGACAGTTTTGCTGACTGCGATCGGTCAATCGCCAGGGAAGGTCCACACCGGTGGCATCCCTGTCCGAAAAGACAGAAGCCAGCAGCGGTGCATAGCGCTCTACATCGGGGGTCATCACCAATACGTCTCTGGGCTGCAGGCTTGGATCGGCAGCCATCCAGCTGAGAATGCGATCACGTACAAGCTGCACTTCTCTCCAGGGACCTGCACAGCCCATGAACAACAGGGAATGATCGCCTTGCTTGATTGACAGGGATGCCTGGTCCGATTCGCCCTTTGCGAGTTGCCGTTGCAGCTGCTCCAGCAGGGACGCCTGGGAGTCCTCTTGCTGTTTCATCACAGTGGGATCAGCAAACAGGTCCCCCTGTTCCCAGCTGCCCAGCAGACACTCGCCGCTTCCTTCCAGAAGCAACTGAAATTCGGCGCCCATCCTGCCCAGGATCCCCTCCAGGCGCGGAGCTTCGATCAGCCAGGAGCCATCGGGGGAGTTGGTCCAGTCCTCGCCAAGCTGACTCCGTCGTCGCTGCGACCGTTGCCAAAGGTCTGGACAGGGTGTGAGCAGAAACAAGTCCACGCTGATGCGTCCTGCCAGGGCCTGCAACAAATTGATCTGGACTGGGGCCAGATTGCTGACACCGAAGAGCCGTAGGCGTGCGGGTAGCGGCAGCGCGGGGTCTTGACCGTTGCGGAGTCGTTCAACCACCTGTTGCACCTGCAAACCGAAGGGCCTGCATGGCAAGCGCTCTGCCAGAGCGCGGGCCAGAAACGGCTGCCACTGCAGGCCTTCGGGGAGTTGATCACCCGCACCTTCATTCAGCCAATCGGCGAGCTCCTCCGGTCTGTAGAGCGCATAGTCGTCGATTGCATCGGCCAGGCTGCGGGCCAGCTGCCACTGGTCACGATTGAGTCGTCCCTGTTGACCACCATGGAGCTCCCACCACTCTCGAAGGTTTGTCGCACAGCTCTGGTCAAGCAGGTTCGGAAGAACCTCCAGGACCTGCCAGACCAGACGTTCCGCTCTCCATGGATCCTCAATGGCAGGAGCATCGCTGAGCACGGTCTGCACGAGCTGTCGCAGGCGACTGCCAGGGAACGGAAAGCGCACCAGTGCACTGATCCCGTTGACTCTCGCCAGCTGTTCTCCGAGCCAACGACTGGTTGGCCAGGTGTTGACGACCACTTCGATCTGTTCAAACGGGCCGGGAGGCTCAAGCCTGAGTTCCTGGGCTAGAAGCTCAGCGAGCAATTCAGCTCTGTTGCTGCGGTAAACCCTCAGCAAGGTACTTCTGCCGTCAGCTCATGGCTGGCTGCGGGCATGGCCTTGTCACTGGCCTGTCCGATCACCTGCACCACCGCATCAGTTTCGGGGCAGAACGCAGTGAGCAATCCGCCATAGACCGCGCCGGTGTCGATCATGATGATCTGGCCGCGTCGCTCCACAGCTGGTCGGGGCGTATGGCCCACCACCACAGTTCCATAGCGACCGTCGTAGCCCTCCCAGAAGGGCTCGCGCACATTCAGATCTGGTTGTCCATGCTCATCGAAGCCGGCATGGGTGGCCACCCATCCATCACCTGAATAAACAAAAGGCAGTGTGCTCAGGCGCTGTTTCCACTCTCTTGTGAGTGCATCACCCAGTTGCCGGTACGTCTCGATGGCCAGCAGATCATTTCTCTCCTCGGTGGAAACGGCCTGGAGGCCTTCGACCAATCTCTGTTCATGGTTTCCTCGCAACCAGGTGGCCCGACCACTGTCCACCAACCCCCATACCAGATTGATGCAAGCGGCAATTCCAGGCCCGCGATTGATCACATCACCGCAGAACACCAGATGATCGTCGGTCGGTAACACGGAAATCAGGCGAAGAAGGGCCTCGTGACATCCATGAACGTCACCGATAACCCAGTGATGGCCCCATGGGGACGCCATTTCAAGCGCTTCGATCACTCGATTCTGACTGTGTACACCAGTGCTGTCAGCGAATGTGATTACGGTGGAGCGTCAAAAGCTCTGGATATGGACCCCCGTTCCCTTTCTCCATTTCGTCGTGTGGCTTTGTTGGTGAGGGCACTCGACGGTGCCAAGAAAACAAATCAAGCGCTGGCCCGCTGCAGCGATGGAGAGGCGATGCTGGATGTGCTGCTTGGTGCCTCACAGAAGCTGAAGCTTGGCTTGACGCGTGAAGAGCTGCGCAACACGCCTCCAATCCGCGATTGGGTGTGGTGGAAGAACAAGGAGGCACTGATAACTATTGGGAAGTGATGCTGAGCAAGTTCTGGGGACTGGGTTATGTGCGGTGAGCGACGGAGTGTCTTCTGGGTTACGGGCGAATCACCACTAATGAGACGGGGTTCAAGGACGGAGTCACAAATGCTCTATGAGGTGAGATACATGACGATGAGAGCATTACTTTCTTCCAACTGCATATGAATAAGGAACAAGACACCATTTCACCTTTTTTGAAGTGGAACAAGCACAAGGTGACGGAGGTTACGAGCAACAGAGGACGAAAACCATCCGTTGAGTATGTGATGTCCAGAGATAAAGGACAGGGGTTGTTTGTTGATAAGAACGCCCGTGTTTTCGTGCCGTTGCGTGCTTGAAACCAGAAATCCTTCAGACGAAGGAAGACGAGGATGAGATATAGGTGCTATGAAATGTGTAGTCCTACCATTTCATCAAGGCAATGTCTAAGAAAGAAAAGAAATTACAACAACCCAAAGAAGGGTTGACTGCTGAACAACTTAAGGGAGTTGATGGTGCAGAAGGCATCTTCCAAACCAATGCCGCTGCCCCCACTTGGGAGCAGGAACAACTCAATGCCGAACTTGAAGCGGGTGCCGCTAACGACGCTATAATGGGGTTTTAAACAATAATTAGTGGTGCTGGTTTATATGGTGCCAGCGACACCGAATATTTATTTCCTTTCTTCGGTGGACATAGAAAGAGGAGGGATTTAATCTTGCCCTCCTCTTTCTTTATGCGATTAATTTTGATCACGCCAGGTGGTCGATGAAATATTCTTCGGTGTTTATTTCTCTGCTGACACCTTTCAACCCTTCGTCACTTAGCTCGTGCTTGATTTCCGGTCAGTAGTTATAGCAATAGTTTGTAGACTCTCACTATCAATAGTAATGGAATGAAGAGCCCCGCAGTTGGTGTGGTATCAAGAAGGATCTGACTTTGAATGTAATTTTATACCGCTGTCACTTGTTCAATATCAGTGATTCCAACTAGCAGCATGATTTGGTCGCCTGAGTCGTCCGTAAACATCAAGCCAGATCCAATCTGGCTCCAGCTTCCACTCATTGTGAGGTCAATAACATCCTCTCCAACGGTGTAGTCCTTAATCACAGCATATCCTTCACCGGTTACTCCACGGAATGTATCTGAGCCGTTGTCGCCCCAAGTTTCTCCTTGACTGACTGCCATCAAGTCGTTGTCTTTGCCACCCCTGTAAACCACGCCGTCAACATGACCTGTGATTCTGTCTTCACCACGGTTGCCATTCACTGAAGTTCCCTCTTCTGCGTTCACAACGTAAATTGTGTCCCTATCTCCTCCACCAAGGTATTTACCGGAACCAGCTTTCAAAACAATGGTATCGTTTCCCATATTACCATTAACAGAAGTGCCTTCTTCTGCATTAAAAACCTCAAAGGTATCATTGTCTCTTCCTCCCAAGTACTCACCAGAGCCACCTCTTAAAATAATTGTATCTTCTCCCATGTTGCCGTTCGCGAAGTTACCTTTACCACCAATCACTTCAAGAAAGTCATTACCTCCCATCATCCGAAGTTTAAAATTTGATTGGTTTATTAGTACATCGTCTGCAGCGGTGAGCTGAGTAACGCCACCGATTATTTGTATATTATCATCGGCTAGGGCGTGATTAGCCTCAGGAGTTTGCACGGCTGGTAAGGAACTTGCTGACAGGGGTCTGTTCGTAGGAATTAAATAGTCAGAGCCATCGAAATTGTTCGGCACAGTGCCTGGGAAATGAACAGATCCATTCACTGGAAGTGATCCATAATAGTCGGTAGTTATTTTGCTTCCTTCGTTAGGCAAGTTGTCCCAAGTTGATTGGAGTGCATAAGGAATCGATGTACTGAATGGCTTCGCATCAGTTGGAAACTTACCTTCTTTACCTAATGCATAAACATCTCCAATAAATCCCTTAAGGAGTCCATTATCGTGTAAGGTAGAAATAAAGTTCCAATTTCCTTGCTTGGGAGGAGTTGTGACTTGCAGCTTGAATATTGGTGACAATAGTGTTTGTATTTTGTTAACATCATAGTCGCCTAAACTCTTCACATAATAGGAATCAAAGACTGGAATCCTATCTATAGAAGGATATAGCTGTTTAACTGACCAAAGTACCGCCGCAACCCCGGCATAAACCTCATTCGGTTTGGCATTCGCAGTCTTAGCATCTGCAATCTGAAAATTCTGCGCATAAAACCATTTTGATGAGTCTCCTCGATTTTTTAGGACCGAGCTCTTTCCTTGAGCTTGTATAAACGCCGCATCAAGTATCGCAGTTGGGTCCACTTCTTGACCGATTTTTTCCCACAGTCCTGCGCCCTGTGCATTCAGAGCAGCGGACAAGCCAAATAGTCGTCCATTATTGTTAATTTGGTCTTGAAATGCTGTGCTCGCCTCATTCCCGATGATTGTAGATCCTTGTGGAGTGTTTGCCCATTCGTCTAGGCCTTCCAAATAATATCCAATGCCCTGTGCCATAATGCATTAATAGTTGATTTAGTTATAGCAAACGATTTCACAGTGAAACCTTAAGATCACTCCAGATCTGAAAGTTACTCAACCTCTTCCATCAAGATCCTGAGGGGGAACAGAAGGTTGGCATTTCAAGCAAAGTGACGAATGAGCTGATTGTCCTTGAGAAGTTCTGACTCCTCAATGTTTGGTGTTTACTCTTCAAACATTACCCCACATCCAATGTAATGGTCTTTAACATGATTCAAGATGGCTACTGCAATGATTACATATTCCTGGCATGATGCGGTAAGCACCCAGAGATACTTAATGTGGTTTAATTACTCCACAAGTTGAAGCAGAATTTAATCCACTGTTTGCATAAGAGTAGCGGTTCTGGCCATGCTCCAAGAGAGGCGAATATCTCCATCAGCAGTTTCCTTGTCATCAACATTCAGTGCCTGCTGTTTCGTATCAGCCATAAAGTTGGTGGCCTTCTTCGTATCAACTGCTCCTGTTGAATCTCATTCTAAGGCTAAGCGAAAGTTCTCCCGCCAATTTGCAGCAGGAATTCTCTTATTTTGCTGAAGTTTTATCTCCATTATCCGGTTTTTAATTATTCCGAATATTGTGGTTTTGTTTTGTCCTGAGATAGGTCTTTGACACGGGTAACCCTCTGGATAAGGTGGGTTGAGGCGAAGATTCGCAGCCACTTAATTTGTTGTGTTGTGCTACGGGTTTGGTTATGGGCCGACCCTCAAATTCCAGTAGGAAACAGTGTACTGATGTAGTGAAAAAATAAAGAAGCGCTGATCACTATTTGGAAGTGATAACGGGATGGCAGTTAGAGCACCCTTGTAATGAGTGCCACAGAAGATTGATTTACAGATAGCAGGATTTGTGGTTAAAAGCGTTCGCAAAATTGAATCTAATTGCACTTCATCTAACCTGAATTTATCAAGGATTGAGTGCCAGTGATGCTGTTATTCGATCCCAAATTTTACTGTTATTTCAAATGCTTTTTACAAAAGTCTCGTTAAGATTAGGAATCACTTGGTTTCTTGTCCACTCGACATAATAAAACTATTCGGTTGTGACCTGCGCATCAACTTCTGACATCAATATATAGAGCTTAATACTCTTCCCGTAAATACTAAGAAGAACCCATTAACTAAAGTGGAAGACTTTGAATCTGTAAATCGCCAGCACAGGGATTAATGTTCAACCGATCCCAAGCCAAATTCAATATCTCAATGGGGGCTGATTTTTTGAAGGTTTGGCCACCATAGGGGCTACTATTGAACACCCGTTTGGTTGGTAGCTATATCCTTGGCAAACAAAAGTCGACAGTCAGCACCCCTTTCATGCCGCCCTCGATTAATGGCATCATGGCTGGGGATAAGTCAAGGTGAGCCTTTGATGTGTCGTATAAAATTCGATAATTCTTGTCCTCAAAAATTATAAATAAGGCATGATTGTAGCCTCTGGCCAGTAACGTTACATCAGGCAAAATGCTGAAAGCATCAACAATTTCCTTTGGCAAGTTAAACGTTTCTAAAGGTCCGGCGTGTGCCAACTCAATCCCTGGAATTTTGTTTTTCAATGCTTTGACCTGCTTATCCACATCAGATAGCGCCTTTGAGCTCACTTCTTTTTTGACTTTCCAAAGGCCAATGTGAACGATTTTCGGTGAAGTCATCATCAAATGATCGGTTCAGTTAAGCGTAGTTCGTGATGGCGTTTTGTCATGCTCTGCTCTCAAATAAAAGCAGGCCGAAATCGCTGAGACTATTGCAAGGGGCTTGTGTATAAGACCTTTCAGATTCGATTCAAAATTTGCTTAGCGATGTGAAGATCACCTCGGCCTTGAATTACGCAGCATGCCTGTCCGCCTCTCCGCAGTCGAGAATAGATATTCAATAACCATGCCTTGTCTTTGATCTGGTAGAAAGTCTTGTCTAACGATCACCATTATTTCAGGCTTCAGACCCAGAGAGATGTGTCTCTTTTCAACAGCTGCTGCGGCTTCTGTGAAATGGTCAACATTGATTTCTGACTGATCTGGCTGAACTGCTCAGGATGGAGTTGTATTTGTGTTTCGTTACTTCCCCTTTTTCGTGGCAGGCTCTTTCCTGAGCCAAGTGCTCGGTTCTATTGGTGTTGGGATCTGTCTTCTTGACCAACTGAAGTCGGCTTCCTGTGTGCTACGGGCAAAATTTTGAGTCCCAGTGATTAACTGAGATGGGCCCTAGTGGAAGAACAATATGACTGATGTTATTTATGTCACAATAGGAAAGTCAAGCTGGGAGAGCGACTGTACGCTCTTCATAAGCGCCAGAAAGAGTTAGTGAGGCATCTATGACCATAGTTCTCTCAGAAAAGTTGTTCTGGGATGAAGCCCTTGATCCTGCAGATAAGTTCCATTGCATTAGGTATCTATGTTGATCGCGATCATCAGGCTTAGGTTGTGAGTGATTTTGACTTTTAATTATCCCCCAAAATAGCCGCTCTTTGTTGCTGCCTATTGACTTCAAGACTGAAGATATCCGGGCGATTGTAGTGACCACCTACATCAAGGCTTCGCCGAGAGCTGCGTACCTCAGAAAGATCAATTTCAGCATAGAGGATACCTACTTCCGATGCTAATGGGCCAGCGATGTTGGTTCCACCAGGTGCAATGATCGAGCTTTTGCCGGAATTGATTTGCTCATCATCAGTAAAGATTTGCTTGCAACCTGGAAAATCTGCTGGAATATCAGAACCACGCATGCAGGTGCAGCAACTGATCACATAGCAACGTCCTTCCCGCGCAATATGTTGCATACTTCCTTGCCAGCCATCACTACTATCCCATGTCGGCGCAACAAAAATTTCAACACCTTGTGACTACAGAGCCATGCGAGCAAGCGGCATGTAGTTTTTCCAGCAAATCAGTGAACCAACACGTCCCACCTGCGTTTCATTGACACGTAGCCCTTGCCCGTCTCCAAACCCCCAAACCATTCTTTCAGGGTTGGTAGGCATCAACTTGCGGTGAACATTTGCATAAGCACCATCACCATCGATATGCACATAGCTGTTAAAGAGTGTTGTACGACTCTGCGAATTGTCGATCTCATTGATGCCGATCAGGATGTTTACTTGATGACGCTTTGCAATGGATCTCAGTGGCTTTAGGTGAGGCCCATCGAGATTCACTTCATTGCATTCTCAAGCATCAGTGCACCAATCTCAGACGACAGGTCCGTGTCTAAGCCAGGTCTTAACTGCCATATGTAGGTTGGATACCCGGCGATAAAAGCCACAGGCAAGACAATCAATTTTGCGCCAGCTTTTGTAGCGGCATCGATAAGTCCTACCGCTCCATTGTTGCCAGTCGCTTGCCAAGTACAGGCGCATGTTGAATCACCGCAACTTTTGAGAGCATTGGCTGATTGTTATTCAATACTTGTAAGTTGATGGTTGTTCCTGCATTCATCATGCAACATTGCTTGACCTCCGACGTGAGTTTTCTTCCCCTATTCTGAGATGCAAGTGTGTCTTGTTGTAGCCTTCAACTCGTTTTGAATGCGATTGATGTGAAGTCCAATGGCTGTGGTTTGATAGAAGTAAATAGTTCAGGCAGCCCCTTTCTTCTTCTTGCAGTGTTTACGAACTCAAGGTCCCGTTTACCTTTCGTAAGACCAAATCGTCATTCCTTCTTCCATAGGAACAGCCTTAAGGGAACCACCAACCACCTTTCGCGCAAACCATCAACTCATTATTCGCATACATCTCAGTCCAACCATTTATCTGTTCCTCAACTTCACAAGTTCGTGAAGGATTCCATAGGCGAAATAAATTGTACTCCTTTTCATTCCAGGCATTGCTTGCTAGAGGTTTTCAGTAAGAGATTTTGGCATTGTGTTTGTTTACCGCTTCTTTAACTGTTGAGGTCATTGCTCTCTTGGCCTTAGTATTTCTCCAGCTGCTTTTGTACACCTACTTCCTTGGTTTGAAATCTCCTGGCATTAATCGATAGATATAGGTAAAAAAAACTATTTTGTAGGCAGTTGAATCACTTCTAACAGGGATGCAAGTTGAATCTTCAAGGTAGATGGTTTGTCACGGTGCGAAAGTCCTATACACTCCATCAATTACATGTAACGCTTCTCTTTTATTGGTCCTGCAAATGTTATCAGTACTTCCCTGATTGTTGCACTATCTGCTGATGTCGCAAGGAGCTGCCCCTGGGTACTCCCTATTACAATCTTTGATGTGCTGGATAGATTAGGAGAACGGCCATTGACTCAATATCGAGAAGACTGAGGTCGTCATATTGAGTTTGGCAGCTATGTAAGACTCGACAGAGAAAAAGCAGAAGCTTTTGAGTCGTTACTATTGATCCAATGAAGCCAGCGTTTGCAAATATTTAGTTCTCAATCTTCGCCAAACTGATATGCAATAAGACTAATATTGGAATGACTAATTAAATTAATTTTAGCAATTATTGCGTCTCAGTTTTTGCAGACCCATGCCTGGAATGTTGTATTGTATTCGACTCCTGCTGAGCATCCGGGGTGAATATAGGCTTTGTCAAACCTTGTATTTTTGTCTACATATTTGCCATCGTTGCAATACCAACCAATACCCATTGATCCGCCATCTTTGGAAAACCCAGCTCCCGTCGTGCAATTTGTGTGAATAAATGCATTGTCAGCACAGCGCCAGGCTGCTTGACCTCCCTCGGACATTTTTGGAATATATTGTGGCGACCTTCCTGACTCTGTTGTACAACCTTTCAAGATTTCACAGTTATCAAGTTTGGTTGATGACGTAACTAGTTTTCCGTCGGTGCAATACCAGCCGATTCCCATTGATGAGTTAGGATCATTGCTATAGCCAACTGTTTTTTCACAATCTGTGTGTATCCAGCATGGATCGTACTCATCGTTGGCAATACTTGGGTTTGTTGTTGCTTCCAGCACGCCCATTGAAAAAATGGTACTTAGGGCCAGTGGTACGCACAGTTGGAACTTATTGAAAACACTTTTCTTTGTCATTCGTTTGCTGTGTCTTCGTGGACAAAACGGACTGTTCCTTGAAGCTAGCAACAGATTGATAGATCAACGTGGTTTTAATACTTTTTGTGGATCTGTATTCGTCGCTGCTACGAGTAATCCTGCGCAAGATAGGGCTTCATACTTGATGTGAGTGATTGCCAAATTAATCGGCTCAAATAGGTAATCATTCTGTCGCACTCAGAAAGATCGAGTTTGGCTAGCGAGCTTACATGTCTATTTTCCGTGTATAGGTAGGCGCTTATTGATTATTGCTATCAATCTCGCAAGTGCATAAAATATATTGAATATCTTTTTTGACGGATTGCACTTTTTGATCTCCATCGCAGCTCGTTCTCTTGAAGATGTCGCGCGTATTGCTCAAGTATATGATCACAAAATTACTCTTTATAAGCTCGCTAAACCTCCTCAAGCAGAATTGAAGTCATTGCTGGTTGTTGATCGACTGACGGAAAGATTGTTTGCTAGGAGGAGGTACTATTCTCAGGTCCCGGTGCCAGCACGCTTTGAAGCCTGAATGAATACTGCATGTTAGATTTATCGGAATGATGCACGAATTTTTCTTGCAAACTTTGTTCTAATCTTTTTCAAATGTTGATTAAAAAGCGTAGTTCGAATCGATAATCTTTTTATTTATGCAGCCTTTGATTTTTGATTTATTCCAATCACTTGGCGATTATTGAGGTATTGCTTGCGAGCTTGACGATGATTGCTATCCAATCGCATTAATTGATGCGTCTTGATATTTCAAGTAGAATGATCCTATTCCTTGGGCGAGAAATTGAATTCCTATTGATAGCATGAATAGGCCCATGACTTTGATGAAGATTTCCATGCCCATTGTGCCTAGAAGGGTCATAATTTTGCTGCTAAATCTGAAAACCACATAGTTGACAACCACTAAGGCGATTGTTGCTCCAAGTAACTCAAGAGATGTGCCCGTGCTGGCAGCCGTATCTGCAAAGAGAACCACAGCCGAAAGTGTTGCGCCGCCAATTGTCAGTGGGATTGCAAGTGGAACGACCGCAGCTGAATACAATTCTGAGTCGCTGAGTTGTTGTTGATGATTTTTGATTTCAGTTGCATCTCGTTTAGGTGTCGTGTCCGACTTGGAGTTCAGCATTCCAAATCCAACTCGACCTAGGATTAATCCACCTGTGATTTGAAATGCGTCGACGGAGATCCCGAAAAAATCAAGGATTCGTGTGCCCACCAGCATGAACAAGACCAGGATGATCAGACAGGCGAAACTGCTGATCAGAATCAACCGGTGCACTTTTTGGCGCGGTATTCCTTGGGTGAGCATCAGAAAAGCTCCCAGCGCTGAGACGTTGTTCCCGATGGCGAGCAGTCGCATCAGGTAGTGCTGAGACGAGCTGGTATCGATCAATGGTGGAAGGGACGATGATCAGGATTGGGATCCTCCATTGGCTGCTTCAGCTGCTGGAACCAGTCGACGGCATTGCGAATGTCCCGCAACAGCAGGTCAGCCATGTCCCGGGTGAATCCAGCGCGGATCACAAAGCGCAGCACCGCCAGGTCTTCACAGGCGGCAGGCATCGTGTAAGCAGGAACTTGCCAGCCCCTTGCTCTCAGGTGATCGGACAGCTGGAACACGCTCCAGTTCTTCACCGAGTCCTCGAGGGTGATGGCGAACACAGGCAGCTGACCCCGTGGGTGGCTCAGCAGCTTCATGCACTCCATCGCCTGAAGTGAGTCAGCGATGTAGGACGCCGTGTTCTCCAGGCGGCTCATGCGTTGGCGATAACCCGCCTGGCCCAGATGGATGAAGTTGAAGTACTGAGCTACCACCTGCGCACCTGGACGGGAAAAGTTCATGCCGATGGTTGGCATCTGGCCGCCGAGATAGTTGACGTTGAAGCGCAGTTCTTCAGGGAGGTCATCCTGCTGCCGCCAGAGCACCCACCCCACACCTGGAAGCACACCACCGTATTTGTGGCCGCTGGTGTTGATCGATTTCACGCGGGGCAGTCGAAAATCCCAGCTCAGCTCGGGAGAATTGAACGGGGCCACAAAGGCGCCGGAAGCACCATCAACATGGATCGGTATATCGAGTCCCGTTTGCTGCTGCAGCTGATCCAGCCCCTGCTGGATGGCTTCGATTGGCTCATAGCTTCCATCGAAGGTGCTTCCCAACACACCTACCACACCGATTGTGTTTTCATCGCAGGCCTGGATAGCGCCCTCAGCCGTCATCTGCAGGTGATCCCTTGTTACCGGCACCATGCGTGCCTCGACATCGAAATAGGCGCAGAACTTGTCCCAGCAGATCTGAGTGTTGGTGCCCATCACAAGGTTGGGGCGGCGATCATCCAGCCCCTGTGCGTTTCTGCGCTGACGCCAATGCCAGCGCAGCACCATTCCCCCGAGCATGCAGGCTTCACTCGATCCCGTTGTCGATGTTCCGACGGCATCATCAGGATCCGGTGCATGCCAGAGGTGCGCCAGCATTTTCAGACAACGATTCTCGAGCTCAGCGGTTTGTGGATATTCGTCCTTATCAATCATGTTCTTATCGGCACACTCACGCATCAGATGCTTCGCCTCTGGCTCCATCCAGGTGCCAACGAACGTGGCCAGATTGAGCATGGCGTTGCCATCCAGCATCAGGTGATCGTGGATCAGCCTGTAGGCAAGATCCGGCTGTAAGCCGTGTTCGGAGAGCTGATCCCGGGGTAATTCAAGCTGTGTCTGATTGCTTTGGCTAAGGCGGTGACCCAGGGTGGTTTGGAGATCGATTCCGGATTCAGAGGAGGTCAAGTTGTGTTCCTGTTCACAGCGGTTCTTCACTGGTAGCCACAGTTGCAGGGAAAGGGAATCATCCTGCCGTTCATCAGCGGGCAGCCTGAACTCTGTGTACAAAGCAGGCCTTGGGTCCTTCTTGTTGCTGCAGAGCTTCCATTGATGATGACGTGGATGGATCTGAAAGCTTGTCGGACGGAAGACTCTGCAAACGGCGCCCGAACCGCTGTGATTTGTTCAATGGTCCAATGTCTGTTGTCAACGCACTGAAGACTGTTGGTTGATCCACAGCATTGCCGGATACCGCACAGATTCCGAGGGCGTGATCAGCCCTCGGACCCGGATTCTTTCTGAATGCATGGAGGCTTCTCATCGTGATGGAGGCAGCACTCTCGATTCAGGAGCGGTTGGTTGAGTGGAGCTTGTCTGTTGTCTGCTGGTGTCTGATGGGAGCCGGTGAGGCTGATCAATATCGCCAACTCATTGGGGTGTCACTCAGGTTGATTCGCTTTTGTTCAGCTTCTGCAAGCATCACGGCAGCAAAAGATTCCAGTGCTCAAGTAATGAATTTTATGATGAGTATGGCATTCATTCTCAGTGAGATGAATATCTGTATGATTGATAGTGTTGGACTGCGGCAGAGGTCATTGTTGGGGGCGTTAAATCAATATCACACCGTTAACAGGTTTTTATGTGCTGGTGATCTCGTCTTCTGAACATTCAGCCAGGCTTAAGAGTCCAACCACTGCGAAAGCAAGAGAGCCAAGGAACGTTGTTCGAGCCGCCATGTCTGCATTAAAAACGCTTTGCTCTGGCAAGTGATTTGGAAGAGCCGCTAACGCAGATTGCATGAACCATAGGCAGCCCAGTCCGTTAACCATCGCGATCCACCAGCCGAGGTGATTTGGTTCATAGACCAGCAGCTTTCCGTGGCCAACCTCAATCAGGCCATCGGCAGCGGAGATTAAAAATAAAATAGATCCCAAAAGATTTGGAAGCACTGCTAGCAAAAGCCAGCCAATTTCATTTGGCTGAGCCCAACCCCAGAGAAAGAAGGTGTTGATGTTAAATAACACCGTTCCCATGCTCTGGGTTAAGGCGCAGCGAAGACCACACCACTGCCAGTTTTCTGTTTCTGCAGGAAGTTTCTCAACAGCAATTTGTGCCTGTCTCAGTTGCCACCAGCCCCCTGCTGTAAAGAACACGGATCCCATTGCAAGTGTTGCTGAACTGATCTCTACTGCTCCTGGCTCTATCAGCGACCACAACGATCCGATAGCAAATAAAAGAGGCCCAACAATAAAGGCCAGAGATGTAAGAACCTCAAGGCGATTGAGTTGCTTGGGATGACAAAGCGCCCGTGTCATCGATCTGAGGCTCAGACGTTTGAAATGAACAACGGTTAAGGGGCCATGGCCCTTTCGAAGGCGACGGCTGGTCAATATTCCCGTAGGGTGTTGCCAAGCGGTCACTCCTAGACGGGTGCGCCAGTAGGCCTTGAGCTGAGGATTGCTACTGCCAGTGATTAACTCTTTATTCATGTGTTTGCACCGCAACGTTTCCCGATGGATCCATGCAATGTGTATTACTATGGTTGATTCTATGCATGAATTCAATCCGCAGAACGAATGCTACTCAAAATCATTGCTTTCAAGTGATCAAGGTTTCGATTTCGTGCTTTTTGCCATCAGTCTTCAACGTTCTGACGTGTAAATCATCATCTTTCAGCCCCCATGATCAGCCTGAATGACTGGTGACTGTTGTTGATGTGGTGGATGTTGACAAACTTTATTCGTAGATGTGATTGTTCAGCTACCTGTTTGGGAGTAAGCCAAAGTCCCGTCGATGAATGTGATGGCTCAATATTCTGTTCAATTGTTCAAGTATTTCATTGTGCAATGCCTTGAAAGCAGCTTCGATTCCACCCTGCAATCCTTGCTCCCTAAATGATGAACTCCGTGGCTGATTGATGAACACTGAAACCCTTCGACTGATGCCCCTTCACAGATACCAAAACACATCCTGTTGGTGGGTCCTGTCTCCAGTCGTGCCCAGTATTCAATTCCCAGTGCCCAGTGCCCAGTGCCCAGTGCCCAGAGCCTAGATCCGGAATGGATGGCTGCTCTGACTCTGGGTTCCATGCATGATCGCGGATGCCCTTGTAGATGGCGCAATGACCCTTTTCAATGAGTCCTTGGCCATGACCAACAAGCCGTTAACAATCTTGGACCAAGATCCAGTGCTCTGAAAAATTGGAGACGAACGCCTTAACATCCGCGATTGAGTTTGTCGCTCAAGATGAGCTGATCACTGTTCTGAATCAACTCGCCTTTCTTCGTTCGGAAATGTGTCACCATTGTGCGAATGATCACGACTTTTACCGTTGGGTTGACTCTCTTGTTTTTCTGAACTGCCCTGTTTGAGCTGTTGCTTGTCATGATGCTTCGGATGAAGTCTGTCATGATCCGCTTTGTGTGGGCGTCTGTCACTTTGATGATGTTCGTTGCTCATATCAGTTGACCTTCTTTCGCAATGAAGCTGGTCCCTGTTCGTTTAGCAGCACATCAGTTTCTTGTCCGACTTGCTCTCGTCCCAGGTTGCTACAGGCGTCGGTGGGGAGGTGATTGACACTCCGATTTCGCTCCACATCAATTTTTAGAGCTCTTGTTTCGTATCGATGTTGTTTGTCGTTTCCATGCAGGGGCGTCCTGACTCTGATCCATAAAAATTCCATGAACCTTTTGGAGTCTGCAGCCAAGTCAGGGGTTTTTGGCAACAGGTCAAGGGTGACTGAGTTTGTGCCTATCGATGCGTCTTCCAGCAATCACTCACTCACCTCCACCAACTGCCAGGCTTGTGTCGGTTCGGAGCACGATCTGAACGATCGTATTGATGAACTGGACCTATTCACCAATCACGGCATCAGTTCTTCTGTTTGTATTCAGGCGTGACAGGCTTGGTTAGCTTCGGTTCCATGAGCGACAGCCAGAGCCCTAGTGCCTGGTTTCGTGGAGGGACTAAGGCCCTCTCCAAACTCCTTGGTCATGTGCTGTGGCCGCTTCCTCCAGTCCAAGGTTGTCCTGATTACTAACGAACTGATTCCAGGTCATGCCGCATTGAACGGTTTTCAGCTCGTTTTCGCTGAGTCTGTTCTGATTTGCATCGGTGTCCTTGTTGGCTGTTTTGTCTTTCATCGGTCTTGCTTGGTGCTCCTTCAAGCTAGTTACCACCCGGTTCAGTTTCAATCCTTCAGATGCAGCATTGAGGGCCAGCCAAGCGCCGCTAAATATCCCCTAATCGAAGGATTGGCTTGTATTCTCTTTATGGGTATTTTGAGATGACTCGCAAAACACCAATGTCCAATGAACAACTCGAGTTTTTCCTTGCCAAAGCTAAAGGCGATACACACCTTCAAGAAAAGCTCAAAACAGCTAAGTCTGCTGAAGAAGTCGTGTGTCTCGCTAAAGAATATGGCTGCGAATTTACTTCGGAGAAACTCAGTAAACTTAGTAAAGAGGAGTTAGAGCATGTAGCGGGTGGATGCTGGATGAACACCTGCTGGGGGTACGGGCCAGGAACAGCTGCAGCTCCAGATTGGAACTAAATGTCAAGGCCATTGACGTATTACGTGTTTCTGCGACATCTTAGAGTATCATAAAAACCTACATGGCCACATCAATCTTCAGGAAAAAATACAAGCAGTAATATTACCTGGTTAATTGATTGGGATTGTTAAAAAGCATTGGAATCAAGCGACTGCTCGTCATATTGCCTTGCTCGGTAAACTGAACTTGAAGATTTGAAAGGTGTTCAGAGCTTTTTCTTGCACTTTAATGCTACATCAGGCTGCTTTTTAGCCTGATCCGATCAAACTTCGATTTCCTTGACTTTACCCAGAGGTTGTTTTGATTTTGACGCTCTTTATTGGATCATTCAATCCAGGCGTTGAAAAACAGCTGTCACAAGCTTCATCATTTAACATAAGAAAAGCCTTGAAATATTCAAAAGGCAGATTTTTCGCTTTTGAATTGTGTGAACGAAAAAGGTGTCTCACTAATGCGCGATCCTACAACTCTGCAACAACATGGGCATAAGTTTTTAGCTGTACTGGCTTATCTTTCTCAAGGCAAATTTTGTAATGACTAAAGATAGCTGCAATCGTATTGTAAGGCAATTGTGGACATGGGAAGATATGACTAAATGGAGTTTTTTTGACTCCTCGCGGCAGATCATTGTATAAATTGCATATCTGCAGTATTAAGTCCTCTTTTAAGTTGAAGCAACTCTGCAGTGAGTTCAAAACAGACCAACTCGTTGACTCTTTAACGTGGTTAGCCGGGAAGATCTCAAAACAAAGTCTTGGGTGGTTTGACGGCTTTGATAAGCATAAATCAAGGCAGCATCGTACACCAGTTTGTTCAAGAGCAGAAAGACATTTTATGGCATTTCTAAATGAAACCTGAAAGTCTGATGAAAACCACTGCCAAAAACTAGGTTGTATATTTTCAAGTGATACAGAAGATTTAAAAACGAGTTTGATCATGTCCCCTCGTCCAATCATGAGGCCAATCCAAAATGGACAGCCAAGACACTCAAAGATATCCTTCAACATTTGCTCACACTCACTCGTTCGATTATCCTTCTCTTGTAAAATAAGACAATAATCAAGGATTTCGTTCAACATTTGTGGAGGCACCTCATTCTTTAGGCTGTCCAGTCTCTGAAACACGCCACCCAGACGAATTGAATTTTCTAAAAAGTCAAATTCGAGATAATGATAATCAGGCAAAGCACAACTAAATGAAGTGTTTCGCTTTTTATATTTGGGACTAGCATTATTGGTGTCAATGGTTTCGAAAAAAGATTGGGATGGTACGAGTTGATCACAACGCTCAACATATAAGTCCCACCAGGTTGGCATAAACTCAGCAGGTAAACGTGCCGCTGGCGACAAAATGCCAAAAGATACATCTAGTGATAAGTGATCCTCATGATGAAATTCAAGCAAGCATTCGTTTGTTTTGCAGGTTTCATCAAGCTTGATTTTGCTTGCCATCTCCAGGATAGGATTCCATAAGTGTTGATCTGTTTGATTGAAAACTTCGCTGGCGGCCCAGGATATTGATTTTTCGAAATCAGTGTATTTCAATTCTTAAAAGTAATATCTAAGCTGCAACTTATAGAAGTACTGCCTTTAGTCTTGCTTTTAATGTCTTTTTGAAATCTATTTTAATCTGAAAGCTGCGAATTCCACACACCGTTGCTTTCGCTTTGCCAGTGTCAGTATTAATTGATCAGCCTTTCATGGGCGATTGATTTGATGTGGTTATGGGCATCGAAGCATGACGGTAGGTCGGAGAGCCCACAACAGGAATGATCTACATGGTTGACGATCAACACCTCAGTCAGCAAATACCAAGATTGAGCGCGTTTAACCCCGCTTCTTAGAAACGGTGGTTTCTGGGGGACCCGGCTGCCTCGGCATCAACGGCTTCCTCGTGTGCTGATTGAAGCCTGGGAGAGGCATTTGAGCCTCTCACCAGAGGCTCACCAGAAACTTTTGGGTGCTTCACCAGAGCTGTGCAGTGGGGTTCACCAGAAAGGCTGTGATCTTGAAGAAGTCAAGGGGGCAAGACCCCAAACATTTACTCCTCAGCCATGACGATCTTTAGTAATGCCACCAAAGTAATCAAAGCAGTTCTTTGCCTTGGTCTTATTGGAGCTACAACAGGTGCTCTAGCCCCAGCTAGTGAAGCGAGAAGCTATGAAAATAAAATACGACATGAAATGAAAGTGAGGCAGCTACGCAGGGAAATTCGCCGCGACAATCGTAACGACAGGTACGGTCGGCGTGCATATCAACGTGAGTTCAATCGTTCTCCACGTGTGATTCCTGTCTATGGAGTCAGGTATGGAAACGTCTATGGAGCACCCGCAGGTTTTGCAATTCAGTTGCGCTTCTGAGGCATTGTCGTCCCCTTCCAGGTCTATAGTCTTAAAAAAATGTTCTTTAAAACGACCTTTTCTTCCTTAACTATGATTTACGTTTTCCTTGCCTTCGTTGAGACTATTTTTTCATATATAGGCTGTTGCAATGACTCATGAGCGGCCTGTATATCAGTACACGTGTTCTGATTATATGTTGGCCATTGAAGATCAAATCCTTGAATCCTTGAGTTGTTCGGTTTCATAAAATGCTTTTTTCTAATTTCGATCAAAACATCGATTGAAGAGCTTTGGTGCTCAACCATACAGTCGCAAGCATGATGTTGGCGGAGATGTTGATGTTTCAAGTGCAAGTTACTTGATAATCTTATTCACTAAAACATCATCAAAATATACTCGGACTTTGTCAAACACTATGCCATTAAACTCTAATATCCAAACGTACTGATTATTGTAAGGTTGCCCTTGTTTGGAAACAGCCTTTGATGTCATTTCCAGTACAGCAACGGAACCATCAATGATGACATTTTTTACTATCCATTGAATATCGCCATCCAAAGAGGATTTTAACCTTGATATCGCAGTATTGATAAAGTGAGTCCTCGACGAATAAATGCCACCAAGGACGCTTGAGCCTGTAATCACCCATTGAACATTTTCCGCCACATAATTGGCTAAAAATTCATCGATTGCTCCAACTTCAAGCAAATGAATGGCTTTATCTACATAATCACGAGTGAGCTGCATCGCTTCGAAGTAGAGGGAGAAGAGTGAATGGGCAGAATTTAGGAACGATTAGATCCTTCAGCTTTCGTTTCGGAGTTTCGAAATAAAGGGGTTCTGCCGTCATTGTGAAATTGGTGTAGTTATTCTTGTCTGAGTTTTCTGGTCATTGTCTACAACAGCGCTCTCTCATGTTACGTGATTATACAGGTATCCGCGGAGATTCATGTTCACTCTTGTTGGAACAGGCAATCAGAGGAGAATGGACTGACAGGGTGAAAATCAGCTTCACTGGTCCAGTCGTTTTTGCTATTTTTAAATAATTTTCAGTTGCTGATGTGCAGTTTTTAAAGATTTTGCTTAAAGTATAGTATAAAATATTTAGAACAAAAGCATTGTAGGAGCTATCGGTTGCGTTTGACTCTTTGACTTTTCCCTTGCCTTTGTCTCTTCAGCCTCAGATGATGCGTCGTGATTTCAATCAGCTCAGATGGTCGCCCTAGCTTCCGAGTTGGATATCCACCCAAAATTTACAGAAAGGTTCTCTCATGCTCTTGAGCCGGTGAGGACGGTTGCCTCAGATTCGAGATGTCATCAACTGCATTGAAGTATTGATGAAAAATCCATAGACCAATACCGTCGTTGCCTTTGTGGGGGTTCAAAGGTTGATCCTTGTGGGCATATTGTTTTGTTCCTCTCTCTTCAGTCATGAGATTTAACAGCAGAATATTTGCCTGAATATCAAAACACTCAACGATGAGGTGCAGGTTATAGTGTATACGAGTTGATTTACTTTATGGATCTTTTAATTGCTTTAGGTGTTCCCATTGTTCTGTTTCTTGGTCTAACCATCCTCTTTGTCATCGACGGTGTTCCTGACTGGGTCCTCAACTTCAATAATAAATACAGTAGTAAAACCTGGCTTTATGGCGTGATAGTTCTCAGCGTTGTTTCGTTACTAGTTGTTCTATTTAAGAAGTAAGATCTTGGCTTTCTCTTGACTACTTGCTCAAGCTGGAAGGACTACTCTGTTATTAATTTCATACAGATTCTTTCAGCAGGACCAGTGTGGCGTCGACGGATTGGATAGCTTCAAGCAATTTACCTGCAGCCCAATCGGTCTCATCAACAAAGGTGCTGGAATGAACACTCGTTAGCGATGAATGTTCAAGACATCGGACCTCGCTGCACCTATGAATGCCTCGCCCCCTTGCCTTGTTCTCAGACCGATCAGATCCCCGTGAGAGCAGCCTCGTGGCCATGGGTCTGCTGTGCTTCAAAATTTCCGAAGCTCTCCCTTTGAGGCAGAGAAAAGAAGGCGGTACCGCCGATGTCCGTCTCTTGAGGCATCAATCTGCAATCGTTGGAGGTCTGGTACCTCTCGATGCACACATCATTTTCCGTTCAACGTCTGAACAGATGACCGGCCTTACTGATCTCTGTGATTGTGGTTACAGGCTCAATGCTGCTGGCAGCTCGACTCAGCAGCCAGCACTTTTACGCAGCGCCATCTGGGATCACAGCGCTTAACCTTCATTTTCGGCGCCTGTGTGAGTACCGCTCGCCAATCAGCCGCTCAAGTTGGTGTATAGCCGCTTTTCTCAATTTTGAGACTGACGCTGCTCGATGGTGTGTAACGTCAGTTATTGACTCAGCGGGATTCTGTGTCCCACTTTCTGTCAACCTCAATCGGTCAGGGCTTTTCAGCTGATTACTTTGTTGTCATCAAGACAGCATCCATGGCGTCATGCATCCGATGCGTCCTTGCTCTAGGTGAGGGATTTGCATGCTGCAGCAGCAACAGTCACCTGACAACGCAATAGCAGCGATGCACAATTCATAGGTCTGTCGGAGCTTAATGAGCCCTACTTACCTGATCACAACCCCTGTTGAAGTCGACGTCCTCTGGAAAGTCAAAGCAGATTCTGAGGCAGCGGCCATTACGAACCTCTCTGCACATTGCACTGATCTCAAGAGAACACCCGATACCTTGACATTGGGGTCCATCACCAAGGGAATCTCATATCGAGGCCTGCCAGACGAAACGCAGAATATCCAACAGATGTCGATCCGTTTTGCGTCGGACAACCCCCATCGATGCGTTGTCTTTGACGAAATTGACGAAGACGAGAGCTGACTCGCAGAGATTGACGAGCTGGCTTATGAGCATTAGCCCCATCGCAATAAGTGATTTGACCCGTTCATCAGTTCTGGAAATCGATTTCAGCGGGCGTGGTGATGCACTGAGTGATTCCATTCTTGCAAGGCTTCACCACCTGGACTAATGGCTGTTCCGACTGTTTTTGCTTGATGTCCTGATCAGCATGAACTCTGTACTGGTAACCGTGTCGCTACTGGAATAGCCTGACTGTCGTGATCACTGGAGTTGCTTGCTCTTTTACTGCCTGATCTTGCATCATCTTTAAGCAACCCATGTTCTGATGTGGCTTGATGTGATTGACCACAAGTAAATGTTTTCGATCCGCTACAAAACCAGATCTACAGGCCGATCCTTTGGATTAGTGAGGGTTGGTTGAATCGCCTGTAATATTCATGAAGAACTTCCTTCACGATTTCTAGGGTTGGATTGATACTCATGATGCGCTAGTCCAGGACATGGGGAGTCGCAGGCAGCTACTTGCTGTTCACTGTCACGGCATTGATCCAAAGAGCTTCTCTGGATAGAGAAGAATCAGACAGCTTGTTTTTATTTCTTTATCAATTAGTCTGATCAGATGCAAAGCAGACAGCCACAAGACAATCGAGGATGGGAAGAAAAGTTCTATTCCATCAAGGACGACCTGATTGAGCACGCCAAGGATTATTCGAGATATGAAAGTGGGTTTTACTGGTATGATCATCAGCACTCAGGATTGTTTTTTATCTCGGCTAGGATGGTCGACAAATACAAGTTGCGAATGGTTTCTGATGACAACCTTGAACTCTGGATCAATGACTGTGGTTTAAATGATCATGATCGAGCAGAATGTTTGAGAAAATTTGCTTATGCAATTTATATTCACCATGCTGAAGCCTTTTCTATAACAAAGGATGGATTGGATTTTTCCAGCGGCACGTATACAAAAACGCCTCATGGCGAATGTTACTCATTGGAATTCGTTGCTTGGTTTAATGATGTTTCTGTCGAGCTACTCCAGGAAGGCGATGAAGACCTCAAAATTATCAGCTGGTGTGATGGCTGACATGTCAAACTGGTACCAATCAAAAAGCTTGATCGTGCAGGATCTTGTTGACATAATCTGTAAAAAGACTTGTTTTGTAGTTGATCAAAATGATATTGATGGTTTTCTTGTCATTCTTTCAAGCTACGATATTAGTACTGCGAAGCAATTTTTAGACTCATTTTTTGCTGAGTACGAGGGTGATGAAGGTGTCGTCTTGGAACAATTCGTCAAAGACTGGTGTGCTCTTGCTAAGGGCTGCCTGCCTAGAAAGTTGTTGAAGCAGCGAAGTCCCGAACAGCTCTGGCAGGAGATGATTCAGTTTGACTTTGATAAGACTGTATTCAACGGCAACACCTACTTTTTTAAAAAGCACTTTTAAATCGTATGACTGTACAGTCCAATCAGTATCTTATTCTTTTCTGGATTAAGGGCGAGGAGCGTCTTGATAGTGACCATTCAACGCTTCAGGATGCCAGGCAGAGGTTTGAATATCTGAAAGATAACTGGCAAGATGTTTTTCCAGAAGGTTTTGTTGCTATTGAGTTGACGGACCAGTATTTTGACCAAATCGATCAATTCAATCCTTTCCATGAAGGTTACGAACAGGCTTAACCGTCAGTGCTTAGTCAAGCATTATTATGTAAGGATGAGCAAGAATATATCGTAGTGCATGATTTGCTCTCTCAAGTGTGAAATTGATGTGTCCAAGCTTTCTCAAGGTGGATTTTGGGTATGTTAATTTCTTTCCGTCAACTACGTTGATGCCAATTTGTACTAAGGTCTGGCTAACACGAATGCAAATGTATCTAATTTTTGGCTGCCGACCTTTGTTCTTAATATCTTTCATGCCTTGATATGGCAGGAGCTTAATTTCAAGATGTTTTGATCAATGAAATTGCAATTCGCATAACACATAATGCTTGGAGGGCCTGTCCATTATTAGACAAATGGTCTTCGTGAAGAACAGTCAGTGTTTGAAGTTAATCCATGCGATATCTTTTCGATCATGTGAGCATCATTTGCGCATGCTTCAAAGTTTTCCATGCTTTGCAGGTTTATGTTGTTGATGTTTGAACTCTTTTCTCTGTGATACTGCTTTATTCGCAATACATTTACTCTAAATCGGGTGGTTCTGGCTTTGGGGCCATCCTCAGTTCAATAGGTGACCTATGACCTTCTCAAATTTCATTCCCCCTTTCATATAGAGAAGCACAACGCTTGAAATGATCATGGAGTTCACGATCAGGAAGGCTGAGATGACTCTGATTTCATTTTTCATCTCTCAATTTTCGCCGACTGGAGACTGCTGCTGTGGATTGAAAGCTGTTGTGATCTGGAAGAAAGTATCCTGAGACATTTTTCTCGCCGGATCTGGACCGTCTCTGTTCTCTGTCTTAGACCGCAGCTCGACTCTCTTTGCACATGTCCAAGTCTTCATGCTGTTTGTGGATGTCTGCTGATGGAGGTTGGCCTGTTGTTGATCTCTAAACCGCAAAGGAATGATCAATGCCCGTATCTGAAGGCACAGGTCAGTCGCTTTTAACCTGAGATTCCTATGGCCTTGCCTCATGAGCAGTACCGTTTTGCGGCTTGCCATGCTCTTCATCGCTTGATTGGTTCTGATTTCCTCTGTCGTTAGCCTTTGTCGCCTTCTCCTCTGGTTGTGCGTCCCCACCGATGACCTGCTGAGACATTCGCTTTTGATCACAGGCTTCTGCAGCGGATGTGTTCAAAAACCTGCTTTTCACCTGATGTCCTAGCCTCCTCGGTAATGCTTTGAAAGGGTTGTTGAGGTCAGTTTGAGGTCCGATGAAGGATTCAGAGGAAGTCTTGGCTTGCTTAGACCACCTCAGTTACAGCAACAGATCTTCGCTGAGGTCCAGGAGTCCTCTCGTCTTCGCTGGTTGCTTTGTGGAAAAATCCTGAATTCAGGAGCTTTGTAGGGGGTTACAGCCACTAACTCCTGAGCCTCGACCAGTCTGGAATTATGAGCATGACGCTTCAACTGGCTGTTGCACGTGGTACGGCCCGTGGTCTGATCAACGGCACAGCCGCTGCTGATTATGGCGACGTGATTTGTCTGAGGCAACTGCTCCTGCGTGAGGGTGAACATGGTCTTGCGACTGACCTGCTGGTGCTGGCCAAGGCCATGAGCCCTACAGCTGCTGAACTTTCTGAATATGGTCCAGCAGCATGACCGCAATCATTCCAATTGCCCGATAGCGCAGGTTGACTTCATTCGCGTCTTTGTCGTTTTGTCAAGTTAATAGGCTTCGATCCTTTCCCATGTGCAGACAGCTGCTGAGTTTGCTATGCATTGGGTGGTTGTAAGCAAGTTCAATGTCGGAGAATTCAGATCCCCAAACCGTTGATGTGACAGCGATTGTGGAAACTCATCCTCTCTTGGATGAAGATGATCTTCATGGAGGCGTCGCTGAAAGGCTGAAGCATTCCAAGGAGTTTGGAGCGCTCGTCTGGGATGCAACCAAGGATTATGTGCAAAAAATGAATCTCACTTCTGACGAAAAAGCTAACGTCAGTACTTGGTTGTCTTCAAAAAAAGATCGATTGCAAAAAACAATTGTTGAAAGGCTTCATAAGCTGCACCAGCACGATTCATAGTTGTTAAATGTTTTGTGTGTTCGGTTGACTGATGGTCGTGTAATTTGATCGATATCTTTTACTCCATCCATCAGTCGCTTTAAACAGCACCTTGGCCTTGGCTGCTTTTGAGTCGTTTTTTACTTAGGTGTCGTCAAAAGCGCTTGCCATTAGAAATAGATTTACTTCAACCGTTTCAATACTCCTGGTGTTCGGATCCATCGGCTTATCTGTTGGCTGAGAGTCCATTCATCCACGTTTTAGCCTCCTATGACGAACAGTGAATTGAAGAGGTTTAGATCAGTGGTTGTAGCATGCGATGTTGACCACTTTTTGCTCAGCGTCTCATCTCACAGTGTCTATCTCGTGACGATCCCTTACGAGGCTAACTTGCCATCAGATGATCGTTTTAACATTCCTGATTACACCATTCTCCTGCGTTGACGCTTTGATGCGCGACTGAGACAATCAGCTCTTGAGCAGCGGATCCAGGATGCAAAAGCGCTGAGATCTGAGTATCTACTCGAAGTGTGTTCTGCAATGAGGACCCTACACTGACCGATCGATGATCAAAGTCAGCTAGTACTATTAGAGCGTGAAATACTCGTTCGTAGATGTTCTGCAAAATCCTCAAATCGCAATTCTGCCAGTGACTTCAGTCTCGCTCAAGCTCAACTTTTTCAGCGTGACCCGAGAACGTTTATGACAAAGACCATATCAGATACTACCTAGTCGCACACTGATAATAGTTTCAATCAAAAATTCCGCTATTTTTAAGCGGCTGTTGCCTTCAAAGCATTATTTAGTTCAACTGAATGGTCATGTAGATCATTAAAGCGTTCTCCCTCTTCAATGGCGTACAGCTTGTAAAGAGCCATTGCTGCTTCATCCCATCGCTCCTGTTCAACAGCGTCAAGCATCTGTTGAAAAAAAAGCACGTTCACGACTTCAAGATCGAGTTTGTTCATCGAATCCCGATTTCTTCGGACAACTTATCGGAATTGAGCGTGGGATCCATAGCTCAAAGCGGTAGAGAGGTGGAAGATTTTGCTTGTTCTCCACACTGCTCTGCGTTGGTAGGTGCACGGTTGATGGTTTTTGCGAGCACTGTCACTGTTGGCAGCCATCGTTTTGAAGCTGCTGGGGTGAGGAAGCACCCCAGGCATCCGATTCGTTGTTGGTGCATTCCTGCTCTCGAATTTCGCTGAGTTCGCTTTGCTCGCCTTCGTTATCAGAGGCTTCTGCTACCAACACCCCCGCGAGCAGGGCGCTGACTACGACGATGATCACGCTGATTGCTCTCAAGGCTGTTTGCAGCATGTGATCCCAGCATGCTCTTTTTTCAGCTGTCTGTCTGGTTAACGGCTTGTTTTCAGCGGGTCATTGCTCGATCATCCACGCCTCTTGATCGGCTGGGTCTCTCGCCATCCTGAGCACCCTTGCTGTTCGGTGATCCTGGTGAGCGTACTTGAAGACGAGCGGACTCAAGACACACCTGCTGAAGGGCTGTCACACGGCAGATGTGCCTGCCCTCACTGCAATCTGTCCACTCAACCGCCCATCCATGCCCAAAGTGTCCTTCTCTGGTCCAAATGATCCAACATGATTGAGGAATTTTCGATAAGTTAACCTCGTCATTGCTCGACACAGAAAACCAAAATGCAACAATCATTTGAATAGTTCTGTCACCCGCGCCTCAAAATCAAAACCTGTACGAAGGGTTGATTTTGATCTGAAATCGTACATGGCCAGTGATGATCGCATTGCTGTATGGCAGATTTTTAATACTGTTCTTCCTTTAGTTGTTTGTGCGTACGCCTTTTGTGCAGTTACTTCTTCGTTTGATCTGAAGTCGATATTAATCGCACCTTTGTTGTTTGTCCTCATTGTACTTCTGATGAGTCGAAGCTTCTCTTTGATGCACGACTGTGGTCATCATAGTTTGTTCCGCTCGAAGTATGTCAATCGTATTGTTGCATTTGGGCTCAGCATTATTCATGGAATTCCTCATCATCCATGGTCGCGAGGTCATGCGTTTCATCACAAATATAACGGCAATTGGGATCGCTACAGAGGTCCTTCTGCCTTGACTACACGTGAGCAATACGAATCAAAGAAATCAGGGGCCAAGTTTTTCTATCAAATTTTGCGTCATCCATTATTGCTTTTCCCTGGAGGTTTTTATTACCTTATTTTAAAGCCCAGAATAGCGTTGCTTCTGGGCTTTTTTGAATGTTTGCTTGCAACTCTTCAAAAGTTGTTTCATGCGCTTTCTAAAGGTGAATTTGTGAACATTTTTTCAATAATCAACAGTCATCAATCCAGTTTCTTTTATACGAGGGGCGAGGTTTATGACACCATTGCCAACTCAGCCATTCTTTTCACCTGCTGGTGGTTGATTGGAGGTGCTATTGGCCATTGGCATTTCTGGCTTCTCTATGTCTGTGTGATGAGTTCCAGTGCCGCCTTGATGATCGCTGTTTTCTTTGTTCAGCATAACTTTCCTGGATCTTATGCCAGCAATGAGGAGGATTGGAGCTATTTCAAGGGAGCTATCGAAGGCTCATCTTTTCTTCAGCTTCCGCCAGTCCTGGATTGGTTCACAGCTGACATCGCCTATCATCATATTCATCATCTTTCTGAGCGAATTCCTAACTATCGTCTGCGTGATTGCCATTATGCCAATCTTCACTTGCTAGCAGATGTTAAGCCTCTTTATTTGCATCAAATTCCTGCCTGTTTTTCTCTGATTCTTTGGGATAATGTAAACCTTGAATTGGTTTCAACTGGGATGTGAGTTGTTGGTTGGATTTTTAGGCTGAGGGATCAGCGTCGTCGGCCCAGGAGGTTCGTCACTGAGTTGCACTTCGACACCGTTTAGAACGAGGCATTGTGCTATCAGGGCGCGGAATCCGTCAATCGGAAGTAGTAAATACTGTGCGGCTTCCCTTGGATCTTGTTGCATGATTTTAATTGTTTTGGTGATATCTAAATTGGCCGCTTTGCGCAAATGATCCTGGAACCAGCTTTCAGGTGTTTTTATGCTGCGACTCGAAAAACCCATCGTTGACTGGATCTCCGTTAGCTCTCTTCTCCAGATATAAACCCCCACGATGCAGTCATTTGCTACCTCATGCCATGGCTGAAAATGATTGAATTTCTTATGGTTAAATAAAAATGTAGGTCCTTACTTGAACTCAGCTCCTTGTCGTGTACTGACCCAGAGTCTTGAAAACAATCCCTGATAAAGCTGAAGTGCAGGTGTCAGCTCCTCTGAGGAAAGCACTGATGAGACCCGGTTTGAATCAATTGAGAACACGTCCTTGTTTCGGCTGCTGCGTATGGTTTCGATCCGATCATCGCTGAGATCACGGTCGCGAAGACGCTGAAGGCCAATGTCCATCATCTGTTGTGCTGTGTTCTGCTCAGAGGGCTCGCTGTAACCGCTAAGGAGCAGTAAGCCATTGAGCGCTGTGCATCGAGCCAGCAATCGCAGCAGGCTCACCTGCTTGTTGGCTTCATACAAGTGCAGCACGTTGTGACACACCACAAGATCCCACCCGATTGGTTCGAGGGATCTCAATGTTTGTTGATTGAGCTCTTCCTGGATCAAAATGCATCGTGCTCTGCCCGCATGGTCGGCGATGGCTTCCCGACAGAACAAGAGCATCTGCTGGCTTGGTTCCAGGATTGTTAGCTCTGCCTCTGGACAGGTGTTCAGTAAGTCGGGAAGCTGTTCTCCTGGCCCCGGACCTACCACAAGGACCCGAGTGGCTTGAGGGGCCATAATATACATCGCTGCCAGTGCAATCTCGTGAAGGGTGTCATAACCCGGTATTGAATGACGAATACTTTTGCGATAAGACTGTCCGTATTGTCCTTCGACATTAAGTGCGGTCATTTTTTTGCTGTGATTTCGGGTTTAAATGAGTAGCTTTTGATGTTTCGTTACTGCACTTTATCGTTGCAAGTGCCTGCTGATACCCAGCAAATGTGAGTTTTAAGCGCTTATTTGCTGCGATTATTGACCCAATAACGCTCTGCTTTCATTGCTTTTGATCTAGGTATTGGTGGTTCGTTTGCCTTTTCTGTGGATAAACAGTTTGCTTTTTGCCGATGCTTCCAGCTGGAGAGCATTGATTTCGGGAGCTTGTTTCCTGTTATCAAGGTTTGACCAATCTCCAACACGGCTCTTAGCTAAGAATTTGGTTTCAGCATGGCTCTTTCACTTTTCAAAGTTTGGCGGTTTCTGCTTTGTTGGCCGATGAGGCATTGGTGTTGAGTGCTTCACGGCCATTCAATCGCCAAGCCTGCTTGCGTTGTTTTTCATAAAGTGCCAGAACAGAAACAGTTGTATTGGACTCCATGGCGTCAAGCCCTGGCCAGCAAACACCTGTTGATTTTCAGACCAGAGTGATCATGTTTACAGGTGTTGTAGCTGGACTGAGCTGTCTGATGGTTGTGATCACCGGTGGCTTCATCACTGCAACAGCAGTCAAAAAGGGACTGCAACAAGTGCCTGTTGAAGCTCCCATTCCTTTGCATGATTCACAGCTTCCGTAACGGCAACGACCTGGCTCAGAGGCTGCAGTTTTGATTGCATCAGACAGACTTGATGTTCAAGGATCGTCTTGATGACGCGTGGTTTGATCAGCATCCCCAGTACGCAGAGTGGCTGATCAATCTTCAGAAAGGTCTGATTATCCCAATCAGGCCAGTCACTTCCATACACCACGCTGACAGCGTTTCTGAGTGTTTTTCGCGGTCACCAGTTCTGGTTCTCCAGTTTGTCAACAGATGATGCTGCACTATCTCGGAATTGAGCTGTGGATTCATTTGCAGCAAATCGGTTGGATTCTCTGCTCATCGCAGCAGTGCTGACTTTGCGGAAAGAGGGAGTGTGACGTCTCCCTCCCCCCAACGTTCATGAGTCGGCTGCTCGACTTGCCTCCCATGACACCATTCAACGTATCAAACCGCACACGTTTTCGCATGGGTTCGGCTGCTTAGGCTTCCGGAGCCTGCTCAGGAAGCCTGTCAGGAGAGGGTTTGTTGGCTGTGTTGATAAGTCGATGACAGTTTTCGCGAACGGCGTTGATCAGGCTCTTTAGCAGCTGAAAACCGCAGCCTTTGCTCTAACGCGTGAGGCTTTAATTAAGCCACAGGTCAAGGGCCGGGCACTGCGCCGCTGACAGTGCCAGAGCCAGCTGGTCTTGCACAGGTTGTTGTTTGCCGGCATGAAAACCTGCAGCCCTCATTGATCAGTGTTCGAAGTTCCGGTCTTCTGAGATCAACTGTTCACTTCAGAGTCAAGATGCATGACCCGATCGCGGATTGACGCTTGCACCAGGACGAACGATGCGTCCGCCAATGCCGATCCAAAGCGATGCTTCTTTGGCGTTTCTCGCTGACCTGTCAAAGAGTATTCACCAGCTCTGCTGATTTGAAAACAGACAGCTTCCTTTGGTTGTCGTTGTTGAGTGCTTGCACTTTGGGAAGGTAGGAGGCCATAACATCCAGAAATTCTTGGGGTCTGTTCGGCATTGGCTCCAAGGATTGCCACAACATCTGACCAGATGCCGTTACCAGCGAGTCTGTTTCTCGAAAAGCCGCGACTTGTGTTTGACTCAAAAAGCAGCTGTCAGCTGCTCAGCCAACGATTGAGAGAGCAATGTTGACAAGGGCCAGTCCACCCAAAAAGAAAGCCGCTAGCAGAGAGGATTCGGGGAAGAATTTGGCCAATGCCAGCCCGGCTCCCATGAATGTGGATGAAACCAGAATTGCCGTGACATCAACGGGCATCTGAACGGGAGCTCTAAGCAGTGCTTTTTAACAGAAGATGAGATTTTTTAAGGTCACCTGCAACGCAACAGGCGATCATCTGGCTTTTGGTTTGGCGCACGACTACCGAGCCAGCAGATCAAGGCGGTGTTTTCGGCCAGAGCGTGAAACAGGCCCAACGCTCACTGCCCCCGCCCAGATCCGTCGCTGGAACGATGTGCTGACCGTTGGAGCGTTGTGATCCATTCCCGGACGCTGTTGACGCATTCCTCAGTGGATTCATAGGGAAGAACGTTCCTGCCAGTGATGGTGCTGATCGAGGCGTTGGGCAGCTTTTCCCTGTAGGTCGCAAGTCGCTCCTCGAGATCATCCCAGTTCCTGGATGAACCGATCCCGGTTGTGTTGATGCCGAAGAGGATCTGAACAGGAATGTTCAACCCGGTCAGCTGCGGTTCCCAGTTGCGTCGCCAGAATCCCGCAAGGAATGAATACACAGCCCAGCGGGTGTCCATCGCTCGTGAGCCCCGTTTGAGCATCTCCAGCCATTCATCATCAACCGACTCAGGGCGAGCAAACAAATTTTTTCTGGAAAAGCCGTCCAGAAATCTGCGACGCCTTGCATAGCGGTAAAACAAGTTGCCGATGAGTCCATCAAACAAGATGCGCCAAAGCCAACGTGCTCTGCTTTGTGGAAACTCCTGCGTTAGAACCCGCCAGCCCGGCGGGCTAATCGCCACCAAGCCACTCACCAACTCGGGAGCGTTGGCCGCAATGGCCAGGGCAATGGGCAGAGACGCTCCCTGGGAGACCAGTACGACAGGTTCTTTGGCTCGCTCTCGAAGCAGATGAATGAGCGGCTCAGCCCAGTCTTCAGGTGTCAGTGGCCGTGCTGGGCATGGTGCTGTTCCGCAGCCGAGCAAATCGGGATTGAGTAAGACGGGAGTTCTCTTTTCGCTTTGCCATAACGCCACGAATCGATCCCAGAACCGCGAAGACAGACCAACGCCAATCGGATGAACGAGTAGCAGCTGCTGTTCAGCTGATGTGTTGCTGGCCAACTTCACAGGCAACGATGGGGACCTTGATTGTGATGAATAGAAGCACTGAGCGCGACGGCAGCTTTCATCCAACGAGCTTTTGGGTTGATCCATGACTTGGTGGCGTCGTCCGCCTGAGACGATCCTGCCTGCAGCAATTGCGACGGCTCATGAGCCATTGCAGGTCAGGTTCAGCACCCGGGTCTCTCTTTCCCATCCCGAGTCGCCTGGGAACGCATATTTCGCCATAAATGCCCTCAGCTGAATGGGTGAGAACATCGCGGACTAACACCATGGAAGGCTGATGGAAACTTGAACGCAATAGATGAAGTCAATCGACTCTTATTGACCCTGTTCATCGTCATGGAGTCCACTGGGGGGGGGGGGATTTTTGGTTACATTTAATAGGGTCTTTTGATTAAACCATCGGCATAGATCGCATTGTTGAAAAATCTTCTGCATTCCAGATTTGTTGATTTGGCTTTTTGCAGGTATCAAGATCTCTCGCTCAGGGTGTTGCTCGGACAGTGCGCGCACCCTGCTTATTTCGCCTGGTTGATTGAGTTTGGGTATGTCCTTGAATGCAAGAAGAAGTTCAGAAGTTCGAGCCTTTGCTTTGAAAAATGATGCTGTCTGCGTCTAAGCAGTTCGGTCTGTCTTCCAGCTTTCTCCAAACGTGAAGCAAGCTGATCTGGTCGGCCAGCCTGAATGTTGTGAGAGGGGTTGAAACCCTACAGCGAGGAATTAAAACCCTGGCCATTCTGGATGGATGATGATTGCAGGTGAGTCGGATGACCGTCGCGCCCACCGATTTCAGAGAGGCCCATCAGAGGGTATGGGCCCTCATCGAGTCTGGACTTGAATCGAATTCCAGTTGGCGCCAGATGTTTGTCGACTATGGCCTGCTTGCCACGGTTGGCTTTGATCCGCCTTTTGCCGAGGATGACGACAAGGTTCGAGAGCTGGCAGAGCAGCTCAACCTCTCTGCGGAGGTCGTGGTTGGTGAGCTTCTTTATTTCATCCGTCAGAACTGCTTATGGAGCACTGATGAGCTGGTTGCAGATATGGACAGGGCTCTGAAGGTTCTTGTCGACAATGGAAGCCCTTTGGAGGTCGTGGACGGTCTGCTCGACTTTTCTCCGTACGGGAAGCGCCCTGACGTTTTACGAGCCTTACGAACAGCCGCGACGAAGCGAGATGATGCTGGGGCTTTTCAGAAGGTCTTGTCTGCGTTTGAGCAATAAAGCTGTTGGTGGCGCTGCAGAGGCACTGCGACACCATTCGACGGCAGTGATCGCTACCTATCCACGCTGCCTTGGAAACAAGTTTGTTTCCATCTGAGCATGTTGTTGATTGTCTTGGAGGGTTTCATGGGCAATGGACCTGCGCTCCGTTGACGTCTCTGATCAAGACTTGCGAAGCAACCTTGCTGATTCGGGTTGGCTGGAGTCCGCTGCCAGCTGTTTGATTGTGGAACCTGATGAAGTAACAAATGAACTGGCATTCATTTTCAGGCTTCAGTTACAGCATTTGCAGGAGCTCTTGCCCTGTTAGAGGTGACTTGGACTTGAGCTCAGGCGGTTTGGCCAGTACCAGGCTGGATCGTCCTGCCTGGTTCTGGTCGGCGATCCGTTTCAGCAGGGCGACCACCTTTGAGGTGTTGATTTCAGTGATCAGTCGACTCGGATCCACTGAGGTGCAATTTCTTTGATGGCGAGGGATCAGAGTCAAATGCAAAAGTCGGCTTCGGATTTTTACCTCTGATCGCAGCACTTTGCAGGGGTTGGTTGTGGCAATACTCCTGAAGCCCAGAGGCAATGCTGCTCCATGAGCTGATGCAATCCATGGAGGCTGCTCAATCGCTGATGCTCTCTGGGGCTCTCGATGAAAGCCTGTTCAGATAGACCGAATTCTCTCCATGTTTGATCTCCACGGCAGGCATTGACGCCGTCGTGGACCATCGCCGTTTGAAGCCTGGTGAAGTGGAACTGGATTGGGGTTCAGTGGCGGAGTCTGGCTGATCGTTTGCTTTGGGCCTGAGCCAGTCATCACGGTTTCAGCTCTGAGGCCTGTGGATCCTGATCTGCAACGTCCTTAACGGACTTGTTGTGGCGTAGTCGCGTATGCCAATGGCCGACTCGCACCTCACTCTCCCCGGTGGTGCGGTGGCTCTCTCTTTGTACTTATTTGTACTTGGCTGGGCATCAGGCGGTACGAGCCTCTATCGATAAGGACAAGACTTCAGCAAGTAACTATGTCTGATGCCTGGCTGGAAGACCCTAAGACTCATTGGGCGATGAGGTTCCACCAGCAATCCAAAACTCTTGACGGAGATGTCCAGGTCGTCGTGGAAAACGGCAGACCCATGCCTCACAGCCAGCCTGCTCTGATCAAGTCACGCATTCATATGGCCTATGACGACGCTGTGTCTCTCTATGAGGAGCTGCAGCAGATTGGCTGGATGCACTGTCCCGCTTTCTGGTGAGCCTCTCGGGCGGCCAGTCAACCAACCAATGACGACGGATCCCATCTCTGCTGTTTTGGAAGGAGTCTTGCTCGGAGCCGAGGATCTGGAAGGCAACCATCCCTGGAAGGCCAGCACGGAGCAAATCATCAGTGCCTGTACACGTCTTGTTGAGGACTACGGCATCAGGCTGCAAGGGAGGGGTAGAGATTGCAGCGATTCAAGGTTCCAGCTTGGCGGTGACGATGAATTTCGGTATTCAGATCACGAAGACGACGATGGAAATCCTGTTGTATTGATTGAGGTGGCAGAGAGCTGAGCTTCCATCTCACAGCACAGCAAGTTCTCTAAGGCGGCTGCGTGACCATACCCCTAACAATCTGTATTGTGTTCCCTGTACTTACTGGACTGAAATAACCCCAATTTTTTCAGGCTTTGCAGGTTGAAAGGAATTATTCATCCGAATGATGAATCTTCGCGACGTCCTTTTGAGCGGAGAAGCTAAATTTCCAGATATGGAATATTTTTAATAATAGGTGGTCCTGATTTTAACGCCACCATAATCGCTGGTGAGCGTCCAAATGTTGATGATCTAATTTTTCACGTAATTAAGAGGCTAGTTTTTTGATACGGGGCGAACTCGCTTCAAGTCAGTTCCTTTTCTTGGTGATCCGGCTTGGCTTGTAACGAACGTAGCCCCATTCGCATTCGGGAATGAGTGCATGGGGCTTCTAGCATCACAAAATTGCAAATCATCTAGCTAATTTGAGAAGTATTTTGTAAAGCTAACTTGTCAACCTCAACCCAATGATCACTTGTGGAAGATACTCAGCCACTGGCAGAGGGTTTTAGTGATTGCATGCCGAGCCTGTTAGCGGAGTCTTGTTGGCAATTTTTATGAAAAACTTCGGCTGATGAGCTGTCCAATCATGACTCCGCCTGCCGCTGCGAAGCCTGCAATTCCAACGGTTTGTATCACGGTTGGATAGATGGCGCGTTGCCCTATTTTTGCCCGTCCAAATCCAAGTATGAATAGGAGTGCAAGCGTCATCAGAAGTGATATCCAGCGTGCTGTTGCTAGAGGGCAAAATGCAAAAGCGATCACTGGAGTCAATGCAGATAATGCATTTGAGATGAACATCCAGCAAGCATGGATGTATGGACTATCAGAGGTGTCTGAATCTTGCGAATCAAATGCTGAGTCCAAAGCGATCAGTTTCCTTTTATCACCAACGATCTCGGATTGAATGGCGCAAATTCTTTGTTGACTTATCCCGGCATCCGATAGCTTCAAAAGAAAATGATCGGCTGCTTTCCTAGGCTCTTCCTGGATTCGTGTAAAGCGTTTCTTATCTTTGATTCTCTCTTGATCATGGTCGGATTGAAGATCAAGAAATACGCCGCACATCATCGATATGGCTGAGGATATTCCTCCTGTGGCCCCTGCTAATAAAACTTGTGTGCTGCTATTAGCTGAAATTGCAACCCCGGCAACAAGTCCAAAAATGGTGACTACTCCATCTTCCATCCCAAACACGATTTCTCCAATCGATCCATAGAAAGACCTTTTTATGCTTTTCAGGTTAAGAGACAAGGCCATTCTCAGCACTCTTTGAACACATATCAAACTTATCCCTTTTCTTTGCCTCTCTTAGCTAAAATGGAATTGTGGATAGGACTCTTAAAGTTCATTGTATTGGCTGCAAGTCACTTGAAAAGCTTTTTCGGCTTGATTGCATTGGTTGGAATACTCAGGTCATTCAAAAATTGGATTTGCGGTCAATGCTGAATCATGAAACCGCCATCTACCAACAGCATTGAGCCTGTGATGAACGCGGCTTGATCAGAGAGAAGCCACACCACAGCGTTGGCGACATCAGCTGGTTCGGCCATCCTTCCCAGGGGGTGGAGTGCGCAAGCTCGTTTCCTGAGAGCCTCAGGGTCATCGCTAGCTTCCAAGGCCTGGTGGGTGAACCCTCCGTCGACCCATCCTGGTGCAACGTTGTTCACGCGAATCCCCTGCGGCGCTAACTCCCCGGCTGCGGCGTAGCTCAAGCTGAGCACGGCACCCTTGGAGGTGGTGTAGCCCCCTCCCTCCGCTGAGCCGATGAAGGCCGAAACGCTTCCCATGGTCACGATCGAGCCTCCTGCCGCTTTCAGATAGGGAATGGCGGCCTGCACTGCATGGAATGTTCCATCAACGTTGACGGCCATCATTTGTTGCCAGTCTTGATGGGTCTGGGTCGCGAGTGGTCCGGTGCGTAAAAGTCCGGCGGCGGTCACGAGGCCGCGCATTTCACCAAGCTCTCCGACTGACCTCTGCATGATCTCTCTCACGGCGGTCGCATCGGTGACATCGAGGTGGAAGCCCTCGGACACACCACCGTTTGAGCGAATTTCTTCAGCGATGCGTTCAGCAGCTTCGTAATTGGTGTCACAGACGGCGACGCTGGCTCCTGCCTGAGCTGCCTGAACGGCAACAGCACTGCCGATCGAGCCTGCTCCACCGGTCACCACAACCAGGCCACCACTGAGATCAATCCTTGTCATTCTGCGATGAGTCGATGGCTTGATCCTCTAAGAGTGGAGGACATTGAAGTCTTCGTCATCCACAGCTGTCTGGATAGATCCATTGCAGGATTTTCTGAGATGTTCACTCATGTCTCACAGCAAGCCACCACAGCGGGCTTAGTTGAGGCACGCGTGTGAAAGTCAAGAACCTCAAGTTATGATCGGATTGGCTCCGCCAGCACAACCAAACTCTTGATTGGATGTGCAGATGTGATGAGAACTTAATGATGACGCATGTCCTTGGATAGAAGACTTGTTGAAAGTCGTTGCTTCTATGACATTCGTCGCAAGTGTTGTCACAATGATTGCAATACTGCCATCAGAAATTATTCATGCATCAACAGGTCAAAGTCTATTCATCGGAATGCGTGCTTGATGTGGGAGCGCGTCTTGCCGAAGGTCCTCACTGGTGGGACGAGCGTGGGCTTTTGATTTGGGTCGATATCGAAGACTCACGCATTGGCTTGTTCGACCCTTGCCGTCAGACCAATCGTTTTATCGATACTGCTTTTCATGTGGGTTGTGTCGTGCCAACAAACGAGGGGCAATTGTTGGCTGCAACGTCGGATGGATTTAAAATAATAAATCCAGATAGCGGGGAAATGGTGTCGTTGCATAATCCAATCAAGGATCTAACTAATCATCGTTTCAATGATGGTAAGTGCGACCCTTGGGGAAGACTATGGGCCGGCAACCTTCATTATGATTTTTTGCCTAATGCTGGATCTCTCTGGAGGTTGAATAAATTTTTAAAATCTAGTCGTATGATTGATGGGGTCACTATCTCAAACGGACTTGCCTGGTCATTGGATAGAAAAAATCTATATTATGTTGACACCCCAACTCTTCATGTGAAGCGGTTCCCATTGTCCGAGAGTGGAGATTTGGCTGGTGATGGAGAGATCTGCATTCAAATACCTTCTGATTGGAATTGTTCTCCTGACGGCATGACCATTGATTGTAATGGCATGCTTTGGATTGCTCTTTGGAACGGAAGTGCTGTAACTTGTTGGGATCCAAGAAATGGAAAGCATCTGGCTACGATAGAAATTCCATGCTCGCAAGTAACCTCTTGCTGTTTTGGGGGTACGGCGTTTGACAAGCTCTACATCACAACCGCTAAATATGACCTTGATCAGGAAAGTCTATCTTTAATGCCTGCCGCTGGAGGTATTTTTATAGCAGAAGTGGATGTTTCTGGTCTGCCTGCTTCAGTGTTTATGCAGTCACAGAATGATTGATTTCCAGGGTTTCCATTATTCATTGTGATTAGCCTGATAGATCGAAAAATAAAAAAAACTTTTCCGACTTTTGATGTAACTGGCTGGCGATGGTGTTGCTGATAATCACACACGCAGCTCCTGTCATTCGTTGGCAGCTCAACTTCCTTCTGCAGCGCTGCGCTTCGCTGTGAACGTGCAGTGAGAGCAGGGGAGTACTGTCTAGCTCGGTGGATTGGCCTCAGTTCACGTCGCTACTTAGCGTCGTGAGTATTTCTCTAGAACTCACGCTGAGCTGCCTCTGGCAACCATCAGCGGATGGTTCCAGAAGCGATTCCGTCTGTTCTGAAACGGCTGTGTTGCTCGAGTGCCACAGCTGATCGTCGGCGAGGAACCATGGTCTCCAGCGCTATCGGTCAGACCCGAGAGCAGATCAACAGAGCCATTCTGATGTTGTTAGCTTCCACCAACCCTCGGCGTTATGCCAAGGCGTTCTGGTCAGTTTTCGTGGGTGTCTTGGAACAGTCCATCGGTGGTTTCCTGCATCAAAGTTGATCCACCTCAAGCGAGTTGATCTTTGTTCGTTTTGAATGTCTATCAGTGAACGTAAAACTGTGCCTCAAGGGTCGGTCTTGTTCCTGTCGAGAATCATTCAAAGGTTATAGAAAAATGTTCATTCAGTTTCATGCAGCATCATGGATGCAGATCTCATCCAGCGTCAACCCAATAACGACTGTCAGTGCAGGATTGAAGTCACCATTGCCGTGATGGGTGATTGACTCGGCTGTGGTTGCCTTTGCTGGTCTGATTCCTCAGGCTCCAATTCTCTGCTTGATTGAATGGGACATCAAATCATGCACGCAGTTTCGTGTGCGCTGATTTGATCGGGATGTCGCAGCGCAGCCAGGATGGTGTTGCCTTGCCCAATATCCCTTGGTGGTCATCATCAGAGAGTGGGATGTATTATTATTAATAAAAGCCTCTACAGATAGTATTCACTCCAGTAGCCAACAAGGGTGATTTAATTTGTCAATTGATTGGTTTTGCTATTCTGTGTAATTCTTGCTTCTTTTTTTGTTGTTGGCATGAAAAAGCTGCAATACAATATGTTTATAAAGGAAAAACTTGATGTACCAGAATTACTTCATTGGCGAGCTGCTGGGCACTCTTTTTTTGGTGTTGTTTGGATGCGGAGTATGCGGCGGAGCCTTATTAAAGGCTTCAAAATCGTATAGCTCGGGGTGGATGGCTATTTCGGCAGGTTGGGGCTTCGCCGTAATGATTGGAATTTTTATTTCTATGGCGTCTGGGTCCCGGGGCGGGGACATTAATCCGGTCATTACCTTGATGAAATATGGCCTCGGTAAGTATTCGTCTGGATGGATGGTTACGGCAATCATCATTGCTCAACTAATTGGAGCATTTCTGGGAGCAGTGTTTGTATGGCTTGTTTATTTGCCGCATTGGCAGCACACGGAAAGCAGGATAGATAAATTGTCTGTTTTTGCGACAACGCCTGCGATCAAGAATTTTTTCGCAAATTATCTATCTGAATGCTTGGCGACAACCGCACTTGTGATTATCGCCGGTGCGCTTGCCGAATATGGCAACACTTACAATTTTTCGGACGGTTCATTACCTTATATTTTCGGCTTCGTCGTTTGGGGGATTGGTTTATCCCTTGGGGGACCAACCGGCTATGCCATCAATCCAGCGAGAGATTTGGGCCCCCGACTGGCACATGCCGTTCTACCTATTGATGGCAAAGGCACATCTTGTTGGAGGTATTCATGGGTTCCGGTGGCTGGACCATTATCTGGCGTTTTGATTGGATTGTGCATCATTAAATTATTTCTTACCAAATAAGCTGCAGAGTGTTTATTACAAGATTTTTAGGGGAGCCGAATTTGATCGCTATTGATGAACGAGTTTTAGATTGAGTTGCTGGTTGATAACAGGGTTGATTCTCAATCAATTTTGAACCATTTCTGCCAAACTCCGCCTCATTGTAGCAGTCGTTGGATACCCAGCTGCCTTGATCTCTGAAGAATTTATGCGATATAAATCTTATGTCATTACTTGGGGTTGTGTTACGCAATTGCTTCATTCATGTACAATCGATTGAAATCGCCTGAATTGGCAACTGCAATATCAAGGAAACTATCTTGATTAAAGTCAGCAACACTGACTCCGTACGTAGGGCTTCCTGCATAATTAGGGGCTTTGCCTGGACCGAAGGGGATGGCATCAAACTCATTCCCGTCACCCCGGTTAATATAAACAGTATTCTTTTGGTTTTTGTGGTGGCTTCCTATCATGTTGCCTACAATTAAATCAATATCTCCGTCGTTGTCAACGTCACCAGTAATAACATCGTAGGTCTGACCATCTGTATATCCAAATTCTCGTACTTCAATGATGCCACCACTCCCGTTGCCAAAATAGATTTGATTTTGCTCCCCTATATTTCCAATAATTATGTCTAAATTCTTGTCTCCATTCATGTCGGCGATGGCTACGGCTCGGGAATTCAACCCCTCCGAATCATGCAATATTTGCTTATCTGAGAAATTTCCCTTTCGATCATTCATCAAGATCACATTGGGGTCATTAACGCGATTGGCGAGTACTAGATCCAGATGATCATCTCCATCCCAATCAACTACAGCAACGTCAATGGTTTTATCTATTCCTGTTCCGAATGTTCTGATGTCAGCGTCAGGGAACTCACCAGAACCACTATTGAAAGCAATTTGATTAGGCGCACCGCGACATGGAACGAGAATATCGATATCACCATCATTATCAATATCAGCAAGAGTCAGACTCCGTAAACTAGATATATAGCCGAAGGAGCCAGTCTCATAAAACACGCCTTGCCCATCATTGTAAAAGATTCGATTGGGCGCATTATCATTGCCAACAGCAATATCGAGATCGCCGTCTCCATCCAGGTCAGCAGGCACCGCAGCATAACTGGTGGAGAGATTCAGGCCCAAAGGTCGCTGAACAGTGAAATTGACCTTGCCTTGCTTTCCATAATTAAAGAACAGATAATTCTGCTGAGGCCAATGGCGTCCATTAGCGACAACCAGATCATTTATTCCGTCGCCATTGAGATCGCCAATGCCGATAGAAGCTGTGAGTTCCTGTTTGTCCACACCTAAAATACGTCGGTCGTTAGTGATAAATGAGCGGCTGGAAGATGTGGACTGGTTTTGCTTATTCGAATTTAAAAGTCGGCTAGGTTGGCCAATGAATGTTTGGCTGTGTAATACAGGGTTTAGTTTTCGGCTCATCTCGTTCTGGCTGATTTCCAGCTAAGCACTCCACTTAGCATAGGAACAATGATGAAGTTCAACAACTTTCCTTCCCTACGCGTGATTTAGTCTCTGTACCCCATTGCTAAATGGAGTAAATCCTCAGCCATGAATGGCTCTGCATGCTCCCACTTCAGTAGTCCTTCTTTGCAAATGCTGAACAGGACAGGAGCTTCCCCTGGGGCGATGGTATTTCATAAAATCGTGGCATTGATATCTTTGGCCAATCTGAAAGAGGCTAGTAAGGGGTGGAGACTCTGCAGCACTATGGCGCCAATGCCAGTCAGTCGAGGCTGATGACTGCCGCTCAATAAGTTTTGCCCGGAGTTGTTGAAATAAATCAGACTTGGTGGCTGATTGAGCCATCAGTCTCTATGTATTTCATTGCTAAGTATTAACTTAAAAGGGCATTGTGTACCCCTTGAGTAACACCTATTAGTTCCTTTTGGAATGGCTGACTGAAATGCTCTTGATTAAGCTCGTGCCCGTTTTCTTTGACGATAGTCATGACATTCACAGGTCTCTTTGTTACCTTTCGTTCTCCTGAATGTTGGAACCATTGTTGCATTGGCGATGAATGCTTCAAGTCGCTCTAGAGATATGCAGGATTGGTCACTACAGGAGAAATTGCCATGGCCAGCCGCAGCGTCAGCCTTAATTTGGATATGACTCGTTCTGATCTTGTTGATTGGGAGATCAGCTCAGAGGCTGCGGATCAGCAGTGAAAGGCCCATCAGCAGGGCGAGACATTCGAAAGCTTTCTTTACAAGTCGGCTTCCTTGTTTGAGCGAAAGGTGAGCACCGAGATATCCCCCAATGAGCGATCCCACGATCAGGGCTGGCAGCCAGCTCCAGTGAATTTCGCCGCGGAACCCGAGGACTAAAGCGCCGGTGCCGTTCCAGACGAGTCCCACCATGATCAGTGTGTGGGCAACGGCTCTTGGATAACTCAATCCGAACCAGCGCACCAGCCATAGCGTGACGAAAAGGCCTGAGCCTGATGAAAGGGAACCGTTCAGCATGCCGATCACGAAGAGCACGCCAATACCGATCAGCAGTTGCTGTCTGTTGTGATTCACCACTCGTTCGGTCTGTCCGAGTTTGGGGCGACGGGCCGAGTACAGGCCGAGGGATAGCGTGAGCAACCCAAGGGCGGCTGTGGCGACGCGATCCGGCAAGGCCAGCACGCTGCTTGCTCCGATCCACACTCCCGGGAGACCAGCCAGCAGAATCAACAGGCTTAAGTGGGGATCGAGGCTGCTGGCTTGCCAGTGGCGACCTGCGGCGCCAAGGCCCAGTGCCACGCTGGCCAGTTTGTGGGTGGCCAGTGCTGAAGCGAAGGGTAACCCCAGCAGGATCAGCGCCGGTAGCTGCACCAGGCCGGCGCCTCCACCTGCAAATGCTGAAAGGGCATTGGCTACAACAGCAATCATGCCGAGTGCCAGCTGCAGCAGCAGCTCACCGGCCATGGATTGATCTCGGTTGAGTCATTGCTGCTAAGCATTGCCTCCCAGGCCTAACCTATCCAGCAGGAGTACATGCGTACTGTGTTTGATGGTGTGTTGATTGGCTCTGGTTGCATTCCTCAGCAGGAACCCTCGGAGCGGCCGGTTTTCCTGGATGTTGCTCCAGGTATGACGGTGATCGTGCGCCACGACTGCCTGACTGGGGAGAAGCCTGATCAAGACTGGTGGATGGGTCAAGTGATTCACTGCGGAGGCGCTGCACGAGACCCGAAGATTCACAACCTTTTTCAGATCGCTGATGTGGATTCCGGGGAGATCAAGTGGGTCAGTGCCGATCTGGTGACTCAAATCCTTTCTGGTTGCTAGAACCGCTGATAGGAATTGCTTCAAAGAGCATGAATGACCACTGGGCAAACCGCATGACCGTTCCCGTTGTCAGCGTCAAAGAGTTTGCAGAGCTATCGGCTTGCTATCAAGAAGCGCTGAAGGACCGTGGTGCTCTGGACTGCACCTACAAGCTTTGGTCTGAGATGACTGCTGCTGAAAAAGCCAAAGCAGCAAAAAGACTGCCGAACACAGCGAATAACTGGTATGTGAATTAATTGGACGGCTATAACCTGCTAGTTTTCATAACAGAAGAAAGGCTGATTCTTCCGAGGAATTTGTAGCAATAATCAGAACGCACAGTCTGTAGGCATCACAGCGATATCTCGGATGCAGATGTGTTGTGGCTGCTGCCAGCAGAAAAGGACGATTGTTGCGAGTTCCGCTGGAGCAATGAAAGTCGGATTGCCAAGCATTTCGCAGTATTCCTCAAAGCTGATCCCCATCTTCTGATGAATCGCTGTTCGGATCAGTCCAGGGGCAAGGTTGATAACACGGACATTGTGCTCAGCTTCCGACATGTTCAGGCTCTCGCCCAATGAGCGCACGGCGTGTTTGCAAGCGTGATAAACGGGTGCCCCTGGTGCAGGCTTGCGATCGCCAATGGAGCTGATATTGATGATTGTTCCGCATTTGCGTTCCCGCATGCCTGGCAAAACAAGGTGAATGCCATTTGTCACTCCTTTGATCATGGTGTCGACTTCCTCATTGATCTGCTCGATGCTGAGGCTGTCCAGTCCGCCGATGTGAATCATCCCTGCGTTGTTAATCAGACAGCCTGTGGGCCCGTACTGACTCTCTGCTGACGCGATGGCATCCCTCAGCTCTTGAGCGTCGGAGACATCAAGCCGCCTGTAAAGCACTGGCTGATTGGCCAATGTTGGATCCACCTCCTGGTTTCTTGATATCAACAAACAGGGGTGACCGGCTGATGAAAAAGCATGGGCCAAAGCCTTTCCGATCCCTGCACCCGCTCCTGTAATCACCACCAGTTGTGCTGTCATGGTCTCGGCCGACGGACTGATTGTTCACAGCTTGGCAACAGACCCCTTCACTCGCTGACTAATCGGATCTGTTGGTCTGTACCCTCCCGGAGGCTTCCACGGCAGCAAAAACCCCGCACTTAACGGGGCGAGATCAGTGTGAGTTTTTTGTCGGGAGATCGATGGCGATACTCAACGCCCCCTGCTTTTCCCTTTCGGGTCTTGTATAGCTCTCAGCCTCGCTTTCATGGCTTCAGGCTTCCCGACAGAAATTTCAAATCAGAAGCTGATCTGGATTCCGAACCCAGGATGGCGATGGTTGTATCCGTAGGCAGGAATCACTCTCGGGTAGCCATAGACCTCGCGGTTGTAAACCCTGCGAGCATGCCGCCAATCACGATCATATGCTCTCTGGTAATGATTGAATTCGCGAACATCATGACGGAATTCACGATGAATTCTTCTTAGTTCATGATGTCTATGATGATGATGGTGGTGGTGGTGATGCTCTTTTGCGTCAGCAGCTGGTGGAGCAATAAACATTGAAGCGCCGATAACAGAAGCGGCAGCGATGGAAGAGACGAGTTTCATTGGTTTGGTGTGAGGGTAGGAGGTCATCCCTCCGATGTCTTCAGCATCGCTGAACTGAACTAAATCCACATCACCCGGAAGGGTGATGTTTCGTCTTACGCTATCCCCCAATGGTGTGATCCGTATCTTCCAGATCTCTAATTAGTGCATTTTCGCTTGTTCAAAACTTGCGGAGCTCACGCTGTCGGCCAGTATTCGAAGGTCGCTGTGGAGACGCCCTCTTACTGGTTGATGTTTCTGCAGATGGCAGGGTGTTTTTGCAGTCGCAACGCGGTTCCTTGATCGCGAGCGTAATGACGGCAACTGCCAGGAAAGCAACGGCTATCGAGTTGATTGGCGTAGATCTGGTGTCCATAAGGTCAGGGGCGATGTGCTTCTTCCCAATTAATCTCGGAATGGCGACTGGCGACCATTACCCGTTGCGTATTTCTCCTGCATACACAGCTCGTCGTCTGAGCTGCTGCTGGTATCCCCGTCGTAGGAGCTCATGATGGTGACGTTTTCTAGTCTTGTAACAGTCTGAACAAGTTCGTATCGCAACATCAGGCCAACTGCACTGATTTCAGTGAATCAAAGTGTCATCATTTCTGCTCCTTGTCTGAGCTTGGGTATGCCATTTCCATTATTGGAGGATTTGGCAAGGATGACCATGCTCGATTCAACTGATTCCAGAAGTCCCACCTCAGCTGGAAAGATGGCCACAACATCCGAGGCGCTTATGATGGCCGATACTCCGCTTTAGCAGATTCCAGAAGCAAACTGACTCTCGCCCCTGCTTCACCAGTTTCAACAATGACCTGATTTGGTCCTTTGGTCGGTATACCTTGATCCTGTCCATGCAGCTCTGGTTGCATCGCAGAATCTCTGGACACTAGATCAAGTATTTAGCTTTTCGCTTAGATGCAGTGCTATCACTTGCTTCATGCTGTGCCGCCATGCTGTCAGGAGCGCAGACGAAAAAAACATATTGTTCACAGCGCCACTTGTAACTCATACCTATCACTCATGCATATACGTATTCCTCTCACCACGTTTTGCTCAGACACCCTTCTGAGCGCTACACCGCCATGAGGGAGGGAGAGCAGGCATTACGTTGCTGAAACATGTCTGCCAAAATTCAATAGGGAGTGACCTCCCAATTGATTTTCATTAATCCAACAAAGAATTTTCGACACTAATACAAACAGTTCTTTCTATACATTCTCCGCCTCCAGCAATTCGTTCGAGCTGATCCGCTCTGACTTGATTGATATGTTCAACTGAGAAGACGTGACCATGTTCTTTGGCGATAGACACAACCTCCTCAGATGATTTTGCAGCTTTCAGTTTGTCTTGAAGACTGGTGTCTCCCTTCACTTTGCCGAGGAAGGAATTGAGTTGTTCGAGGGACATGGATTCGAAGTCTGTACACCACTTATAGCAACATTTCATTGAAGTGTCTTTATTTGATCATTGCTGCACTCAATTGTGCCAGGTATTAGAGGTTGGTTTGTGGGATTAGTCAGGCTATAGAATCAATAATAACTCATACAGCAGGGACTTTGATGAATAGATTGCCTATGCATAGATTCCCAATAAACGACAACACAGTTGGCTCCAATTCTGGGTATCTGTTTCCTCCAGCTGCGTTTCCCAACTCTTCGTCAGAAAGCTCTGATTGAGCCTTCTTTAGGTCATCAGCAGAAATCATAAATCCTGCTTATTTCACAATCGCAGCAACAGCATCAAAATCAGCAGCAGCTTTCAGATTCTCCTGAAGATTAGGGTCAACTTTAATCTTCTCGAGAAAAACTTTGAGTTGCTTTTCTGACATGAGAGTACGTTTAGCTTCAGCCTAGTTCTAGCAACAGCATACTGAAGTGTTTTGGCTAATACTTGCTGTTCTCAATCGTGTCAGTTGTTGGAATCTTATTTATGGGATGAGTTCAGGCTATTGAAGCAATAAGGTCTCTGTATTGGAGGGGCTTTGAAAGTGTAGGCTGTTCTATAGCTCGAATACTGAAGTATGAAAGTAGCTCTGTTCAAATAAACTTAAATTATGGAATTATCACACGGCTTAGTGTACCCGGGAACCTCACCACTAGGTGAACACCCAGTAGTGCATTTGTTTAGGGCATTATCCGTGCCACCCAAAGCAGCCTCTAGCTCATCATCAGGTAGGTTTTGGCTATGTGAGTTTAGATCTTTTGTCGTGATAGAGAACCCAGCAGCTTTGGCAATCGCAAGAACTGCATCTGAATCTGCAGCTCCTTTGAGCTTCTCCTGAAGGGTAGTGTCAGCTTTTACTTTTTCTAGAAAGGCTTTGAGTTGCTCTTCTGACATGTATATGAGGTCGGTTCTTCATTTATAGCAAAGGTATGTCGCAGCGTCTATGGCTAATAATTAAGGCGCTCAATCGTGCCAGTTATCAGAGGCTGATTGATGGTCTTTTTTGGGGGGGATTGAAAAAGTGAAAAGATCATGCTTAGAATCCGCTTTGATGGGCTGGTTGAGGGCTGGTGGTGTTGACTACTAGCATCCAAAGCCACACGTATTGCAACCAGTGCCATAAACATAATATGATCCACCGTGACAGGAGTTAAGTCCTCCAGAGATTTCCTCAAGTTCTCCTTCTGAAAGCTCTGAAAAGGCCTTCAATTCATCAGCAGAAATACTAAATCCAGCATCTTTCGCAATCGCAAGAACTGCATCGGAATCAGCAGCAGCTTTGAGCTTTTCCCGAAGACTGGTGTCTACTTTGACCTTATCTAGAAAGGATTTGAGTTGCTCTTCTGACATGTATATGAGGTCGATTCTGTATTTATAGCAAAGGTATGTCGCAGCGTCTATAGCTAATAATTAAGGCGCTCAACCGTGCCAGTTATCAGAGGCTGATTGATGGTCTTTTTGGGGTGATTTAAGCAATAAAAAACACCTGCGGCAGGTGCTTTGAGGGCGTAGGCTTTTTTAGTCACCTACTCTCTATACACTGTTGCTTAGATTACAACAGCCAAAAGTAAAGCAGTAAAAAGTCATAACAGTTCCCCCAGCCACATTCTCCAGTTCTTCTTCTGAAACCTCTGATTGAGCGTTCTTCAAGTCATCAGCAGAGATGCTAAATCCCGCCTCTTTCGCAATCGCAAGAACCGCATCAATATCAGCAGCGGCTTTCAGCTTCTCCTGAAGGCTGGTTTCGCCTTTGACTTTCTCAAGGAATGCCTTGAGTTGTTCTAGAGACATGGGTGACGGGAGTTTTTAATGGTTATAGCAATGGTCTGCTGCAGCGTCTTTGGCTAATACTTACTGCGCTCAATCGTGCCAGGCATTGAAGGCTAATTTGTGGTATTATTGGCGAGATTGAAGCAATAAAAAGCACCTGTCAATGCAGAGGCTTTGAGTGTGTAGGTTTTGAAGTCTAGGGGAAATCTCCGCCCAAGACAGTCACATCATATCCAATTCTTGTTAAAGACAGTTTTGTTTGTACAGTCACCGCCTCCAGCCACGCCTTCTAGTTCCTCTTCACTGAGTTCAGTAATCTTATCAGCAGTGAATTCGTGGCCGTGTTCTTTAGCGATGCCCACGACGTCTTCAGGTGACTTAGCTTCTTTTAGTTTCTCCTGAAGATTGGAATCGCCTTTGACTTTGGCGAGGAATGCCTTGAGTTGTTCTAGGGACATGGGTATGAGGTCTGTTCAGGAGTCATAGCAACGTTCGGCAGGGCGCACCGTATCCGCAGGCTTATAAAAAAACTCAGCTCGTGGCTGGGCCAAGTATTAAACAGTGCCAGGTATCGGATGATGTTTATGCGCGATTTGGCAGTGATTGAAGCAATAAAAAGCCCTGTCAATGCAGGGGCTTCATGTTTGTTATGGTTAGTAGTGAAACATTATCCACCACAACCTGCTCCTTGATTACCCACTGAAACTCCGCCCGAAACACTTTCTAGCTCCTCTTCACTGAGCTGACTGAACTTATCAGCAGTGAATTCGTGTCCGTGTTCTTTGGCAATGCCCACAACATCTTCGCGGGAAGTTGCTGCTTTTAGTTTCTCCTGAAGGCTGGGGTCGCCTTTGACCTTGTCGAGGAATGCTTTGAGTTGTTCTAGGGACATGAGTATCGGTATATTTTACTAAACATAGCAACGGTCTGCTGCAGTGTCTTTGGCTAATACTTACAGCGCTCAATCGTGCCAGGTATTGGAGACTGATTGATGGTGGGTATCGGGTGATTGAAGGAATAAAAAGCCCTTGGCGTTGCAGGAGTTTTGATGAGTACGAATATCTAATAGATTGCTGTTATTAGATCATACAACCTCCACGTACAGGTGCCGTAGTTTTGGGTTTTGCTCCGCTTATAAGCCTGCACCAAAAACCATGAGTGAATCCTCCACCAGCTGCGCCTTCCAGCTCCTCGTCAGAAATCTCTGATTGAGCGCTCTTCAAGTCATCAGCAGAGATACTAAAACCTGCTTCCTTGGCAATGGCAGCAACAGCATTGGTATCAGCCGCTGCTTTGAGCTTCTCCTGAAGGCTGGTGTTGCCTTTGGCGTTAGCCAGAAAAGCTGTAAGTTGATCTTGAGTCATGGTTCTAAGGAGTGAATGATTGGAGGTGTTGCCCCCTCGACTCCTTCAAGATCACAGCCCTACTGGTGAACCCCACTACACAGCTCTGGTGCAGCACCCAAGAAGTTCTGGTGAGCTTCTGGTGAATAGCTTAGAATCAATTCACCACTAAGTTCGGTAATGTTTCTACCCACCTGATTACTGCTCAACTGCGCTCAATCTTGCCAGGTATTGGAGGCTAATTTGTGGAATTAGTCAGGCTATTGAAGAAATTAAAGCCCCAGCAGCAACAGAGGCTTTAAAGAGTAGGCTACAAATGGACGGAAGGTTAGACAACATTTATGGGATAACACCATAATTCAAAGTCATCACGCATAGCTTATATCTACACAAGGAGCTCCTCCAGCAACGCCTTCCAACTCGTCTTCAGAAAGCTCTGAGGCCTTTTTGAGGTCGTCAGCAGAGATACTAAATCCAGCATCTTTCGCAATCGCAAGAACTGCATCAGAATCAGCAGCGGCTTTGAGCTTTTCCTGAAGGCTGTCTTCGGCTTTGACTTGTGCAAGGAAGGCTTTGAGTTGCTCTTCTGACATAGGTATCGGGAGTCTTTAACGGTTATAGCAACGGTCTTCTGCAGTGTCTTTGACTAATAATTACTGTGCTCAATCGTGCCAGGCATTGAAGACTGATTTGTGGGATTTTGGGGTGATTGAAGAAATAAAAAACCTCTGCTGCGGCAGGGGCTCTTATGAGTAAACTCCGCAACCTTCCCCTCTACTCACAGCCTGGAGCACAACCAGCCCCATCAGCACCGGCCACTTATCTCATCAGTGTAATATTTCCCCCCAGCAGCTCCTTC